>JAICSH010000056.1 GCA_025936995.1 Thermoleophilia bacterium | reverse complement strand
GGGTCGGGGATCTCGTCCGGGGTCACGATCCACGGCCCGAGCGGGCAGAAGGTGTCGATCGCCTTGCAGAAGCTGAAGACGCCGGAGCGCATCTCGCCCCGCTGGATGTCGCGCGCCGTGATGTCGTTGAAGATCACATAGCCGCCGATGTAGTCCGCGGCCTCCTCCGGCGAGAACCACTTGCCGGCCTTCCTGAGGACGACGGCGAGCTCGAGCTCGTAGTCGAGCTCCTCGGTCAGGTGCTCCGGGTAGACGATCGGCTCGTCCGGCCCCACGATCGCGTCGACGTTCTGGAAGAAGTTGATCCACGGCGCGATCTGGTGCGTCCAGTTGACGTTCTTCGACTCCTCCTCGTGCTCGCGGAAGTTGCCCGCGGTGTGGAAGAACTTCTTCGGGAGGATCGGCGCGCGGAGCTTCGCCTCGGCGAGCGAGGTGCGCTCGCCGGTCTCATCGGCGCCGCCCCGCTCGAACCACTCCCGCATCGTCGCCACGTCGAGCCGGACGATCTCCTCCCCGTCGACGTACCCGACCTTGCCGTCGTCGTAGGTGACGAGCTTCACGCGACTCCGCAGACCTGCAGCGCGACCCGCGCGTAGACCTCGGCGGTCTTGACCAGGCCGTCGATCTCGAGGTTCTCGCCGAGCTCCACGTCCATCAGGCCGGTCGAGGTGCCGTAGTTGACGGTCGGAACGCCGTAGCGCGTGAGCGCCGAAGCGTCGCTGAACCAGCGCGTCACGTCGCGGCCCGGCGGCTCGCCCCAGACCTCGGCGTGGGCGGCGTCGATCGCCGCGACGAGCTCGTGGCTCTCGTCTATCTCGGCCCCCGGAGCGGTGACGAAGACCTCGCCCTCGACGCCGTACCCGGGGAAGCGCTCGGCCAGGCCCCGCACCATGTCGAGCACCTCGCCGCGTGCGGCGGCCATCGTCTTCGTGGGCGGCACGCGGATATCGAGGAAGAGGTCGGTGTGGTGCGGGGTGCGGGACGCGCGCCAGCCGAAGCCGCCCTCGACCGCGCCGACGTTCACGATCGCCTTCGCACCCTGATAGGCGTTTGCCGGATCGCTCTCCCACATCGGGATCCACTCGAGCACCGCGTCGAGCACCTCGCGCGCGCGCAGGATCGAGTTGCGGTCGCGCCGCCCCTCGCTGAAGGCCGTGTGGATGAAGTCGCCGTGGACGCGGATCCGCAACCAGAGCGCACCGAAGTGGCCGAGCACGACCTTGCCCTCGGTCGGCTCGCCGAGCAGGCACATGTCGGCCACGCCGCCGTGCGAGACGAGGTACCTGGTACCGGCCGCGTAGCCGCGGTACTGCGCTCCCTGCGCTTGGCCCTGCTGCGTCTTCTCGATCTCGCCGCACACGGCCGCGATCAGGACGTCGCCGCGCAGGCGCACGCCCGTGTCCTTCAACGCCCGGACAGCCTCCACGTAACACGCGACAGCGCCCTTCATGTTCGAGATGCCGAGCCCGTAGAGCCGACCGTCCCGCTCGAACGCCTGCGGCTGGAAGCCGGGGACGGCGCGGAGCCAGGGCTCGCGGCCCGAATACGAGGTGTCGAGATGGCCGTTGAACATGAGGGACTTCCCTCCGCCGGCCGCCGGCCAGTTGCCGAGTGCGTTCGCACGCCCCTCCTCGACCTGCTGCCTCTGCACCTGCAGGCCGAGCGCCTCGTAGAGCTCGACCATGAGACGCGCCGCCGCCTCCTCATCGCCGGTGAAGCTCGGGACGTCGACGAGCCGCGTCGCGGTCTCGACCAGGCGGTCGCGGTCGACGCTCACCATGCTTCGTAGCCTCCGATCAGGTCGCCCGCATCGACGCCGAGGTCGACCAGCAAAGCGGCCGCGAGCGAGGAGGAATCCCCATGAGCGCAGACGAGGCAGAGGCGACGTCCCGCAAGCTCCTCGTCGCGCCACTCCGAGGTCTGGTCGGCTCGCCAGGGCAGGACCGACAGCGACACCGGCTTCGAGCCGGGAATGACGCCTTTGCGCTCGCGTTCGTCGTGCGAGCGGATGTCGACGACGAGCAGATCGGGGTCGGCGCGGACCTCGTCGGGCGTGTAGCGCACGATCCGCGAGCGGGCCTCGGCGAGCATGTCGTCTATCCGCGAAATTGCGGCAGCACCTTCTCGCCGAAGAGCCGGATCTGCTCGTGGCGGTCGGCGCCCCAGAGCTCGAGCATCACATGGCTGCAGCCGGCGTCGCGGTACTCCTCGATCGCCTCGATGCAGTCGGACGGCGTGCCCGCGATCGGCCGGCACTTGTCGAGGAGCGCGTCGGAGACCTGCGCCTTCGCCGCGAGCCGGCCGCCCTGCTCCATCGCCTCGGCGACGGGCCGGATCTCGTCCTGCTCGATCCCCGCGAGCTCGAGCAGTGTGTCGGCGGCGCCCTGGATGTTCTGCACCTTGTTCGCGAGATACATGCCGGCTATCTCGCGCGCGCCGTCGCGGCCCGCATCGCGATCGGACTCGTGGATCGACGCGACGACCGTGCAGCCGACGTCGATCTCGCCACCGACATTGTCGCGCGTGTAGCGGACGAACCCGGGCGTCGTGATCGAGGGTGTGAGGCAGCCGTCGGCGATCTCGCCCGCGAGCTGCTGCATCTTCGGCGCGGTGGCGGCAACGTAGAGCGGGGGGACCTCGCGCGGCGCATGCGCGTCGGGCGCGAGCGCCGGCACGTCGGCGCTCCACGTGTCGCCGTCGTAGTCGAACCGCTCGCCGGAGAGGACGCCGCGCGCGATCGTCACCGCGTCGCGCATCGGCCCGAGCGTCTTCTTCGTCTGCGTCTTCGTGTTGTTGAGGAAGATCTTCGAGGTCCCGAAGCCGAGGATGAACCGGCCCGGCCCGGCGGCCTCCTGCACGACGCGCGCGTCCATCGCGGCCTGCACCGGATGACGGGTGGACGCCGCGATGATCCCCCAGCCGATCGTCAGCCGCTTCGTCTCGCGGGCCATGAGTGCGCCCACGCCGCTCGAGGAACGAGCCTCCATCCCGTGCTTGCGCCACCACGGGTACGCCTCGGCGAGCCAGACGGTGTCCATCCCGGCCTCGTCCATCGCCCGCGCCGACGCGAGCATCTCGTCGAGCGGCTCCATCGTGAGCTGCATGACGCCGAACTTGAGAGGCGGCGCCAAGGTCAGTCTTCGGTCGAGGTCGTCGGCCCCTCGGGATCGGCCTCATACGCTTCGGGCGACGCTGGGCTGATCCCCTCTTCGGCGCCGTGCGTCGCGGGGCTACTGCCGGCGACCGCCTCCTGAACCTGACCGTCCAGCGCAGTGAGGACGTGCTGCACCTGCTGGTTCACGATCGGCTGGAGGACGCGCTGGCCCATCGAGCCGACCGGACCGAGGATCTTCACCTCGGCCGCCCATGCCATCGAGGTGCCGCCCTCGGCCGCGTCGGAGAGCGTGAACGACGTCTCCATGTTCATGATCGCGCCGACGCCGTTGCCCTTGACCGCGAGCTTCGCGAACTCCGGCTCGCGCTCCTCGATCTTCTCCATGTCGACCTTCATCTTGAGGCCGCCGAGGCCGAGCGGGATCTTGACGTTCGCCGTCCAGCGCCTGTCGTCGTGGATGTCGAAGCTCTCGACGCCGGGCATGGTCTTCGCCATCGACGCGGGATCGTTCAGCACCTGCCATACGGTCGCACGCGGCGCCGCGAACGCGCGCTCCCCGGAAACGTTCACGAGCTCGCCTCCTGCAGCAGCCGCCAGACGCGCTGGTACGGGTTGTGGCTGTCGGTCACGACCTGCCCGGTCGCGTCTTGGATGGCCGCGCAGATCGCGTGGATCCCCGCGCCTCCTCCTTCGCCCATGCCCTTCGTGCCCAGGGGCGTGAACGGCGACGGGCTCTCGATCGCGCCGGTGGCGAGCGGCGGCATGTCGAGCGCATGCGGAACGTGGTAGTCGTAGAAGTTGGGCGTCAGGAGATTGCCGTCCTCGTCGTACTCGAAGGTCTCGTGGACGGCGGCGCCGAGCGCCTGCGCCGTCGCGCCCATCACCTGCCCCTCGACGATCTGCGGGTTGATCCGCTTGCCGCAGTCGTCGACGGCCGCGTAGTCGACGATCTCGTACGCGCCGGTCTCGGGGTCGACCTCGACGGCGGCGACGTGGATCTGCGCCGCATAGGTGAGCGTGAGGTTGCCGAACTTCCGCTCCACGTCCGGCACCTCGAAAGGCGGCCGGTAGACGT
>JAICSH010000026.1 GCA_025936995.1 Thermoleophilia bacterium | reverse complement strand
GACGCGCACGGGCTCGGTCACGTCGATCCAGGCGATCTACGTGCCCGCGGACGACCTCACCGATCCGGCACCCGCGAACACGTTCGCGCACCTCGACTCGACGACCGTGCTCGACCGCAGCATCGTCGAGAAGGGGATCTATCCGGCGGTCGATCCGCTGCGCTCCACGTCGCGTGCGCTGCAGCCGGGCATCGTCTCGGACGAGCACTACCGGACGGCGACCCGCGTGCAGGAGGTGCTCCAGCGCTACCGCGACCTGCAGGACATCATCGCGATCCTCGGCATCGACGAGCTCTCCGACGAGGACAAGCTCGTCGTGCAGCGCGCCCGCAAGATCGAGCGGTTCTTCTCGCAGCCGAACTTCGTCGCGGAGCAGTTCACCGGAACGCCCGGCGAGTACGTGAAGCTCGAGGACACGATCCGCGGCTTCACCGAGATCCTCGACGGCAAGCACGACGACCTGCCCGAGCAGGCGTTCTACATGGTCGGCGGGATCGAGCAGGCGGTCGAGCGCGGGAAGCAGCTCGCCGGCGAGGAGCCCGAGGCCGAGGAGCAGGCCGAGGCCGAGACGGCCGGCGCCCCCGCCTAGATGCCTGACCATCCGCTCTTCCCGGTCTCGGTCGTGACGCCGGAGGGTCCGGCGTTCGAGGGCGAGGCCGAGATGCTGATCGTGCCCGGGGACGCGGGGGAGATCGGTGTTCTCGCGCGGCATGCGCCCCTCGTCGCGATGCTGCGTGCAGGCTCGACGCGCGTCCACCTGGGCGACGGCGAGGTGCGGGAGTTCGCGACCGGCCCCGGCTTCTTCCAGGTGCTCGAGAACCGCGCGATCGCACTCGTGGACGACGCGGTCGCGGCGAAGGACATCGACGAAGCGCGTGCGCGCCGCCAGCTCGAGGAGGCGCAAGCCGAGCTCGAGCGCGTCGACGCCGGCGACTCGACGGCCGACCGCTGGCAACTGGAGCAGCGGATCCGCCACGCTGAGAACCAACTGAGCGTGTCCGGCGCGAGCTAGCGTCGGAAACGCTTCGCGCTTCCTCGCTGGGACAAAAGACTCCGCGCTGTAAGCGGTCGATCCTGCACCGGCGCCTGATCCGGACAGGTGCCAATCGGACACGGCCGGAACCTGGTTCCGGCCGTGTCCGAAGGAGACAGTCGCGCCATACGCACCTCGTACGCCCTGGCACGATCGCCCGACGACGGGCCAGGTCCCAATCGCACACGTCCGGAACCTGGTTCCGGACGTGTCTGGATGCAGCCTGTCTCAGACGATGACGCCATGACGCCGCGCCACACCGAGTTCCTCGATCCAGGTTGCGGGTCGCAGCACTCGCAGCTAGTAACGGTCGATATCGACCAGCCGCTGGTCGCTGATGCCGAAATGGTGGGCGATCTCGTGGAAGACAGTACGGCGCACCTGGCGCCGTAGCCGCTCGTGGTTACCGCCGGCCATGCGCTCGAGCGGGCCGCGGTAGATCGTGATCTTGTCGGGCAGGGCGCCGGCGTAGTACGGCCCGCGCTTGCCGTAGGGGACGCCCTGGTAGAGGCCGAGGAGAGGTTCGCCGTCGGGCGGCTCGTCCTCGACAGTCACCGCGACGTTCGACATGAGCGAGCGGATGTCGTCCGGCAGCTCGTCGAGGGCGTCGCTCACGAGCCGCTCGAACGCGGTCGTATCTCCTTCGCTCACGCGGCAGGTGCCTCGGCGAGCACGCCGCCTTCGCGCAGCGCCTCCTCGAGCGGCGCGGCCGACCCGGCGTCGTGTGCAGTCCCGTACTCCTCGCCGAGAACCTCCTCCGCGGCCGCCTTTGCTTCCTCGAACAGCCCCCGCTCGACGGGCTGGATGAGGACGCCCGCATCCGCCTGCAGTTGGTCGGCGACTCCGGCGAGGTACGCGGCGCGGCCGGGTTCGCCGTCGAGGAGGCAGATGCGGACGAAGGACGCGAGCACGTAGGCCATGACCTCCTTGTAGCCGAGCTCGAACGTAAGGGCGACCGCGTGCTCGAGCCACTCGCGGGCCGACTCGACCTCGCCGCGCTGGAGGTGGTAGTAGCCGAGGTTGTAGAGCGAGATGGCCTGCCGTCCCCGGTCGGCGAGCTCCCGCTGGATCGCGAGCGCCTCGGTCGTGACGGCGATCGCCTCCTCGAAGTGATGCTCCTGAGCCGCGGCGTCGCCGAGGTTGGAAAGGGCGATCGCGAGCCCGCGCGGCACCTCGAGCTCGCGGTAGCGCGCCACGCTCTCCTCGAGCAGCCTGCGGGCGTCGGCGAGGTCGCCGCTAACGGAGGCCACGGTGCCGAGATCGCTGAGCGCGCGTGCCTCACCCTCGACGTCACCGGCGTCGCGCGAGAGCGCGAGCACCTCGCCGTAGAGCTCTCCGGCCCGTGCGACGTCGCCGAGGCGCAGCGCGGCGCCGGCGGCGAAGGCCACTGCCGAGGCTCGCAGATCGGGTGGCGGAGCCTGATCTGCCGCGAGCGCCTGTTCCGCCCAGCGAAGCCCCTCGGCCCAGTGGCCACGCACCTCCCAGAACGGCCGCAGCGCCGTCACGAGCCGGAGCGCGAGCTCGACGTCGGCGTCGAGTCCCCAACCGAGCGCGGCGCGGATGTTGCTGTGCTCGGCCTCGAGGCGATCGAGCCACGGCACAGGGTCGTCGCCGGCGAGGTTCGCGGCCTTCGCAGCCTCGGCGAGCTCGGTCAGCCACTCGGCGTGTCGCAGGCGCACCTCGTCGGCGCCGTCCTCCTCCAGCCGCTCGACCGCGAAATGGCGGACGGTCTCGAGCATCGTGAAGCGCGAATCGCGCCGCCGCAGCAGGCTGTGGTCGACGAGTGAGGCGAGGGTGTCGAGCGTGACCGCGCAGACACGCTCGGCGGCTTCGAGCGTACAGCCTCCGGAGAAGACGCCGAGCCGCG
Source organism: Thermoleophilia bacterium (assembly GCA_025936995.1). Taxonomy (GTDB): domain Bacteria; phylum Actinomycetota; class Thermoleophilia; order Gaiellales; family Gaiellaceae; genus Palsa-739. Next base: position 22,820 of record JAICSH010000026.1, on the reverse strand, counting down.
CGAACGCGAAACGCTCCTCGGGATCCAGCAGGTCGTAGCTCCAGTGGATCGTCGCGGCGAGCGTCCGCTGGCGCGCCGGCGCATCTCTCGGGCCGCCCGGGAGCAGGTTCGGCTCTCGCTCGAGGCGCTCGAGGAGCTCTGCCGGCGCGAGCAGCTTCGACCGTGCCGCGGCGAGCTCGATCGCGAGAGGCAGTCCGTCCAGCCGGCGGCAGACGCGGGCGATGTCGGGCGCAGTTGCGGTGTCGAGCTCGAACCCCGGATCGACTGCGCGCGCGCGGGCAGCGAAGAGGCGAAGCGCGTCGGTCTGGACGAGCGTCTCGAAGGGGAGGCCGGCATCGGGCGTGTCGAACGGCGGGACCGGATACTCGTGCTCGGCCGCGATCCTCAGCGGTGCGCGGCTCGTCGCGATCGCGAACAGGCGCGGCGCCGCAGCGAGCAGGTCCGCGACGAGCGGCGCCGCGGCGAGGAGCTGCTCGAAGTTGTCCAGCACGAGCAGCATCCGGCGCTCCTGGAGGCATTCGCGCACCTCGTTCTCCCGCACGTCGAGCGCCTCCGCGATGGTCGGCAGCAGCAGCTCGGGGTTCGAGACGGGCGCGAGGCCGACGAACACGGCGCCGTTGCGAAGCTCGGGCTCGAGCGCGTGCGCGACCGCCAGCGCGAGCCGCGTCTTGCCGGTGCCTCCCGGGCCGGTGAGCGTGACGAGGCGCGCCCCTTCGTCGCGGAAGAGCGCGCTGACCGCCGCAAGCTCGAGCCGGCGCCCGACGAGCGGCGTGGGGGAGACGGGAAGCGGCTTCGCGGTGCGGCTCGGAGGAGCCGGGGCCGCGAGGCTCGGATCCTGGCGCAGGATCGCCCGCTCCAGCTCCTGCAGGGCGGGACTCGGCTCGAGGCCGAGCTCGTCCGCGAGCAGCCGGCGCGTGTCGCGGTAGACCTCGAGCGCCTCCGCCTGGCGGTCCGCGCGGTAGAGGGCGAGCAGTCGCTGGTGGAGGAAACGCTCGCGGTACGGGTTCTCGGCCGTCAGCGTCTCCAGCTCCGCGACGACGGCGTCGTGACGGCCGCACGCGAGCTCGGCGTCGTAACGGAGCTCGAGGGCCGTCAGCCGCATCTCCTCGAGCCGGTCCGCCTCGGCCGCGCGTCGCAGTTCCTCCGGCAAGCCTGCGAGCGCGGATCCACGCCAGAGCGCGAGCGCCTCACGGAGATCCTCCGCGGCATCGTCGGCCCGGCCGGCCTCGAGCGCTGCCCGGCCGCTCCCGAGCGCGCGCTCGAAGCGGTCGAGGTCGAGCTCCTCCTCGCCGACGACGGCCCGGTAGCCGCGGCCGGCCGTCTCGATCCGCTCGCTCCCCAGTGCGCGTCGTAGCCCGTGGACGTAGACCTGCAGCGACTGCACCGCCGACGCGGGCGGCGACTCGCCCCAGAGCCCGTCGACGATCTGCTCGGCCGAGACGACGCGTCCGCGGTTGACGAGCAGCACTGCGAGCAGGCCGCGCTGCTTCGGCGCGCCGAGCGCAACTGCCTGCCCGTCGAGCACCGCCTCGACCGGCCCCAGGACGCGGAACTGCGTAGCCATGCCCCTTTAAGCCCTCCTCAAGTGGATCTTAAGCGGCGTCTCCGACGCTTCCCCTCGACAGTCGCCCCGGCGACACCACGAGAAGGAGATACAGATGATCCGCGCAGGAGACTCGATCGAGAACCCGGTCACCGGCGAGCGCACCGTCTTCCGGCAGACGAGCCGCGAGACGAACGGCGCGGCCGTCGTGATCGAGACCTACGTCCAGCCGAACGGCTTCGTAGCCGCGGCGCACGTCCATCCGAGCCAGGAGGAGCGTTTCGAGGTGCTCCGCGGCACGGTCGGCTTTCGCGTCGGCCGGAAGAAGCTCGTCGCCGGACCGGGCAAGCGCCTCACGGTGCCCGCCGGCACGCCGCACAAGTTCTGGAACGCGGGAGACGAGGTCGCGCACTTCGTCTGCGAGATCCGTCCGGCGCTGCAGTTCGAGTCGCTGATCGAGACGATGTTCGCCCTCGCCGTCGACGGCCGGACGAACCGGAAGGGGATGCCGAACCCACTGCACCTCGCAGTGATCGCGCAGGCCCACTTCGACACGGTCCGGCTTCCGTTCCCGCCCGCGATCGTGCAAAGGATCGGCCTCGCGCTCGGCGGCCCGCTCGGCCGCGTCCTCGGCTACGAGCCCGTCTACGTCCCTGCGACCACCGCGATCGGCGCGCCGGCCGCGACCGCTGCGTGATGCGTCGCCACCTGCTCATCGCCGGGCTCGTCCTCGCCACCTTGCTGCTCGCGGGACTCGGGGCCTCGATCTCGCTCCTTCGCTCCATCCGCTCCCGCATCGCGATTACACCCTCACTCGCCTTCGAAAGGAGCACCGCCGTATGACCACGTCAGACAACCGCCGCTGGGCCCTGCTCGGCCCGCTCAGCGTCGCCCTCTGGATCGGAGGGATCGCGCTCGTCAACCACAACAACCCCGCGGAGCATGCGCCGGGAAGCCAGATCCTCGCCTGGTACCGGTCCGACTCCGATTCGATCGTCATGGGAGCCTGGCTGTTCATGCTCGGCTGCCTCGGGTTCGTGAGCTTCGTCGCCGGCCTGCGCGTTCGGCTGGCCGAGGCCATGGGACAGACCAGCCAGCTGCCCGGGCTCGCGCTCGCCGGCGCCGCGATGGCCGGAGCCCTCGGACTGCTGACCGCGGGCGTCGACCTCGCGGGCGGGATCGACAAGAACGACATCGACCCTGCGACCGCGGCGACATTCCATCACTCCGTCGACCTCTTCTTCGCCGGCACGGAGCTGGCGGCGATCCTGCCGGTCGCCGCGGTGGCGATCGTCGCGTGGCGGACGCGTGTCCTGCCGCGCTGGTGGGCCGCCTTCGCCGGCCTCGTCGCGATCGTGCTCGCCGCCGGCCCGATCGGCTGGATCGGGCTGATCTTCGGCATGCCGCTCTGGACGCTCGGCACGAGCCTCTTCGTCCTGCTCGGCTCCCGCGCCCGGATGCGGGCGGCGACTGCGGCTGCCTGATCCGCGGGGGCAGGAGGCGCGCCTCGGGGTCGGCGCGCCTCCTGTCACATTTCGGCCCGCTGCGGCATCTTGTCGGTGTGAGCAGCGTCCGAGAGGCCGTGGTGCCCGAAGCGCCTCCCGCGCCTACGAGCGTGGAGGCGATGTTCCGGGCGCACGCGCCGGAGCTCGGCCGCTACCTCGTCGCGATGGTGCGCGACCGGTCGCTCGCCGAGGACCTGCTGCAGGACACGTTCCACGACGCGCTCAGGGCGTGGGAACGGCTGGACGGCGTCGGCAACGAGCGCGCGTGGCTCTACGGGATCGCGAGGCACCGGGCGCTCGGCGCGTTGCGTCGCGGGCGTCGCTTCCAGCGTGCGCTCGTGCGACTCGGCGGCTCCCGCGAGATCGCGCAGGAAGCGGACGCCGAGCTCGTCGCGCTGCTCGACCTGCTCGAGCGAGAGCTTTCGCCCGAGCTCCGCGCGCTCGTCCTGCTGCGCTACGTCCACGGCTTCCAGGCCGCGGAGCTCGCGGAGATGACCGGGCTGTCGCCGGACGCCGTCCGGCAGCGCCTTGCACGTGGACGGGCGCGATTGATCGCGAGGGAGGACTCAGCATGATCGGCTACGGCGACGACGCGAAGGTGATGGAACTGCTCGCTCCGCTGCGGCGGCTCGAGCCGCTGACGTTCTCGGACGCGAAGCGTTCGGGCGGGCGGCGGTTGCGCCGGCCCGTCCTTGCTGCCGCGGTCGTCGCGGTGGCGCTCGGGCTGGTCGGAGTCGCGATCGCCGACGGCTTCGGTGCCTTCAACGGGATCAGGGCGGCCCAAGAACCGCAGACTCCGGCTGCGCTGCGGTGGGCAAAGCAGTTCCAATCCCTGTGCGTGGCTACTCCGAGTCTGCCCTCACAGCCTTCCGCCTATTTCCCGTCGTGTCATCTGATCCTCGCCAGTGCGCGTCTCCTCAGTCCCGACAGCAACGTCTACGTCGTGACCGATACGCGCGGCGACCTTTGTGTCTCGATCGCGTTCGGAGGCGGGTGCGGTGCCCCGCTCAGCCGGTCGCAGCCGATCACCGCCGGTGGAGCCAACCCGTCTCCGACAGATGGTGGCGAACTCACGATCGGCGGAGTCGCGCTCGACGGTGTCAACTCCGTCTCGTTCACGATTCCGCTCACCGGACAGGCCGTGACCGTTCCCGTGAAGCACAACGTGTGGGTCTACCGGCAGGCCGACTCGCACGCGTCGGGGGAGATCCACTGCGTCGTCGCCCACATGGCCGACGGTTCGAGTGTCAACCCGTTCCCCGAGGTGCCGTGCCCCTAGCCGACGCGGCTGGCGACGCGCAACGCGCCCTCGTGCGCCGGGAGGTAGAGCCGCTCGACGTACTCGGACGCCATCCGCGCAGTCCCGAAGCGCGGGCCTAGCTCGGCGATCGACTCGCGCATGAGCTCGATCCAGCGCTGTGGCACGCCCGCGTCGTCCCGCTCGTAGTACGCCGGGAGCACCTGGCCATCGAGCACCGCGTAGAGCGCCGCCGCGTCGGCCTCGTCCTGCTCCTCCTCGGTCGCACCGTCCGCGACTCCGCCCTCGATCGCGAACCCGCACGCGGGGGAGTAGGCCTCGGCCCACCAGCCGTCGAGGATCGAGCAATTGAGTACACCGTTGAGCGCCGCCTTCATTCCGGACGTCCCGGACGCCTCGAACGGCCGCCGCGGCGTGTTGAGCCACAGGTCGACGCCCTGCACGAGCCGCCGCGCGAGGGTCATCTCGTAGTCCTCGAGAAAGACGACGCGTCCGGCCGCCTCGCGTTCGCGCGCGAACTCGACGACCTGCTGGATCACGTCCTTGCCGCCCTCGTCCGCCGGGTGCGCCTTGCCGGCGACGAGCACCTGGATCGGCCGTCCAGGATCAGTCAGGAGCCTCGCGAAGCGCTCCGGATCGCTGAAGAGAAGGCCGGCGCGCTTGTAGGTGGCGAAGCGGCGCGCGAAGCCGATCGTCAGAACGTCGGGATCGAGCAGCGGCTCCCCGCGAGTCGTGACCATGAACTCGAGGAGCCGCTCCTTCGCGCTGCGGTGTGCCTCCCACAGGTCGCCCGCAGCCAGGTCCTTGGCGCGGTCGAAATGCGGATCCGTGTCCCCGAGCAGTTTCCCGAGCTCGGCGGAGATCCAGGTTCGCTGGTGGACGCCGTTCGTGATCGAGGTGATCGGAACCTCGTCGACGCGTCTTTCGGGCCAGAGTCCGTGCCACATCTCGCGCGAGACGGCGCCGTGGAGCTCCGAGACGGCGTTCGCGTGCTCCGACGTGCGGAGCGCGAACGGCGTCAGCCCGAAGCCGGAGTCGGACGTTTCCACTTTGCCGAGCGTGACAAAGTCCTCCCAGGCGAGACCGCACCGCTCGACGACGCCGCCGAGGCTGAGCCGGACGAGCTCGGGATCGAAGACCTCGTTCCCCGCGGGAACCGGCGTGTGCGTCGTGAACACGGTCGACGAGCGCAGCCGCTCGAGCCCCTCGTCCGCCGAGAGTCCCTGTTCCTCGACGAGCTCGCGCAGCCGCTCGAGCTGGAGGAAGGCGGAGTGGCCCTCGTTCAGGTGGAAGACGGTCGGCTCGAGCCCGAGGCGCCGCAGGACGCGAACGCCGCCGACGCCGAGCAGGAGCTCCTGTCGCAACCGGTTCGCGCGGTCGCCGCCGTAGAGGGTGTCGGTGACGGCCCAGTCCGGGTTTCCCTCGACGTGGGTGTCGATCAGGTAGAGGGACGCGCGCCCGACCCGCACGCGCCACACCGCGAGCCGCACCGGCACCAGGTTCCCGTCGTCGTCCGCGAGCTCGACGACCGGAGCCATCGGGACGAGCTGGAGCGGGAGGCGGCTCGTGTCGGTCAGCGGGTAGTGCTCGACCTGGCGGTCGTCGGCGTCGAGCCGCTGCCGGAAGTAGCCGCGCCGGTAGAACAGCCCGATCCCGACGAGGGGGAGGCCGAGCTCCGAGGCGGCCTTGAGGTAGTCGCCCGCGAGCACGCCCAGCCCGCCCGAGTAGATGGGGAGGCTCTCGTCGAGTCCGAACTCCGCGGAGAAGTACGCGACGAGGAGGTCGCGCGGCCCGCTTCGCTCGCTCCACCACGTCTCGGCCCCGCGGTCGCGCACGAGACGTCCTTGCACGCGCTCGAGGCGCTCGAGGTAGACAGGCGTGAGCGCCCGTGTGAGGTCGTCGTCCGTCAGCTCCGAGAGGAGGGCGGTCGGATTGTGGTGCAGCTCGGCGAACCGGCGCGGCTCGAGAGCGTCGAAGAGGAGCCGCGTCTCCGCGATCCACGTGAAGGAGAAATCGCACGCGATCTCGAGAAGCGCCTTGCGCAGCGTCGCGCCGTCGTGCACCTCGGCCACGAAGCGGCACCCTAGCGTTCGCTCCGGGCCCCACGCGGAGGGTGCCACGCCGCGCGGCTGCTAGCGTTGTGGGTACCCGGAGAGCTTTGACAGGCAGCTTGGCGACCGGGTCAACAAACGCCTAAAGCGCCCGAGAGCACCGCTCCCGGGCCTCGCGGTGAGGAGACAGTTGCAGGACACACGGGAACGGCTCGAATCCATCCTCAGGCAGCGCATCGCCGTCCTCGACGGCTCGTGGGGCGTGCTCATCCAGAAGCGCGTCAGGGGCGAGGAGGCATACCGCGGGGAGCGCTTCCGCGACCACCCGCTCGACGTCGCGGGCGACCCGGACCTGCTCAACCTCACGCAGCCGGACGTGATCCGCGAGATCCATCGCTCGTACTTCGAGGCCGGCGCGGACATCGCCACGACGAACACGTTCACCGCGACGCGGATCGGCCAGGCCGACTACGCGCTGCAGGATTTCGCCGCCGAGATGTCGCTGGAGGGAGCCAGGCTCGCCCGCGAGGTCGCGGACGAGTTCGGCGGGCTCGTCGCGGGCTCGGTCGGGCCGCTCAACGTCGCCCTGTCGCTCTCGCCGAAGGTCGACGACCCCTCGTATCGCTCCGCCACGTTCGACGAGGTCGCGGAGACGTATGCGGAGCAGATGCGCGCGCTGCGAGAGGGCGGCGCCGACCTCCTACTGATCGAGACGGTGTTCGACACGCTGAACGCGAAGGCGGCGATCGTGGCTGCGCAGGACGCCGCGCCCGAGCTGCCGCTGTGGCTCTCCTTCACTGCCGTCGACAAGAGCGGCCGGAACCTCTCGGGCCAGACCGTCGAGGCGTTCTGGATCTCGGTCGAGCACGCCGAGCCGCTCGTCGTCGGGGTCAACTGCTCCTTGGGCGCCTCCGAGATGCGGCCCTTCGTCGAGGACCTGGCCAAGATCGCGCCGACCTGGGTCGCGTGCTATCCGAACGCCGGCCTGCCGAACGCCCTCGGCGAGCACGACGAGCTGCCCGAGGACACGAGCCGCTTCCTCGGCGAGTTCGCGCGGGACGGGCTCGTGAATCTCGTCGGCGGCTGCTGCGGGACGACTCCCGAGCACGTGCGGCAGATCGCCGCCGCGGTCGAGGGCGTTACGCCCCGCCGCGTCCCGGAGCGCCGCGGCGCGACGCGGTTCAGCGGCCTCGAGCCGCTCGAGCTGCGGCCGGACTCCAACTTCACGATGATCGGCGAGCGGACGAACATCACCGGCTCGGCGCGCTTCCGTCGCCTCATCGAGGGCGGCGACCACCAGGCGGCGCTCGACGTCGCGCTCGAGCAGGTGCGCGGCGGCGCCAACCTCCTCGACGTGAACATGGACGCCGACCTGCTCGACGGCGAGCGCGCGATGACGACGTTCCTCAACCTCGTCGCGACCGAGCCCGAGGTCGCGCGCATCCCGATCATGATCGACAGCTCGCGCTGGACGGTGCTCGAGGCCGGGCTCAAGTGCGTCCAGGGCAAGGGCGTCGTCAACTCGATCTCGCTGAAGGAGGGGGAGGACGCGTTCCTCGAGCAGGCCCGCACGGTCCGGCGCTACGGCGCCGGAGTCGTCGTGATGGCCTTCGACGAGGAGGGCCAGGCCGAGACGGTCGAGCGCAAGGTCGCGATCTGCGAGCGCGCGTACCGGCTCCTCGTGGAGCAGGTCGGGTTTCCCGCGGAGGATCTGATCTTCGACCCGAACGTCCTCGCCGTCGCGACCGGCATCGAGGAGCACCGCGGCTTCGCGAAGGCGTTCCTCGACGCGCTACCGCTGATCAAGGAGCGGTGCCCGGGCGCGAGGACGAGCGGCGGGATCTCCAATCTCAGCTTCGCGTTCCGCGGCAACGACGCCGTCCGCGAGGCGATGCACTCGGCGTTCCTCTTCCACGCGATTCGCGCCGGCCTCGACATGGGGATCGTCAACGCCGGCCAGCTCGTCGTCTACGAGGACATCGAGCCGGAGCTCTTCGAACGGGTCGAGGACGTCATCTTCGACAGGAATCCCGAGGCGACCGAGCGGCTCGTCGAGTACGCGGGGCGCGTGCGCGGCGAGGCGACGCGGCGCGAGGTCGACCTCTCGTGGCGCGAGGCGCCGGTCGAGAAGCGGCTCGAGCACGCGCTCGTGCACGGGATCGTCGACTTCATCGAAGAGGACACCGAGGAGGCGCGGCAGCGGGCCGACCGGCCGCTCGACGTGATCGAGGGGTCGCTCATGGCCGGAATGCAGGTCGTCGGCGATCTCTTCGGTGCGGGGAAGATGTTCCTGCCGCAGGTCGTGAAGAGCGCGCGTGCGATGAAGCGCGCCGTCGCGTACCTAGAGCCGTACATGGAGGCCGAGCAGGCGGCGAGCGGCGGGGCGCCTCGGGCGCGCGGCAAGGCCGTTCTCGCGACTGTGAAGGGCGACGTCCATGACATCGGCAAGAACATCGTCGGCGTCGTCCTCGGCTGCAACGACTACGAGGTCGTCGACCTCGGGGTGATGGTGCCGGCGGAGCGGATCCTCGACACCGCCGTCGAGGAGCACGCGGACGTCGTCGGCCTCTCCGGGCTGATCACGCCGTCGCTCGACCAGATGGTCGACGTCGCGCGCGAGATGGAGCGGCGCGGGATGGACCTGCCGCTCCTGATCGGCGGCGCCACGACGTCGCGCCAGCACACGGCGGTGCGGATCGCGCCCGCGTACTCGCAGCCGGTCGTGCACGTCCTCGACGCCTCGCGCGTCGTGCGCGTCGTCTCGGATTTGCTCGATCCCGTTCGGCGCGAGCGGCTCGACGGCGAGAACCGCGCCGACCAGGATCGTCTGCGCGACCTCCACGCCGAGAAGGAGCGAAAGCCGCTGCTGCCGCTCGCGCGGGCGCGCGAGAACCGGCAGCGCGTCTCGTTCGACGACCTGCCCGTGCCGGAGTTCACCGGCCGCCGCATCGTCGAGCCGGACCTCGAGACACTGCGGGAGTACATCGACTGGCAGTTCTTCTTCCACGCCTGGGAGCTGAAGGGCAAGTACCCGGCGATCCTCGACCAGCCCGTCGCGCGAGAGCTCTTCGACGACGCACAGCGCCTGCTCGAACGGATCGTGGAGGAGCGGCTGCTCGTCGCGCGCGGCGTCTTGGGCTTTTGGCCGGCGTCGTCCGAGGGCGACGATATCGTTGTCAATCGTGCAAACGAGGAGCACACACGGTTCTGCTTCCTGCGGCAGCAGAGCGACTACGGCGACTCTCGCCCCAACCGTTCCCTCGCCGACTACGTTGCGCCCGAGGGCGATCATCTCGGCGCGTTCGCGGTCACCGCCGGGATCGGCGCCGAGGAGCTCGCCGCCGGCTTCGCCGCCGAGCACGACGACTATCACGCGATCATGGCCAAGGCGCTCGCGGACCGCTTTGCGGAGGCGTTCGCGGAGTACCTGCACGAGCTCGCGCGCCGCGCCTGGTACGAGACCGGCACGAAGCTCCCGAAGGAACAACTGATCGCCGAGGGCTTCCGCGGCATCCGGCCCGCGTTCGGGTACCCGGCCTGCCCGGACCACAGCGAGAAGTCGAAGCTTTTCGCCCTGCTCGAGGCCGAGGAGGCCGGGCTCGCGCTGACGGAGACGTACGCGATGACGCCCGCCGCGAGCGTGAGCGGGATCTACCTCGCGCATCCCGACGCTCGGTATTTCTCGGTGGGACGCCTCGGGCGCGACCAGGTCGAGGATTACGCCGCTCGGAAGGGCATCTCGCTCGAGGAGGCGGAACGTTCGCTACGGCCGAATCTCGGCTACGAGCCTGCGGAAGATGAAGCCGTTGTGAAGGTGGCCACGGCCTCCTCCGGCAACTGAGCTATCCTCGACCGAGGCGCCGGTGGGGCGCCGATCTCGCATGCGGACCACGCTGAAGCGCGGAATCGGTCAGACCGCCGGTCTGAATGGCAACGGCCACTCGGCCGAACCGCCGCTGTTCGGGCCGATCACGCGGTACCGGCAGCCCGAGCCGCCGCGGCGCTCGGTGATCGGGCTCATCCTGCGCGGCTTCGGCTGGCTCGTGCTCGCGATCGCCGTGGTCGCCTCGGGAGCAGCGGGCGGGCTCTACCTCTACACGCATGAGTCGGTGGGCGCGCTCAAGGCGACGGACAAGCCCACGGTGTCCGCCGGCAAGCATTTGCAAGTGCTCGCGTCTCCGTCCCAGCCCGCGATCGCGCTGATCGCCGGCTACGACCACCGCGCCGGGACGGGGTCGAAGTCGCTCTCGGGCTCCAACTCGGACACGCTCATGCTCGTCCGCGCCGACCCCTCCACCCACACGCTCTCGCTGCTCTCGTTCCCGCGCGACCTCTACGTGCCGATCTACTGCCACGGCGAACTCGTCTACACCCACGACCGCATCAACTCCGCGTGGTCGACCTGCCCGGGGAACAACGGCCCGTCGGCGACCCTCGACACGGTGGAGCATCTAACCCACCTGCCGATCAACTACCTGATCACGCTCGACTTCCACGCCTTCAAGCAGCTCGTGAACCGGCTTCACGGCGTGTACTTGAACGTCGACCGCCGCTACTACATCGCGCCACACTCGGGCACGTCGACGATCAACCTCCATCCCGGCTACCAGAAGCTCGACGGTGGCCGGGCCCTGTCGTTCGTCCGGTTCCGGCACTACGACAGCGACATCTACCGGACGGGAAGGCAGCAGCTGTTCATCGAGGCCCTCAAGTCTCGCCTGAAGACGCAGCTCTCGCTCTCGCGCCTCCCGTTCGAGATCCCCCAGCTGATCGGCGTCCTCAAGCACAACCTCGAGTACGTCAAGGCAGGCGGGGGCCAGGTCTCGCTCAAGGAGCTGGAGTCCTACCTCGGCATCGCGTACCACCTGCCGCCGGGCCATCTGTTCCGGAACCAGATCCCGATCGACGACTTCCACTACTTCACGACCGCGGGGGGCGCCTCGGTGGAATCCGCGCCGGCGGGCGCGATCGCGGGCGCAGTCCAGTCCTTCCTCCACCCGGACGTCAGCGAGCCGAAGAGGGTCGAGGCGCAGCTCGTGGGGCACAAGAAGCCGAAGCCGAAGAAGCGGCATCCGCTCTCGAAGTCGGAGATCTCCGTGCTCGTCCTCAACGCCGGCACCATTCCCGGCGAGGCATCGAACACGTCGTACCTCCTGGCCCGGCACGGCTTCACGACCAAGACGCTGCCCACGAACGTGGCCGCCAACGCGCCGAAGCACCAGCACGACACGACCGTCTACTACGACCCGGTCCAGCCGAATGCGCAGCAGGCGGCGCAGCAGCTCCGCCCGCTGTTCGGCCCGGGCACGACCGTGGTGCAGATGACCACCACGATCGCCGCCTACGCGCGGCAGGCCGGCAACCCGTTGACGATCGTCACCGTGGGGACGGGCTTCGGCGGCAAGCTCGTCGTGCCGCACCGGGCGAAGCTGCTGCCCGTCCGGCCGCCGCAGGTGAGCCCGGGGCTAGCGCTGACCGCGCAGAGGCTCCGCGGCCTCACGCACCAGGTGCATTTCCCAGTCTACGCGCCGCACCAGATCGCGCAGTACGCGCAGCTCTCGTCGCAGGAAGGTGTCCGCGTCTTCAAGCCCCTGCGCAACAAGCACGAGGTCGTGATGACCTTCGTGAACGGGCTCCAGTACTGGCAGATCGAGGAGACGGACTGGACGTCGGCGCCGATCCTCGCGAACCCGACGAGCACGATCCCCTGGCACCACCACAAGCTCCTGCTCTACACGACGGGTGGCGCGATCCAGATGGTCGTGCTCCGCACGCCGAAGGCGACCTACTGGGTCGTGAACACGATCCTCAACCAGCTCTCGAACTCGACGATGCTCGCCATCGCGAAGAGTCTCCAACCGCTCGGCCGCTGAGTGGCCGAAGTACCCTAGGGCCGTGTCGAGGATCGCGATCTTCGGGGCCGGCTATGTCGGCCTCGTCACCGGCGCGTGCTTCGCGGACCTCGGCCACGAGGTCGTCGTCCGCGACGTCATTCCGGACCGCATCGAACGCCTGCGGGCGGGAGAGGTGCCGATCTACGAGCCGGGGCTCGAGGAGGTCCTCGAGCGGGGCCGCGAGCGGATCTCCTTCACGCTCGACGTGGGGGAGGCGGTCGCCGGCGCGGACTTTCTCTACGTCGCGGTAGGAACCCCGCCCACCTACTCAGGCGACGCGGATCTGTCCGCGGTCTGGACCGTCGTGGACGAGATCCCGGCGGACGTCCCGGGGCGGCCGGTGCTCGTGATGAAGAGCACCGTCCCGGTGGGGACGGGCGAGCGCGTGCGGGCGAGGCTCGACGCGCGCGGCCTCGAGAACGTCGGCTACGTCTCGAATCCCGAGTTCACCGCAGAGGGAACCGCCGTCGCCGACTTCATGCATCCCGACCGCGTCGTCGTCGGAGCATTCGAGCCCGGCGACGCCGAGCGCGTGGTCGAGCTCCATGAGGGCATCGAGACCACCGTCCTCCGCATGGACGTCGCCTCGGCCGAGCTCGTCAAGCTCGCCGCGAACGCCTTCCTCTCGACGCGCATCAGCTTCATCAACGAGATCGCGAATGTCTGCGAGTTCGTCGGCGCCGACGTCGTCGAGGTGGCGCGCGGCGTCGGTCTCGACCACCGGCTCGGCCCGCATTTCTTCCGCGCCGGCATCGGCTTCGGCGGCAGTTGCTTCCCGAAGGACGTGACCGCGCTGAAGCAGCTCGCCGGCAACTCCGGCTATCCGTTCCTCCTGCTGCAGGCGGTCTGGGAGGTGAACGAGCTGCAGAAGCGGCGGGTCGTGCAGAAGCTCCAGCAGCGGCTGGGCAGCCTCAGCGGCAAGTCGGTCGCGCTGCTCGGGCTCGCGTTCAAGCCGAACACCGACGACATGCGCGAGGCGCCGAGCCGCGTCATCGCCTACCGGCTGCTCGCGGAAGGCGCCGAGGTGCGCGCGTGGGACCCGATCGCGCGGCCGACCGACCTGCAGGGCGTCGCGATCTGCGAGTCGGTACTCGACGCCGTGCGCGACGCCGATGCCGCGGTGATCGTGACCGAGTGGCCCGAGCTCCGCGACGTCGTCACCGCGGAGGTGCGCGACGCGATGGCGAGGCCGCTCATCGTCGACGGCCGGAACCTCCTCGATCCCTCCGCGGCGGCGGCTGCCGGCTTCGAGTACGAGGCGATCGGCCGCCCGACGCGGGCGACTCCCGGCGGGGTGAACGGGACGCCGCAACCCTCGCGCGACCGCGAGCTGAACGCCTGATGGAAGCGCTCCTCCTCGGGGGAGGCAAGGCCGAGCGGCTCGGCGACGCGGCGCAGGGGCTGCCGAAGCCGCTCGTCCCAGTCGGCGAGATCCCACTTGCCGGGTACACGGTCGCCAGGCTCGTCGAGTGCGGCGTGACGCGGGTCATCGTCGCGTGCCGCGCCGGAGACGAGGACGCGTACTTCCAGGCGCTGTCCGGCCTGGGCGCCGAGATCGACGCGGTGGGGGAGACCGAGCCGCTCGGCCGCGGCGGCGGGCTTCGGCTCGCGGCGTCGCGCCGGCAGGAGGACGGACCGGTGCTCGCGCTGAACGGCGACGAGCTGCTCGACGTCGACTTCCGCGCGCTCCTCGCCGAGCACGAGGCGAGCGGCGCGGCGGCGACGGTCGTCGTCACGCAGGTGCGCTCTCCCTTCGGCGTCGTCCAGGTCGAGGAGGACGACACGATCACCGGCTTCCGCGAGGCGCCGGTGCTCGACGACTGGGTCAACTCCGGCGTCTACGTCCTCGGCGAGGAGGCGCTTGCACTCCTCCCCGAGAAGGGGGACCACGAGCAGTCGACCTTCCCGCAGCTCGCGAATGACGGAAAGCTGCGCGCGCACCGCCACCGCGGCGTTTGGCTCACGGTGAACACGCCGAAGGACCTCCGCCGGGCCACCGAGTTCATGGAGCAGCATCCCGGCTGGCGGCCGCAGCGGCAGCTCGCGTGATGCTCGACTCGCCGAACTACGGATCGCTCGACCGGTTCGCTTTCGAGCCGCGCCGCGTCGAGAAGCCGTGGGGCTGGGAACTGATCTGGGCCCACGCCGACGCCTACGTCGGCAAGATGCTGTTCGTGCGGGCGGGCGAGTCGCTCTCCCTCCAGTTCCACCGCGAGAAGGACGAGAGCTGGTACGTCCAGAGCGGGCGCGCGCGGCTCGAGCTCGGCGACGCCGGCCAGGAGGCGCTCGACGAGGAGGTCGTCACCGCCGGGGCCTGCTTCCACTACCGGCCGGGCACCGTCCATCGGATCACCGCGCTCGAGGACACGACGATCCTCGAGGTCTCGACGCCGCACCTCGACGACGTCGTCCGGCTCGAGGACGCCTATGGACGCGAAGGCACCAGCGAGCCATGAGCGTAGGCTCGACCGAGCTCATCAGAGAGCGGAGGTGCCGGCTTTGCCGGCGCCGGGAGCGGGAATAGACCGTGTCCTCCGCTGGGACGGTTGCGTCAACGTGCGCGACCTCGGCGGGCTGCCGCTCGCAGACGGCGGAGAGACGGCATTCCGTGTGGTTGTCCGCGCCGACTGGCTTCCCGGCCTGAGCGACGAGGGCCGCCGTGCCCTCGTGGATTACGGCGTCTCCATCATCGTCGACCTCCGGCCGCACCGGGAGCACGAAGACGACGGGATAAACCCGCTGCCGGTCCCCGTCGTACGGCAGGGAATGGATCCGCGTCCGCTGCCGCCCGCGTGGGACTGGCCGTCGATGCGGGAGGCGTACCTCGCGCTCGCCGATCACTACCGGGCGGAACTGGCGCAGGCGCTGACTCTGCTCGGCGACGCCGAGCCGCCTGCCGCGATCCACTGCGCAGGCGGTCGGGACCGGACGGGCATCGCGTGCGGGATGGCGCTCTGGCTCGCGGGCGTCGAGCCGGAGACGATCGCCGCCGATCACGCGCTGAGCGACGAGAGCTTGGCGCCGCACAACGAGAACTGGCTCGCGGAGGCGCCTGACGACGCGGAGCGCGAGCGCCGTCTCCGGATCCTGCAGCCTGCCGGCAACACGCTCGCCGAGGTGCTCGCGGAGATCGAGGCCGAGGAGGGGATCCGGCAACGGCTCCTGCGCGCCGGCGCCGACGAGGCCGCCCTCGACCGACTCGTGGCACGGTTGCGAGGTGAGGCATGAGCGTCGAAGGCTGCCTCGCCTGCGACGCGAGCGCCGGTCGCATCGCCGTGCCCGGCGGGATGATCGCCGAGACCGTGCACTGGCACGCCGACCACTGCATCGGGCCGTTCGGGGTCGGTGCCGTCGTCGTCAAGACGAAGGAGCACGTCGAGGATCTGTGGCGCCTGCCGGACGGAGCCGCGGAAGAGCTCGGCCCGTTCCTGCGGAGGATCTCCGGCGCGATCGTGGACGGTCTCGGCGCCGAACGCGCATACCTGACGATGTGGGTCGACAAGCCCCCGCTCCACGTCCACATGGTCGTCTATCCCCGGTGGCCCTCCGACGAGAAGCGCGGCTGGGACCTCGACCGCGAACGCTGGGCAGGCGGACCCCCGCCCGCGGCGGAGGCGGCCGAGGCAGCCGCGCGCCTTCGAGACTTTCTCCGCCATCCTTGACACAGGTGTGTTAAGGTCGCGGCCGATGGATGCGCTTCATGTCGGCCATGCCGCCGCACGCACCGGCTGGTCCGCCCGCATGCTCCGCTACCTGGAGCAGGCCGCGCTCGTCGTCCCGTCACGCACGGCCGCGGGCTACCGGCTCTACGGGCTGCGCGAGCTGAACCAGCTGCGCTCGCTCGCCGAGCTCCGGAACCGCTTCGGCCTCGGGATCGGCGATCTCGCCTTCGCCGTCCGCCTGCGTCGCGAGCCCGAGCTCCGCGCCGCGGTCGACGGATGGCTCGCGGGGATAGACGACACCTCCTGGGTCGAGTGGGAGCAGCGCAAGCACGAACGACTTCTCGCCGCATAACGAAAGGAACAGATGGCAGCAACGCAGCGCTACGACGTGAAAGACCTCGCTCTCGCGGAGGAGGGGAAGCGGCGGATCGAGTGGGCCGACCGGCAGATGCCGGTGCTCGCGGCGATCCGGGACCGGTTCGAGGCCGAGCAGCCGCTCGCCGGCCACCGCATATCGGCCTGTCTCCACGTGACGACCGAGACCGCGAACCTCATGCGGACGCTTCAGGCCGGCGGGGCAGACGTCGTCCTGTGCGCCTCGAACCCGCTGTCGACGCAGGACGACGTGGCGGCGGCGCTGGTGTCCGAGTACGACGTGTCCGTCTTCGCGATCAAGGGTGAGGACAACGACACGTACTACGCCCACATCGAGGCGGCCGTCGATCACAAGCCGCATTTCACGATGGACGACGGCGCGGACGTGATCGGCGTCCTCCACTCGGCGCGGCGCGAGCAGCTCGGCGAGATCATCGCCGGGACGGAGGAGACAACGACCGGCGTGATCCGGCTCAAGGCGCTCGAGGCCGAAGGCAAGCTCGGCTTCCCGATCATCGCCGTCAACGAGGCGCAGACGAAGCACATGTTCGACAACCGCTACGGCACCGGGCAGTCGACGATCGACGGCATCATCCGCGCGACGAACGTCCTCATCGCCGGCAAGCGGTTCGTCGTCTGCGGCTACGGCTGGGTCGGGCGCGGTGTCGCCTCGCGGGCCCGCGGCATGGGCGCGCACGTCATCGTCACCGAGGTCGATCCGCTCCGCGCACTCGAGGCGTCGATGGACGGCTTCGAGGTGCTGCCGCTCGAGCGGGCGGCCGCGATCGGCGATCTGTTCTGCACCGCTACGGGCGACAAGCACGTGATCGCGCGCGCACACATGGAGCTGATGAAGGACGGAGCGATCCTCTCCAACACCGGCCACTTCAACGTCGAGATCGAGATCCCCGCGCTGCGGGAGATGGCGGTCGAGACGAAGCGCGCTCGTGAGTTCGTCGAGGAGTTCAAGCTCGCCGACGGGCGGCGGCTGTACCTCGTCGCCGACGGCCGACTCGTCAACCTCTCCGCGGCCGAAGGGCATCCGGCGCTCGTGATGGACATGTCCTTCGCGAACCAGGCGCTCGCCCTCGAGTACGCGGCGCGCCACGCGAGCGAGCTCGACCGCAAGGTCTATCCGGTGCCGCCGGAGATCGACAGCGAGATCGCCCGTCTCAAGCTCGAGACGATGGGCGTCGACATCGACACGCTGACAGAGGAGCAGGCCCGCTACCTCGCCTCCTGGGACGAGGGCACCTGAGCCCTACGGACAAGGCCCAAACGGACACGGCCGGTACCAGGTACCGGCCGTGTCTCTTTGAGACGTGTCCGAGTCGGAGAAGTGGGCCGCCCTCGAGCCATTCGGTCGCTTCGGGATCGTCTCCTACGGCCACGTCCGGTACCTGGTACCGGACGTGGCCCTTCAAGACGTGACGCACGAGCTTGCGCCCGAGGGGATCGTCCGGCTCGAGGTAGACGGTCCCGCAGTCGTGCTGCTCGACCAGCGGCGGCTGCCCGACGAGGTGGTCGAGGTGCGCTGCGGGTCGGCCGCCGAGGTCGCTGCGGCGATCCGGGACATGGCCGTGCGCGGCGCGCCCGCGATCGGCATCGCCGCCGCCTACGGGCTCGCCCTCGCGGCGCTCCGCGGCGACGACCTCGCGGAGGCTGAGCACGTCCTCGCAGCCGCCCGGCCGACCGCGGTCAACCTGCCGTGGGCGCTCGCCCGGATGCGGGACGACCCGACGCCCGAGCGGGCACGCGGGCTCCACGAGGAGGAGGTCGACCGCTGCCGGAGGATGGCCGCCCACGCGGCCGAGCTCTTCCGGCCGGGCACCCGCGCGCTGACCCATTGCAACGCCGGCGGCCTCGCGACCGGCGGCTACGGCTCCGCGGTCGGCGCGCTCCGCGCGGCCGCCGAGCGCGGGCTGCTCGAGTGCGTCCTCGTCGACGAGACGCGGCCGCTCCTCCAGGGGTCCCGTCTCACCGCCTGGGAGCTCGAGCAGGCCGGCATCCCGCACGCCGTCATCGCCGACTCCGCGGCGGGCTCTCTCATGGCGCGCGGCGAGGTCGACCTCGTCGTCACCGGCGCCGACCGCATCGCCGCCAACGGGGACACGGCGAACAAGATCGGCACATACTCGCTCGCGGTGCTCGCCGCCCACCACGGGATCCTGTTCTACGTCGTCGCGCCGAGCTCGACGCTCGACCCCCACACGCCCGACGGCTCCGGGATCCCGATCGAGGAGCGCGATCCCGCAGAGCTGACTACCCGCTTCCCGGCCCGGAACCCCGCGTTCGACGTGACCCCGGCCGGGCTGATCGCGGCGATCGTGACCGAGGACGGCGTCCACCGCGCGCCGTACGCGGAGTCGCTCGCATGAAGGCTGTGATCCTCGCCGCCGGCTACGCGACGCGGCTGCGGCCGCTGACCGAGGACGTGCCGAAGCACCTGCTCCCCGTCGGCGACCGCCCGATGCTCGACTGGGTGCTCGACCGTGTCCGGGAGGTCGAGGAGCTGGACGCAATTCACCTCGTCACGAACAGCCGCTTCGCGCCGGCCTTCGCCGGCTGGGCCGAAAGGCACGGCGTCTCCGTACACGACGACGGGACGACCTCGAACGAGGATCGCCTCGGCGCCGTCGGCGACCTGCGGCTCGCGATCGAGGAGGCCGGGCTCGAGGACGACGAGCTCATCGTCCTCGCCGGAGACAACCTGTTCGAGTTCTCGCTGCCCCGGATCGTCGAGTGGTCGCGTGCCAAGCCGCAGCCGGCGAGCGCCGTCCCGCTCCACGACGTAGGCGACCTCGAGCTCGCGACGCACTACGGGATCGCGGAGACCGACGGCGAGGATCGCATCGTGCGCTTCGTCGAGAAGCCGAGCGACCCGCCGTCCACGCTCGCCTCGACGCTCATCTACCTCCTCCCGCGCGAGCATGTGCGGCTCGTCCGGACGTACCTCGACGAGGGCCGGAGCCCGGACAACGCAGGCAGCTTCCTCGGCTGGCTCGCCGGTCGCGAGCCCGTGTACGGCTACCGCTTCGAGGGCGCGTGGTACGACATCGGGAACCACGCGCAGCTGCTCGAGGCGGACAACCGGCTCCGGCGCCTCGCCGGCCTGCCGGAACGCGAGTCGTACAGCCTTTCCTGACAGAGGCGCGACGAAGACGGCGCACCCGCGCTCCTAGCGTGGGCGTGTGCTCGACCTGCTCCTGCCGCAGCGCTGCGTCGTCTGCGGCTCGGGCGGCGGGAGGCAGCTCTGCGCCCCGTGCCGTGGCGGGCTGCCGCGGATCGAGCCGCCTCTCTGTGCGCGTTGCGGAGCGCCGACGGCGTGGCCCGTCGAACGGTGCCGCGAGTGCGCGGGACGCAGGCTCGGCTTCGCGAGCGCCCGCGCCGCGGTCGGGTACGACCAGGCGGCACGCCGGGTCGTCCACGCGTGGAAGGAGCGGGGACTGCGGCGGCTCGCCGTGGAGGCGGCAGAGCTCGTCGCGGAGCGGGTGCACGCGCCCGAGGTCGAGGCGCTCACCTTCGTCCCGGCCGACCGCGGGCGGCGCCTCCGTCGCGGCCACAACCCCGCAGAGCGGCTCGCCCTCGAGCTCGCCGCGGTCTGGGACGTCCCCTGCCTCTCGCTGCTCGAGCGGACGCGGGGCGGCCGACAGCGTGGTAGCTCGGCGGCCGAGCGGCGAACGGTGCGCGGCGCGTTCCGCGCGACACCGGGGGCGCCTCGCCGTGTCGCCGTGATCGACGACGTCTACACGACGGGCTCCACCGCAGCCGCCGCCGCGGCGACCGCGCTGCGCGTCGCCGGCGCTCGCCGGGTCGAGGCGATCGCGTTCGCCCGCGCGCTCCGTCGCGGATAGATACGGATGCGGTTGGCCGCCGCCCGAGTAGGCTTAGAAGCACCGCACAGGCAGCGACAGGGGAGGCGCCGATGCAGCTTCACGTCAAGGGCAAGAACCTCGAGGTGAACGACTCCATCCGAACCTACACCGAGCGGAAGCTCCAGAAGCTCGACCGCCGCGTGCACGAGTCGACGCGCGTCGAGATCGAGCTCGCCGTCGAGCGGAATCCCTCGATCGCCGAGTCCCAGGTCGCGGAAGCGACCGTCCACCTCAAGGGCCACACGCTGCGGGTGCGGGAGTCGGCGCGCGACATGAAGGCCGCGATCGACGAGCTCGTGGACAAGCTCGTGCGTCAGGTTCGGGACATCCACGACAAGCGGGTGGACGGGCGCAAGCATTTCGACGAGCCGGAGTTGGCGGAGCAGATCGAGACGGAGGTCTCCGAGAGCTAGCATCGCGCCGGATGGGGCTCTTCCGCCGCCGCCGCGAGACGCTGAACGAGCAGCTTCTGCGGGAGGGGGGGTTCGATCCTGCGCAGGCGCTCGGCGATACGCCGACGTCTCCGCAGGTCGACCCGCCGCAGTCCCTGCTCGCCGCCCTCGGTGTCCCGGACGGCTCGAGCCCCAGCCCGAAGGAGTGGGATGCAGCCGTCACGCTCACGGCGGTCGGCCTCGCAGGTGACCGGATCGAGTTCACGACGATCCCGGACGGCGACGTGATCGTGAGCGAGGAGGACGGCGATGCCGACCTCACGCCGTTCGCCGATGCGGTCGAGCGCCGCCTGAGCCCGCCGTACCGCGCCGTGGCGACGAGGCAGGCCGGCGACCTCTGGGCTGTGGGTGCGAAGCGGATCGCGGTCGCGCCGATCCCGTTTCCGGACGGGGAGAAGCTCGAGCTGTCCCGGAACGGCGACCACGCGGAGCTACGGGTCGACGACGAGCCGAGCGACGCCGCGATCCCTCCCGAGCTCGCGGAACTCGGCGACGCCGCCGGCGCCGTCTACTTCGTGGAGGCCGAGAGGATCGACGGAGACCTCTGGGAGATCAGGGTCTCGGCCTTGTAGGCCGCTACCCTTGGCAGGTGCCCGTCCGGCAAATGTCATCCACGCAACATTCACCGGGGACGCGCTAGTGGAGATCGGCAACCTCGAGAAGGTTCTCCGCGTCGGCGAGGGCCGCCGCGCCAGGCGGCTGCAGGAGCAGGCGGCGTACATCACCTCGCTCGAGCCCGAGTTCGAAAAGCTCTCGGTCGCCGACCTCCAGGGCAAGACCGCCGAGTTCCGGCAGCGCCTCGAGAACGGCGAGACCCTCGACAACCTCGTCTTCGAGGCGTTCGCCGCGGTCCGGGAAGCCCGCAAGCGCGCGTCGGACCAGCGCATGTTCGACGTGCAGCTGATGGGTGGGATCGTCCTCCACGAGGGCGACATCGCCGAGATGAAGACCGGCGAGGGCAAGACCTTCGTCGCGAGCCTTGCGCTCTACCTCAACGGCCTCGCCGGCCGCGGCGCGCATCTCGTCACCGTCAACGACTACCTCGCGCAGCGCGACGCCGAGTGGAACCGCCCCGTCTTCGAGTCGCTCGGCATGTCCGTCGCGTACGTCGAGACGATGATGCCGTTCGATGTCCGCAAGGCCGCGTACGCGGCGGACGTCACGTACGGGACGAACTCCGAGTTCGGCTTCGACTACCTCCGCGACAACATGGCGGTCGCGCTCGAAGGGCTCGTCCAGCGCGGCCATGCGTACGGGATCGTGGACGAGGTCGACTCGATCCTGATCGACGAGGCGAGGACGCCGCTCATCATCTCCGGCGAGCCGGAGGCGGCCGCCGACCTCTACTACAGCTTCGCCCGCGTCGCGAAGCAGCTCATCCCGTTCCGCGCCTCGGTGGGCGACCCGAAGGGCGCGGCCGAGGAGGCGGGCGCCGACTTCGAGTACGACGAGAAGCACAAGACCGTCGGCGTGACGCCGCAGGGGGTTGCGAAGGTCGAGCGCGCCCTCCGGATCGACAACCTCTACGCGCCGGAGAACACCCAGCTCGTCAACCACCTCTACCAGGCGCTGAAGGCCGAGTCGCTCTACCAGATCGACATCGACTACGTGATCCAGGACGGCGAGGTGAAGATCGTCGACGAGTTCACCGGCCGGATCATGGAAGGGCGCCGCTGGAGCGAGGGCCTCCACCAGGCGGTCGAGGCGAAGGAGGGCGTCAAGATCCAGGAGGAGCATCAGACGCTCGCCACGATCACGCTCCAGAACTACTTCCGCCTCTACGAGAAGCTCGCCGGCATGACGGGCACGGCGAAGACCGAGGAGAAGGAGTTCGTCGAGATCTACGGGCTCGACGTCGTCGAGATCCCGACGAACGTGCCGGTCGCCCGCGCCGACGAGAACGACCTCATCTTCAAGACGAAGGAGGGGAAGTTCGAGGCCGTCGTCCGCGACATCGCGGAGCGGACGGCCGAGGGTCAGCCCATCCTCGTCGGCACGATCGCGGTCGAGACGTCCGAGTACCTCTCCCAGCTCCTGACGCGCAAGGGGATCAAGCACAACGTCCTGAACGCGAAGGAGCATGCGCGCGAGGCCGAGATCATCAAGGACGCCGGCCAGCGCAGCGCAGTCACGATCGCCACCAACATGGCCGGCCGCGGCGTCGACATCCAGCTCGGCGAGGGTGTGCGCGAGCTCGGCGGCCTG
>JAICSH010000011.1 GCA_025936995.1 Thermoleophilia bacterium | reverse complement strand
CGCGCCGAGGCCGATGAACCCCTGCTGGCCGACGGAGACGAGCCCACCGTAGCCGGCGAGCGCGTTCCACATCATCGCCATGATCATCAGGAAGTAGAGCTGGATCAGGTTGTTCTGCGTGTTCTCGCCGAGCAGGACCGGGCCGAGCGCGAGCACAGCGACGATGCCGGCGAGCCCGCCCGAGAAGAGCACCGAGACCCAGCTCCAGCGCTGGACGCGGAAGTCCCGCGCCACGGGAGCGGCGGCGGCGGTCTCGCTCATGCGAACCGCCGCAGCGCGTACCGGATGCGGCTCGCCTGGGCCATGCTCCGCCCGACGAGCACGGCGAGAAAGACGAGATGCCCGCCGATCGCGAAGTACTCGGGATTGATCTGAGCGCCGATCTCCTGCGAGACGCCGAGGACGATGCCGCCCCCGAGCGTGCCCCACAGGGAGCCGAGCCCGCCGATGACGACGGCCTCGAAGGCGTAGAGCAGCTCGGCCCCGCCCTGGTTCGGGTCGAACCCGGTGCGCATCCCGTAGAAGACGCCGGCGAGGGCGGCCGTGGCGACGGCGATCGCCGTGGCCCGCGCGTAGACGGTGCGGGAGTTCACGCCGAGAAGCTCTGCCGTGTCGGCGTCCGCCGCGGTCGCGCGCAGTTCACGGCCGAGCTGCGTACGGCGGAGCACGAGGTGCAGCCCGCCAAGGACGGCCACCGCGATCCCGAGCGTCAGCACGTCGAACCACGGGATGGCGAGAGAGGAGGTCGTCTGCCAGGCGGCGGTGCCGATCGAGCCCTCGTCGAGCGAGTGCACGTCGGGCGAGAAGAGCCTCTGCAACAGGTTCGCGATCACGATCAGGAGTCCGAACGTGGTCAGGAGCGGCACGAGCTGGCCGGCCCGCAGACTGCGCTCGAGCATCGTTCGCTGGAGGAGATAGCCCACGATCAACGCTCCGGGCAACACCGGCAGCAGGGTCAGGTAGGTCGACCAGCCGGTGTGCTCGACAAGCAGGTACGACATGTACGCGCCGACGAGCGCGAGGGAGCCGTGTGCGAGGTTGATGATCCTCATCACTCCGAACAGCAACGCGAGCCCGGCCGCGAGCAGTGCGTAGAAGCCACCGAGCAGGATCCCGTGGACGACGGCCGCGACCCAGGTCACGCAGTCGCCTCCTGTCGCGGTAGCCCGAAGTACGCCTCGGTCACCTGCTCGCGCGTGAGCTGGCCACGCAGCCCCTCGAGGACGACGCGGCCCTCGAGCATGCAGAGGACGCGGTCGGCGGCGCCCATCGCGCGCGCGAGATCCTGCTCGACGAGAAGGATTGTCGTCCCGGCTTCGATCAAGTTGGCGAGGGAGCGGTAGACGCCCTCGACCACGACGGGCGCCAGCCCGAGCGAGACCTCGTCGAGGAGCAGCAGGCGGGGGTTCGTCATCAGCGCCCGCCCGATTGCTGTTGCCTGCTGTTCGCCGCCCGAGAGGCTCACCGCCCGTTTGCGGCGAAGCGGCTGGAGGAGCGGGAAGGCCTCCAGCACGGTGTCGACGTCCCACGAGCCCGAGCGCCGCGAGGCGTTCGCGACCTGCAGGTTCTCTTCGACCGTCAGCTCGGGGAACAGTCGCCGGCCCTCCGGGACGAGCGCAATGCCTGCACGTGCCCGCCGATGTGCCGGCCTGCGGGTGATGTCCTGGCCGGCGAAGCCGATGCGACCGGCGGCGGGTCGGTGCGCACCGGCGATCGCCCGCAGCAGCGTCGACTTGCCCGCGCCGTTCGCGCCGACGAGCGCGAGCGTCTCGCCCTCCGCGACCTCGAACGACACCTGCCGCACGGCCTGCAGCAGCCCGTGGCGGACGTCGAGGCTCTCGACGGTCAGCAATGCGCTCATGCGACCGGGCTCCCGGCCGTGCTACCGAGGTAGGCGTCGATGACAGTTGCGTTCTTCATCACGGCGTGCGGGTCGCCCTCGGCGATGATCCTGCCTCCGTCCATGGCGATCAGCCGCTCGACGGCCTGCACGAGAACGTGGACGATGTGCTCGATCCAGACGATGGCGACCTCGCGGCTTCGGACCTCGCGTATCGTCGCGACGAGCTGGGCGGCCTCCTCGTCGGTCAGGCCGGCGCCGATCTCGTCGAGGAGCAGGATCTGCGGAGAGGTGGCGAGCGCCCGGGCGAGCTCGAGCCGCTTTCGGTGCAGGAGCCCGAGCGACTCGGCCGTTCGATTGGCCAGCCCGGTCAGCTCGCACTGGTCGAGTACCTGGACGACCTGTCGGTAGGCGTCCTTCCCGCGCCGCCGCCCTCCCGCGGACGCCCCGACAAGCACGTTCTCGAACACGGTCATGCCGCCGAACGGCTTCGGCACTTGGTGCGCCCGACCGATCCCGAGGCGGCATCGTGCCGCCGGCCCGACCGACGTGACGTCGCGCCCGCCGAAGCGGATCTCACCGCCGTCCGGGCGCTGCGAGCCCGCGAACACGCTGAGCAATGTCGTCTTTCCGGCGCCGTTGGGGCCGACGATGCCAACTGCCTCGCCGGCCCCGACGGTGACGTCTATGCCGTCCAGTACGACGAGCGCACCGAACCGCTTCTTCACCCCGACGGCCGCGAGCAGTGCCGTGCCGCCTGCTTCGGTCATCAACCTGGATATCGCTTCAGCTTTGCCTTGATCGGAACGTGCGGGTCTCCCGAATGCTCGCAGAGGACGAAGTCGAGGGGGAACTTGCTCCCCTTCGGTGTGTGCACCCACTGTCCACCGATGATCGGCGTCGTGACCACCGGCGGCACCGGGTTGTGCTTGCCACCTGTTCCCCAATGCAGCACTCCTGACGGCGTTTCCACCTTGAGGTGGTGGAATGCGGCCGTGACCTTGTTCTTGTCCTTCGGATCGCCCGCCTTGTGCAGTACCGCCTGGGCGACGTCGAAGAGGGACAACGAGGCTCCGAGCTGCTGGTTCCACTGGCGCCCGGTCTTCCTCGTGTAGCCGTCGCCGATCTCTTTCGAGCTGATGCCGGTCAACGACGACTTGTACGGGAAGGTCGGCGTCCAGTAGGCGCCGCTCGCGAGCAGCGGGCCGAGCTTGCCGGACGCCGCGATCTGCGACGGGAAGAGTCCGGTCTTCGCCAGCTGCGCGACCCGGCACATCTTCGTGTAACCCTGCTGGGCGGCCTGCTTCCAGCAGGTGGTGAAGTCGGGCGGGATCGGGGCGCAGTGGAAGATCTGGCAGTCGTGCTTCTTCCAGTACGAGATCAGCGACGTGTAGTCGGTCTGCCCGTCCTGGTAGCCGCCCGGGTCGAAGACCTTGTAGCCGGCCTTCTCGAGCAGGGGGATCAGGCTGGCGCGGAACGCGTTGCCGTCGGTGTCGTTCGGGTACATGACGCCGACGTGCTTGTTCGTCTTGACCTGTGGCCACAGGTGCTCGTAGGCCGACGCGAACTGCGCCGTGCCGAAGCTGAACAGGAACGAGTAGCGGAAGGGGTTCCGGCCGCCCGGCTTCGCCCCCCGACCGAAGTAGAACGACTCCCACGGGTCGACGGTGCCGACGCACGGCACGCCTGCCGCCTCGCACGCGTCCGCGACCGGATTGACCACTTCCGGTGTCGACGTCGTCAGCATCAGGTCGATGCCGGTCGAGTGGATCAGCTCGTTCGCGACCTGTGCGGCCTTGGCGGGGTCGGATTGGCTGTCCTTCTTCACGACCTCGACTGCGTAATGCTTGCCGCCGATCGTCGTCCCGTGACGCCAGGCATGCTTGGCGAGACCGATGATGTAGGGGTCGCCCTCGCCGAATCCGGCCGCCGGACCGGTGAGCGGGCTGACGAATCCGATCTTGATCGTGTTGCTCGCGTCCCAGGTCTTGGCGCGCGCCCAGACGGGCTCCGCGAACACGCCCGAGACCGCGACGCCCACCGCGCCCGCCCCGGCGCGCTTGAGCAGGTCCCGTCTGGTGACCTTGCCGCTTCCGTACTCGTCCGACATGGACCCTCCTAGAGGTCGGTATGCGGTCGTTCGATAAGGGCGAACGAGGGCGACGCTACGAGGGCCCGTATCGGCTGTCAAGGACAGTGTCCCGACTACTCGAACACCGACGTGCTGTTCTAGGATCTCGGACATGGTCGGCGGCGCGGCCCAAACGGGACGGATGTCCTACTCGCAGTCGCTCGAGCGTGGACTTCAGATCCTCTCGGCCTTCCGCTCCGGCCGGCCGCAGCTCGGCGTGAGCGAGCTCGGCCGCCAGGTCGGCCTCAGCCGAAGCACCACCCACCGCTACGTCGCCACGCTCGCGACGCTCGGGTACCTGCAGCAGGACTTGGAGACGAAGAAGTACCGGCTCGGGCCGCGCGTGCTCGACCTCGGTTTCTCCGCGATCAACTCGATGGAGGTGCGCGAGATCGCCGCGCCACACCTGCGCCGCTTGAGCGACGCGACGGGGTTCACGGTCAACATGGCGATCCTCGACGGGAACGACATCGTTTACGTCGAGCGCTGCCGCAGCACCCGGCCGGGCCAGCGAGAGATCGACCTCAACCTCCACGTCGGGTCGCGCCTGCCCGCGTACTGCACTTCGCTCGGGAAGGTGCTGCTCGCCCATCTTTCCGAGCCGCTGCAAGACGCCGTGCTCGACGGCCTCGAGTTCGCCCGCCGTGGCCCGAACACGATCACGTCACGGAGCGCGCTGCTCGCGGAGCTCGAGCGCGTGCGAGAGCAGGGATTCGCCGTCAACAACGAGGAGCTCGCGTACGGCTTGCGGTCGATCGCCGCGCCGATCTTCGACTTTCACGGGGACGCGGTCGCGGCGGTCAACCTGGCGGTGCACAGCTCGATGATCTCGATGCAGGACCTCACGGCGCGACTCGGAGGGACGCTGCGGCGCGCGGCCGCCGAGGTCTCCGCGCATCTCGGCTACCAGCCGGGCTGACCCGGCGATGGGCGGCGCTGCACGAGGCGAGGCCGATCACGGCGACGGCACGCCGAGCAGATCCTGCAGCGCGGCGCCCGCGGCGAGCAGGTCCCACTCGGCGCCGTCCGCACCGATGAGCGAGATGCTCGTCGGGAGACCGCTCCTACTGCCGAGCCCGGACGGCAGCGCGACGACCGGGAGCCCGACCCAGTTCCAGTAGTGCGTGAGCGAGATCTCGGCGACGTCGGTGAACGGTGCGTCATACCCGGCTCCACGTGGGCGCGCGACGATCGGCACCGTCGGCTCGGCGATCGCGTCGAGGCGGTGCTCCGCGAGCCAGTCGAGCCAGCGTCGGCGGTCCTCCCGCCGGCGATCCTGCACCGCTGCGAGCTCGGCTGCGCTCAGCGCGTTCCGCTCCGCGTGCTCGAGAAAACCGCGCACGGACGGCCGATAGAGCTCGCGCCGGTCGGCGAGTTTCCGGTGGTGCGCCAGCATCTCGGCGCAGAGCGCGGAGAGGAAGGCTGGCCCGGGGTCGAGGTCGACCTCCGGCGGCGGGGCGTCGACGAGCGGCAGCTCCGCCAGCGCGCGGTCCAGCCCGTCGGCGACGTCCGGGTCGAGCTCCGCGACTCGCGGCGAGAGCGCCACCCGGCGCAGCGGTCGGCGTTCCACCAGCGCCGGGGTCGCCGCCATGCACGCGAGCAGGGGCTCGCAGTCCGCCACCGTCCGCGCCATCGGGCCGGCGTGGTCGAGGGATGCCGCGAGCGGGAAGATCCCGCGCATCGGGACGGTTCCGAACGTCGGCTTCACCGTCGAGGTGCCACAGAGAGCCGATGGGATGCGCAGCGAACCCGCGGTGTCGGTGCCGGTCGCGGCCGGCGTCGTGCGGGTCGCGAGCGCCGCGGCCGACCCGCCGCTCGAGCCGCCGGGCGAGCGTGAGAGGTCCCACGGATTCCCGACCTGGTCGGTCGTCCCGCCGGCGGCGAGCTCGTGCGTGTGCACGTGCCCGAGCAGTACCGCCCCGTCGGACCGCAGCCGCGCCCAGACGTCGCAGTCGCGCTCCGGGACCTCGTCGAGGACGCGGCTCGAACCGGTCAGCGGCTTCCCGGCGACCGCGTAGAGGTCCTTGAGCGCTATCGGCACGCCGCACAACGCCGGCGCGTCGCCCGCGGCGAGCCGCGCGTCGGCCGCGTCTGCCGCCGCGAGAGCGTCCTCCTCGTACACGCGCACCCACGCGTTCACGGACGCCAGGTCTCCCTCGAAGCTGTGCGTCCCATCACGCTCGACGATCCGCCCGAGACACGCCTCCGTCAGCTCGCGCGAGGAGAGCTCCCGTCGCGCGAGCGCGTCTGCGGCCTCCAGGACGCCCAGGTCAGCAGGGTGCGCCATCGGTGCGATATACACGACGCCGTGGCCCCTCGGGACTCGCCGCCGTTCCGCGCCGACCATGTCGGCAGCCTGCTTCGCCCGCCCGAGCTCCTGCGCGCCCGCGAGGAACATGCCGCCGGCCGCCTCGACGACGCGGGCCTGCGCGCGGCCGAGGACGGTGCGATCCGGGACGTCGTGCGCCTGCAGGAGCAGGCCGGACTGCGCTCGGCGACGGACGGCGAGTTCCGCCGCGCCTCCTGGCACATGGACTTCATCTACCAGCTCGACGGCATCACGAAGGAGGCTGGGCACATCTCGGTCCGGTTCTTCAACCCCGAGGGCGAGATCGAGTTCACTCCGGCTGCCCTGCACGTGAACGGACGCCTCGGCGTCTCCGAGACGATCTTCGGCGAAGCCTTCCGCTTCCTTCAGGACACCGTCACGCGCGCCGTCCCCAAGTTGACGATCCCGTCGCCGAGCATGGTCCACTACCGCGGCGGCCGGGCCGCGATCGACGAATCGCTGTATCCCGATCTCGACTCCTTCTGGGCCGACCTCACCGCTGCCTACCGAGAGGAGGTGCGCCGCCTCGGAGACGTCGGCTGCCGGTACCTCCAGTTCGACGACACGAGCCTCGCCTATCTGAACGATCCGCACCAACGCGAGTACGTCGCCTCGATCGGCGGCGACCCCGACCGTCAGCACGTCGAGTACATCCGTCACATCAACGAGGCGCTCGCCGGGCGTCCGGAAGGAATGGCGGTGACGACCCACATGTGCCGCGGCAACTTCCGCTCCTCGTGGGCCGCGGAGGGGAGCTACGACTTCGTCGCCGAGGCGCTCTTCAACGAGCTCGAGGTCGACGGGTTCTTCATGGAGTGGGACGATGAGCGCTCGGGCGGCTTCGAGCCGCTGCGCTTCCTGCCGAAGGGCAAGGTCGTCGTGCTCGGGCTCGTGACGACGAAGCGCGGCGAGCTCGAACGCAAGGACGAGCTGAAGCGGCGCGTCGAGGAGGCGAGCCGGTATGCCGACGTCGAGCAGCTCTGCCTCTCGCCCCAGTGCGGCTTCTCGTCCACGGTCGAGGGCAACATGCTCACCCTCGAGGAGGAGGAGGCGAAGCTTCGCCTCATCGTCGAGACCGCCGCCGAGATCTGGGGCTGAGCCGGGAGCGGACGTACGCTCCGAGCGATGGAGCCGCGTGTCAGCTATCTCGTCGGCAGGCTCGACCGCGTCGTCCGGCGGCAGCTCGCCGGCGCGCTTGGGTCACATGGGCTGTCGCTGCAGGAGTACACGACCCTTTCGGTCCTCCGCGCGCGGACGGGGCTCTCGAACGCGCAGCTTGCGCGGCGATCACTGATCACCCCCCAGGCGATGAACGAGGTGCTGGCGCGACTCGAGCGGCGCGGCCTGGTGCTGCGGCATCCCGACCGGACGCGGGGCCGCATCCGGCCGGCGGAGCTGACCGGGCCCGGTACGCGGCTGCTCGCGAGAGCGGATGAGAGCGTCGACGCGGCCGAGCGCGATCTCTTCGCCGGGACCGACGACTCGAGGCTCCGCAAGCTCTTGGTCGAGACCTTGCGTCGCGCCGACGACTCCCATTAATATCAGGCCACCTGATACTCAAGGAGGCGGAGTGAGCACCTGGGAAACCGTGCGCGTCGAGGTGGACGAGGGGATCGCATGGGTGGAGCTGAACCGCCCGGAGAAGCGCAACGCGATGAACCCGACGCTGAACCGGGAGATGATCGACGTGCTCTTCGCGCTAGACGAGGACGACAGCTGCGGGGTAGTCGTGCTCACCGGGGCGGGCGAGGCGTTCTCGGCCGGCATGGACCTGAAGGAGTACTTCCGCGAGGTCGACGAGCAGCCTGAGCACGTCCAGCGCCGCGTCCGCCGCGATGCGAACTACTGGCAGTGGCGTCTACTGCGCACCTATGCGAAGCCGACGATCGCGATGGTGAACGGCTGGTGCTTCGGCGGCGCCTTCACTCCCCTCTGCGCCTGCGACCTCGCCGTCGCGGCGGACGAGGCGACGTTCGGCCTCTCGGAGATCAACTGGGGCATCCCGCCGGGCAGCCTTGTCAGCCGCGGCCTGGCCGAGACGGTCGGACTCCGCACGGGCCTGCTGTACGTCATGACCGGCCGCACGTTCGACGGCCGGAAGGCGACCGAGATGGGTCTCGTCAATTGGAGCGTCCCGCGCGCGCGGCTTCGCGGCGAGGTGGAGTCGCGCGCGCGCGAGCTGCTGGAGAAGAACCCCGTCGTCCTACGGGCGGCGAAGCTCGGCTACAAGCACGCGCAGACGATGAGCTGGGATACGGCGGAGGACTATCTGTACGCGAAGCTCGAGCAGTCGCAGTTCCTCGACGAGGAGCGTGGCCGCGAGCAGGGACTCAGCCAGTTCCTCGACGAGAAGTCGATCCGGCCGGGTCTGCAGGGGTACCGTCGAAAAGGGTGACCCTCGCGACCCTCCTCGGCGAGACGGCGGCCCGCGTGCCGGACCGCATCGTGCTCGCGTTCGAGGGGTCGCACGTGACCTATGCAAAGCTCGATGCCATGGCCGACGCGGAAGCGTCGGCAGGCCGGATCGTGCCGCTGCCGATGCCGAACGTGCCGGAATCGGTCGCGGCCTACCACGGCGCGCTCCGTCGCGGCGCGGTCGTCGTCCCGCTCAACCCGCTGCTCAGCCCCGTGGAAGTCGAGCAGCGCAGCCGGCCGTTCGATCCTGCTCCGGATACGGCGGTCGCGCTGTTCACCTCGGGGACGACCGGCGAGCCGAAGCGGATCGAGCTCTCGCACCAGGTTCTGCGTCGGAACGCGGAGTACCTCGCCGGCGCGCTCGGGCTGACCGAGGACGACGTCCTCTGGGGCTCTGCGCCGCTCTCCCACGTGTTCGGCATGACCGGCTGCATGAACGTGGCCGTCGCGCTCGGCGCGACGCTCGTGCTCGCACGCCGCTTCGACGCCCGCGACGCGCTCGAGACGATCGAGCGGCACGGCGTGACCGTCTTCATGGGCGTGCCGGCGATGCTCGCCGCGCTCGTCGCCGCCGTCCCGGAGATCGGACGTCGGTCGAAGCTGCGGCTGGCCCACTGCGGCGGCGCCCCGCTCCCTCTCGAGGCGCAGCGCGCCTTCGAGGAGAAGTTCCGCGTGCCCGTGCTCGAGGGGTACGGGATGACCGAGGCGGGTGGCGTCGTCGCGCTCAACCACGCAGACGCGCCGCGCAAGGCCGGCTCCGTCGGCACCGCCGCTGCCGGACAGGAGCTGCGGATCGCCGATGACGGCGAGGTGCTCGTCGGCCTCGAGGGACGGTGGATCGCCACCGGCGACGTGGGCCGCCTCGACGAGGACGGCTACCTCTTCCTGCTCGACCGGAAGAAGGATGTGATCCTCCGCGGCGGCTACACGGTCTACCCGCGTGAGGTCGAGGAGGCGCTCCACCTGCACCCGGCCGTCCGCGAGGCGGTCGTTCTCGGGGTCCCGCATGCGACGCTGGGCGAGGAGGTCGTCGCGCTCGTCGTCCTCGGCGACAGCGCCGACGTAGATGCGGTGAAGACGCACACACGCGAGCGCGTGGCGGCGTACAAATACCCGCGCGTAGTGGTCGCGGTGGACGAGCTGCCCCACGGGGCGACGGGAAAGATCCAGCGCAGCGCGATCGACCGCGAGTGGCTCGCAAGGCTGGTCGCCGAGGGCGTCGGCGCGCCGCGCTCGGCTTAGTCGCTCGGCCCGCGGCGTTGCCACCTCGCGTATGCGATTGCTTAGTGTGCACCGGATGGTCGAGCGCCGGACGATCACGTTCACCGACCCGCGGCTCAGTCACCTCGAGCATCCTGCCTTCGAGGCCCGCGGCGCTCGCGACGGACCACGCGTCGCGCTCATCGGAGGCATCCACGGGTGCGAGTACTCGTCCATCGCGGCCGTCGTCCGCTTCATGAACGAGCTCGCGGCCGACGAGCTCTCGGGGTCGGTCACGGCGGTCCCCGTCGTGAGCATGGAGTCGTTCCGGCGGCGCTCGCCGTTCGTCGTCCCGGAGGACGGCAAGAACCTCAACCGCTGCTTTCCCGGGACATACGACGGGACGTACACCGACGCGCTGGCGCGCTCGATCTTCGACGAGCTGATCGCGCCGGCGGACGTGCTGATCGACCTGCACGGCGGGGATCTCGTCGAGGCGCTCGAGCCGTTCGCGATCTACGACGCCTCGCCGGTGGAGGAGCGTGCGCGGGCGCTGGCCGTCGCGTTCGGGCTGCCGTACGTCGTCCGCGAGGAACCGGCGGCCGGGCTGGCGGGCATGACGTCCACCGCTGCGGCAGGGGCCGGGATTCCCGCGATCATCGCCGAGGCGGGAGGATGCGGGCAGCTCGAGCCGGCCGCAGTCGAGCTTCTGGTCGAGGGCGTCGCGAACGTGCTTCGCTCGCTCGAGATGCTGCCCGGCCCCGTCGTCCCGCCACGCGTGGACATGCGGCTCGTCGGGGCGTTTGACTGGCTCCGCTGCCGCGACGCCGGCTTCTGGGAGGCTGCGGTGGGCGCCGGCGACGAGGTGGGCCAGGGACAGCTTCTCGGCCGGGTGAGCTCGCTGCATGGCGACGTGCACGAGGAGATCCACGCCCCGCGAGAAGGGGTCGTCCTCTTCCTCACCACGAGCGCCGCGGTCTCGGACGACGGGTTGCTCCTCGGCCTCGGCGCCGAGCTCGAACCCGTGTCCTGACGCGGCCGGCGGGGCTGCCTCTTGTCATACGTGGTCGCCGGTGGGAGGATGCTCGTGCCTTCCCGCACACACCTCGGCGGGGTGGCGAGCACGGGGAGGCGGCCGGTGCCCACAGCATTGGCCGCCTTCCTATTTCGAGGCTGGTCAGTCCACGCTCTCCGGACGGGCTTCGCTTCTCGTACTTGACCGTGACCCGTGGATGCGATTGGCTTTCACCGGGGGGACGACCCGTTTCCCCACGCCACAGTCACCGGCTCGGAAAGGGACTACATGGCCAAGAGAAGATTCAGATGGCTACTTGCCGGTTCGGCAGTGGCCGCGATGGCGGCGACAGCCGCGCTCGCAGCAGGCGCTTACGGCGGGAGTAAGGCCGGCGGCGGGATCATCATCGACGGGACGACGGGCACCGTCGTGAACATCGACCCGGCGAACCAGTACGACTACGACTCGTTCACCGTCGACCTCCCGATCTTCGAGGGGCTCTACGGCTTCCCGAAGGGCGCAAAGCTCGCGCCTGTGCTCGCAACCGGATGCAGCCACTCCAAGGACCTCAAGACCTGGACGTGCAACCTCCGGCACAACGTGAAGTTCTCCAACGGCGATCCGATGACGTCGGCCGACGTGAAGTACTCGTTCGACCGCGTGCAGAAGATCAAGGGCGACCAGGGGATCTGGACCTTGCTCACATACCTGAAGAGCACGGTCACGAAGGGTCCGTACACGGTCGTCTTCCATCTGACCGCGCCCGACTCGGTCTGGCCGTACATCCTCTCCACGAACGCCGGCTACGTCGTCGACAGGCAGACGTTCCCGGCGACCAAGATCCTGGCGAACACCGACACGAAGGACATGGTCGGCACCGGCCCCTACCAGATCACGAAGTTCACGCCGGGCCAGCAGGCGGTCTTCACCCCGAACTCGCACTACTGGGGCGCGAAGCCCAAGAACAGCGGCCTGATCATCGACTACTACTCGAAGTCGTCGACGATGAAGCTCGATCTGGAGAAGGGCTCGATCGACATGGCGTTCCAGACGTTCACGCCCACGGAGATCTCCGCGATGAAGAAGGAGAAGTCGCTCTCCGTCCACTCGGCTCCCGGTGTGAGCATCCGCTACCTCGTCTTCAACGTGAAGCGGCCGCCGTTCAACAACCTCAACGTGCGGAAGGCGATCGCCTACCTGTTCCCACGGCAGGTCATCGCGAACCGCGTCTTCCACAACACGGTGACTCCGCTGTACTCGATGGTGCCGCAGGGGCTCCCCGGGGCCAACAAGGCCTACAAGTCGCTCTACGGCGGGTCGCCAGGCGTCGCCAAGGCGAAGGCGGCGATGAAGGCCGCCGGCGTCAAGACGCCGCTGCCGATCACGCTCTGGTGGACGCCGACGCACTACGGTGACGCGTCCGCCGACGAGTACGTCGAGATCCAGCGGGCGCTCAACGCGTCCAAGCTGTTCAAGGTGACGCTGAAGTCGGCCGAGTGGGCGCAGTACAGCAGCGCACTCGGGAAGACGTACGGCGCGTTCCAGCTCGGCTGGTTCCCGGACTATCCGGACGCCGACGACTACACAGTCTCCTTCTACCAGCCGAAGTCCTTCTACAACAACGGGTACGCCGACAAGCACATGAACAAGCTGATCGCGAAGGAGCGGGCCGCTCCCACGACCAGCTTGCGCATCAAGTACCTGCAGCAGATGCAGACCCTCGCGGCGAAGACCCTGCCGACGATTCCGTACTGGCAGGGGAACATGATCGCCGTCGGCCGCAGCAACGTCGGCGGCATCCAAGGCACTCTGGACGCGACGTACTACATGCGCTTCTGGCAGATCTCGAAGTCGTAAGCGCGAAAACGACATGGAGGGGCGCCCCGCACAGGGCGCCCCTCTACCATCAACCCTGATCACCAAGTGACAGGCACCTCGCTCAGGACGTACCTCATCACGCGCATCGCGCTCGTCCTGCCGATGGTGTTCATCCTGCTGACGCTCGTTTTCCTCCTGATGCGCGTCGCGCCGGGGAACCCGATCGAGGCGTCGCTCGGCGGCCACGTCCCGCAGTCGGCGATCAAGCAGATCGAGCACCAGCTGGGCTTCGACAAGCCGCTGTACACCCAGTACGGCAATTACCTCTGGGACATCGCGCGAGGCAACTTCGGCACGACGATCACCGACAACCGGCCGCTCTCGCAGATCATCAAGCAGAACGGCGCCGCCACCCTCGAACTCACCTTCTTCGCGATGATCGTAGCGATCGTCGTCGGCGTCTTCGTCGGTCTTGTCGCCGGCCGCTTCCGCGACACGTGGCTCGACGTCGGAGGCCGCTTCTTCGGGATCCTCGTCTACGCCACGCCCGTGTTCTTCCTCGGGCTGATGGCGCAGCTCGTCTTCGGCGTCTGGCTCGGCTGGCTGCCGATCTCCGACCAGGCGAGCCCCCTCACGGCGGCACTCCTCAAGACGCACACGAACATCTACTTCCTCGACGCGATCATCGACGGCAACTGGTCGGCGCTGTGGGACATCACGAAGCACCTGATCCTGCCGGCGACGACCCTCGGCCTCGTGACCGCCGGCGTCTTCATCCGCCTGGTGCGCGTCAACGTGATCCGCACGCTGCGCGACGACTACATCGAGGCCGCCCGCGCGAGAGGCATCACCGAGCGGCGAGTCGTCTACAACCACGCGTTCAAGAACGCGCTCGTGCCGGTGATCACCGTCGTGGGCCTTAATCTCGCTCTGCTCCTCGGCGGCGCGGTCCTGACCGAGACGACGTTCAACTGGCCGGGGATCGGCCATGAGCTCGTCCTCTACCTCGAGAACCGCGACTACGTCGCGGTGCAGGGGATCATCGTGCTCTTCGCTCTCGTCGTCGTCGCGGTCAGCGTGCTCGTCGACTTCCTCAACGCGTACGTCGACCCGAGGATCCGGTACTGATGGCGGTCGAGGCCCGTCCGGCGCCACGCTCCCCGCACGGCCGCGCCCGGCTCATGGCGCTCGGCCGTGCGACGAAGCCGATCCGCGAGGCGCGCGGCACCGCAAGGGTCATGCTCTGGGCAGGGGCCGCGATCACGCTCTTCTTCATCGTCCTGGCCGTCTTCGCGCCGCTCATCTCGCCGTACGGGTTCAGCGAGTACAAGTCGGGCGGCGTCCGCTTCCCGCAGCTCGCGCATCCCTCCGCGGCGCACTGGATGGGAACGACCGTCCAGTCGAGCGACGTGATGGCGCGGGTCATCTGGGGAGCGCAGACTGAGCTGGAGGTCGTCGCGATCGCCCTCGTGATGGCGCTGACCATCGGCGTGCCGCTCGGCCTTCTCTCGGGCTACTTCGGCGGGCCGCTCGACCGCGCGCTCGTCGTCGTGATGGACGCGCTCTTCGCCTTCCCGTACCTGCTGATCGCGATCGTGATCGCCTTCCTGCTCTCGAACTCGAGCATCGGCGGCGGCATCCTCACGGCCGCGATCGCGATCACGGTCGCGTACGTGCCGCTCTACTTCCGAGTCGTCCGCAACCACGTGATCAGCCTGCGCGAGGAGGCGTACGTCGACGCGGCGCGCGCGCTCGGCGCGCGACCACGGACGATCATCCGCAAGTACGTTTTCTTCAACGTCGTCCAGAACGTGCCGCCGATCGCGACGCTCAATGCCGCGGACGCGATCCTGCTGCTGGCCGCGCTCGGTTTCCTCGGCTATGGGATCCAGCCGACGCAGGGCGCCGAGTGGGGATACGACATCAACCGCGCCGTCTCCGACGCGTCCTCGGGGATCTGGTGGACGGGACTCTTCCCCGGCCTCGCGATCGTCCTCCTCGTGACCGGTCTGACGCTGCTCGGGGAGGGGCTCAACGAGACGCTCAACCCGGTGCTGCGCCGGCGCCGCTTCGGCCGCATCGACTTCGAGCCGCTGCCCGAGGAGATGCTTTGAGCGTCCTGCAGGTGCGCCGCCTCCGCGTCTACTACGGGACGCCGGCTCAGCCCGTCCGGGCGGTCGAGGACGTCTCCCTCGAGATCGGCGAACGCGAGGTGGTCGGCCTCGTCGGCGAGTCCGGTTGCGGGAAGTCGACGCTCGGCCGCGGGATCCTCGGCCTGCTGCCGGAGGGCGCCCGCGCCGACGGCGAGGTGCTGTACGGCGGCCGAAACCTCATCGGGCTGTCGCCGAAGGAGCTGCGCCGGCTGCGCGGGCCCGATCTCGGGCTCGTGTTCCAGGAGCCGATGACCCGGCTGAACCCGCTCTCGCGCATCTCCGAGCACTTTCGCGAGACGTTGAAGCAGCACGAGTCGCGCCTCTCCGACGCGGAGATGCGGCGGCGCTCGCTGGAGACGCTCGGGCGGATGGGCATCCCGCCCACCCGCTTCGACCAGTACCCGCACGAGTTCTCGGGCGGGATGCGGCAGCGGATCATGATCGCCCTGGCTCTCGTCCTGCGCCCGAAGCTCCTCGTCGCCGACGAGCCCACGACGTCGCTCGACGTGATCGTCGAGGGGCAGATCCTCGCGCTGCTCGCCGACCTGAAGCGCGACTTCGGGACGGCGCTCCTGCTGATCACGCACAACCTCGGGATCGTCGCCGAGTCGTGCGACCGGATCGCGGTCATGTACGCCGGCAAGATCGTCGAGGAGGGGCCGGTGCGGGACGTCTTCGCCAACCCCGCGCATCCGTACACGCGCGAGCTCCTCCGCTCCACGATCTCGCTCGAAACGACCGAGCTTCACTCGATTCCGGGGGCGCCGCCGAACCTGATCGACCCCCCGCCGGGCTGCCGCTTCCACCCCCGCTGCCCCGACGCGATGCGCGTCTGCGCGCAGCTCGAGCCGGTGGAGAAGCGCTTCGACCAGGTGCGCCGTGTGCAGTGCTGGCTGCACGGGCCCGAGTCGCGGATCCCCGCGGGCGGCGAGCTCCCGCTCGAGCGCGAGGCGATCGGGGTCGCGGATGAGGCCTGAGGCCGCCGAGCTGCCGCCCGAGCCTGAGGCCGCCGCGTCGCCGCTCGTCTCGATCCGCGACCTGCGAACGTACTACTCGATCCGCGGCAGCTTCGCCGACCGGCTCGTCGGCCGGGAAGCAGGCGTCGTCCGGGCGGTGGACGGCGTCTCGTTGGACATCCGGCGCGGCGAGGTCCTCGGCCTCGTGGGCGAGTCGGGCAGCGGCAAGACGACGCTCGGCCGGACCCTGCTCGGGCTCGCGCGGGCGACCAGCGGGAACGTGGACTTCGAGGGGCAGGAGATCACCCGGCTGCCCGAGCGCGAGTTCCGGGCCGTGCGGCGGCGGATGCAGGTCGTGTTCCAGGATCCGCACGCCTCGCTCAATCCCGCGATGACGATCGGCCAGTCCGTCGGCCATCCGTTCCAGATCCACGGACTCGAGCGAAACCGCGACCGGCTGCGCCTGAGGGTGTCGGAGATGCTCGAGCGCGTCGGTCTCGCGCCGGCCGAGGCGTATCTCGACAAGTACCCGTCCGACCTCTCCGGCGGCCAGAAGCAGCGGGCGGTGATCGCGCGTGCGCTGATCCTCAACCCGGTGATGCTCGTCGCGGACGAGCCGGTCTCGATGCTCGACATGAGCGTGCGGGCGAAGATCCTCGAGCTGCTGCTCGCGCTCAAGCACGACTTCGACCTCACCTACCTCTACATCACCCACGACCTCGCGACGGCGCGCTTCTTCTGCGACCGGATCGCGATCATGTACCTCGGCCGGATCGTCGAGATCGGCCCGGCCGCGGCGATCTACGCCGACCCGAAGCACCCGTACACACGAGCGCTGCTGCGCGCGATCCCCGAGCCCGATCCGGAGCGCGCGGTGCCCCGCGACCTGCCGCGCGGCGAGGTGCCCGACGCGGCGCGGCCGCCGCTCGGCTGCCATTTCCATCCGCGCTGCCCGAACGCGTTCGAGCCCTGCGGCTGGGAGTCGCGCGATCTGCGCGAGCTGCTCGAGGCGCGCTGGGCCCGTGACGCAGGCCGGGAAGGGGTCGAGGAGGAGGAAGCGCTCTTCGGCGACCTCTCTGCACTCGACGTCCCTTCGCCGGAGGTGAGGTTCCCGCCGCCCCGCGGCCGGCGCCCCGAAGAGATCGTCGCGGCGCTCGAGCGCATCCGCTCCCAGGACCCGGGGGAGCCGTTCTGGAAGGGCGTCGAACGCCTCGAGGCCCAGGACGCGCACGTGAGGCTCGACTTCCACCCGCCGAACGACCCCCGGCTCGAACGGACCGGCGAGGTCGACGTCGCCTGCCACCTGTACGGATCGGCGCCGCGCTAGGCGAGCGGGGCGCAGCGCGGCTCGTGCCGCTCCGCGAGCAGGAGCAGGAGCTCGTGGAGCGACTCCCGCTGCTCGGCGTCGAGCGGCGCGAGGAACTCGTCCTCGACCCGTTGCGCGAACGTCCGTAGCCGCCCCAGCGTCCGCTTCCCGTCTCCGGTGAGGCGGACGAGATGGCGCCGGCGGTCGTCGGGGTCGCGCTTGCGCTCGATCAGGCCCTTCTCCTCGAGCTCGTCGAGCAGCCCCACGAGCGTGCCCTTGTCGTACCCGAGGGCCTCCGCGATCGCTGTCTGCGTCTCGGGCACGCCCTCGTCGAGCAGCGCGAGGATTGCGTAGTGGTACGGGGTGAGGCTCTCCTGCTCGTACACGCCCAGCGAGCGGCTCTTGGCGGCGAAGCCGAGCCGTTTGAGCAGGAAGACGTTCGACGCCACCAGCTCGGCGGGGAGCCGCCGTGGAGGCGATTTTGTCTCGATCTTGGTGTCTATGTTCATTTCCCGGAATATGGTACCCCGACCAAGCGTTCCTTTCGTGTATTGTTGGCTATACCAACGATTGGAGGAACTGCTTGATTCCTACGCTTCAACCGGCTTCCCAGCGGCGGCGCTGGAGCGCCCTGGCTCTCATCGTCACCGCGCAGTTCATGGTCATCCTCGATGTCGCGATTGTGAACGTCGCGCTCCCCTCGATCAAGACGGATCTCGGCTTCTCGCAGACGGGGCTCCAGTGGGTGATCACCGCGTACGCCATCCTCTTCGGCGGCGCGCTGCTGCTCGGCGGCCGGCTCGCCGACCTGCTCGGACGGCGCCGCCTTTTCGTCGCGGGACTCGCCCTCTTCGCCGCGAGCTCGCTGCTCTGCGGCCTCGCGTGGTCGTCGGGCTCGCTCATCGGCTTCCGCGCGCTCCAGGGACTGGGCGGCGCGCTGCTCGCTCCGGCTGCGCTCTCTCTCCTGATGACGACGTTCGCCGAGGGACGCGAGCGCAACCTCGCGCTCGGGATCTACGGCGCTGCTTCCGGTAGCGGCGCAGCGGCCGGCGTCCTGCTCGGGGGTGTTCTCACCTCCTACTTCGGCTGGTCGTGGATCTTCTTCCTCAACGTCCCGGTCGGGGCCGCCGCGATCGCCCTCACGCCGTTCCTGCTGCGGGAGAGCCGCGCGGACCTGCTGCACCGCCACTTCGATCTCGCCGGCGCGGCGACGGTCACCGGCGGGCTCATGCTGCTCGTCTACGCGCTGACGCGCGCCACGAGCGACGGCTGGAGCTCCCCCGTCACGCTCGGCCTGCTGGGCGGCGCGGCGGCGCTCATCGCGGCGTTCCTCACGATCGAGTCGCGCTCGCGCTCGCCGCTCCTGCCGCTGCGGATCTTCCGGCTTCGGGCGCTCACGGCCGCGAACGTGACGATGGCGCTGGTCGGCGCCGTCACGTTCTCGGAGTTCTTCGTCCTCACGCTCTACGTCCAGGACGTCCTTCACTACTCCGCCGTGCAGAGCGGCGTCGCCTTCGTCGCCTTCGCGCTGGCGGTCGTCGTGACCTCGAACCTCGCGCAGGTCGTGGTAGGGCGCGCGGGCGTCCGGACGACGCTCACCATCGGGCTGACGATGGCGACGATCTCGCTCGCGCTGCTCGCCCGGGTGCCGGTGGACGGCCACTACTTCTGGGATCTCTTCCCGGCCTTCGTGCTCGGAGGTGCCGGCATCGGCTTCTCGTTCGTGCCGGTCACGATCGCGAGCCTGACCGGCGTCGAGCGCTCCGACGCCGGCGTCGCCTCGGGACTCGTGAACACGAGCCGGCAGATCGGCGGCGCGATCGGGCTCGCGGCGATCAGCACCGTCACGGCGAGCGCCGCGTCGAGCTACGCACATGCCCATGGGGTGTCGGCGACGAGCTTGCCGGCGACGGTCAACGGCTTCCAGATGTCGTTCGACGTGCTCGGCGGCCTGCTGGTCGCGGCGATCGTCGTCGCCGTCGCCTTCCTTCGCCCTGCCCGCGAGCAGGTCGAGGAGGCAGAGGTGACCGAGCTCCGGGAGGCAGCGTGACGAGTCTCGACGATCGCGCGCTGCGCCGGAACCGGGTCGAGGACCTGCTGCGGACGATTGATGCCCAGCGCCGGCAGCAGCTCCTGCTCGAGGCCGCGGGCGCGCAAGCGCCCCGCCTCGAGCTCGACGCGCAGGAGACCCGGCGGGAACTCGCGGACCTCGTCGGCTAGCGACTAGTCGGCGAGGTCCTTAGCCCGCAACTCGGCAAGCGCCTTTTCCGACTTGTCGAGCTCGAGCCCCATCCCGGCGAGGACGCGATCCGTCTTCGTGAACTGGATCTGGTCGTACTGCACGATCTGGACGAGGTTCCCGCTCGGGTCGCGAACGTCGAAGAACGGGCCCGGCAGGACTTCGACCCCGGCTGCCTCGATGACTCGCCGGACCTCCTCCTTGTCGTCGACGACGAGCCCGAAATGCGGCTCCTCCGCGCGCGGCCCTCGTTCGAAGAGGGCCAGGAACTGGTCGCCGATCTCCAGGAAGGCCGCATGCGGCTCGCTGCGGTCGACGGCGGTCGGCTCGAACAGCTCGGTGTAGAAGGAGACGGCCTCGTCGAGGTCGTCCACCTGCAACGCGACGTGATTGATCCCGACGAGACGCGGCTTCATGGAGCGGGAAAACGACGGCGTCCCGGCCCGCATGCCCGCTAGCGGCGCGCCGCACCGACGATCAGCGGGCGCTCGAC
This sequence comes from Thermoleophilia bacterium, assembly GCA_025936995.1. GTDB lineage: Bacteria > Actinomycetota > Thermoleophilia > Gaiellales > Gaiellaceae > Palsa-739. Next base: position 29,687 of record JAICSH010000011.1, on the reverse strand, counting down.
CTTGGGGGCCTTCGGCACCTCCCCGTGCTCGACCGACTCGACCGTGAGCGGGGATGCGTGAATCCGGGCCAGCGTGTCCCGGTTGGGATTGCAGCCAAAGAGGTTGTACAGCGGCCTGACCCGGTCCTGCCGTCTGGCGAGCTTGGGCTCCTCCGAGCGGACGTGCTCGAGGAAGAGGAGCCTCCCACTCAGCTTCAGGACTCGCGCGATCTCCCGCAGCGCCGCGTCCTGATCGGCGACGCTGCAGAGCACGTACGTCGCGACCGCCGTGTCGAACGTCGCGTCCGGGAAAGGCAGGCCTTCCGCGGAGGCCTCGACGATCTCCGCTTCGCGGCCGAGGGCGTCGAGGCGCTGTTGCAGCCGGCGGCGCATGTGGCGGTCCGGCTCGGTCAGGACGAGCTGCGTCACGGCCTGCGGATAGTGCGCCAGGTTGAGGCCCGTCCCGGCTCCGATCTCGAGCGTGCTTCCCTCGGCAGCGGCGAGCAGCTGCCGTCGCCGCTCTCGGATTCCGGCAGCTTCCGATCCCTTGCTGACCGTTTCGTACAGGGCTGCGAACAGTCTGCCCATCCCACCACCTCCGCGAAGGCCGGGTTCCAGACTGGCAGCTGACGGAGACCGGCGTCAAGGCCGGGGCGCGCAGAGTGGCGGCACGCGGCTAGGCTCGCCCCATGACGGTCGGCGCCTGTACGCACCTCGAGGAAGTCGCCGTCAGCGAGCTTCCCGCCGAGGTGCAGGGCTGCGAGGACTGCCTGCGCACGGGCGGGAAGTGGCTCCACCTGCGCATCTGCCTCACCTGCGGCCACGTGGGCTGCTGCGACAGCTCTCCGAATCGTCACGCGACCGCCCACCACGACGAGACCGCCCACCCGATCATCCGCTCGCTCGAGCCCGGCGAGGACTGGAGCTGGTGCTACGCCGACGAGGTCGCGCTCCTCATCGAAGGCGTCGGCGGCGAGACCCGCATCCCGGCGTCCCCCCTCCTGCAGTGACCGGGCCTCCCTACACCGGGCACTGCATGTGCGGAGGCGTGCGCTTCGAGGTCACGCAGGAGCCGCTCACCGCGGGCTACTGCCACTGCACGCGTTGCCAGCGCCGCACGGGGACGGCGGCCTCTCCGCAGGCGCGGCTCGCGCCGAACTCGTTCCGTCTGCTCGCGGGCGAGGAGCTCGTCCGGGAGTACGCGCCCGGGGACGGCTGGCCGAAGTGCTTCTGCTCGGCCTGCGGTAGCGCGCTCTGGAGCAAGTATCCGGAAACGGGGGAGGTCGGCAGCGTCCGCCTCGGCCTCTTCGACCCGGGTCACGGGATCCGGCCGCAGTGGCACACGTACGTCGACTACGCGTGCGAGTGGGAGACGCTCCCCGACGACGGCCTCGAGCGGTACCCCGAGGCGAAGGCCCGCTAGACCGGGCCGACCGTGACGGGCCGAGCTAAAGCGGGCCGACGGAGTCGAGGTCGCGCTGGGCGGGGTGCGAAGGCCGGCCGAAGTAGAACCCCTGCGCCTGCTGGCAACCGAGCTTGCGGACGATCGTGTGCTGCTCGGAGTTCTCGATGCCTTCCGCGACGAGGTTGAGCTGCAGCGCGTGGCCCAGGTCGATGATGCCCTTGAGCAGGACGAGGTCGCCGTCCTTGGTGTCCACGTGCGCGGTGAAGCTCCGGTCGATCTTGACGACGTCGATCGGGAACTGCCGCAGGTACGAGAGTGACGCGTAGCCCGTCCCGAAGTCGTCGAGGGCGAGCACGACGCCCATCTCCTTGATCGCGCGCAACCGCTGCACGACGCGCTCGTCGGACGCGAGGAGGGTGCTCTCGGTGAGCTCGAGCGTGAGCAGGCTCGGCATCAGCGCCGAGCTGTCCAGCGCGCGCTCGACATGGTGGACGAAGTCCTGGTGGTGGAGCTGCCGGGCAGAGACGTTCACGCACATGTGCATCGGACGGCCGTGGAGCTGGCAAAGGCGCGTGGCCTCGGTGCAGGCCTCGGTGAGCACCCATTCGCCCAGGCCCACGATCAGGCCGGTTTCCTCGGCGAGGGGGATGAACTCGCCCGGAGGAAGCTCGCCGGCGGCCGGATGCTCCCACCGCACGAGCGCCTCGTAGCCGATGATCTGGTGCTGGTCGAGGTCGACGACCGCCTGGTAGTCGAGCCGGAACTCGTTGCGGGCGATGCCGTCGCGCAGCTCGGCGATCCGCTGCGACCGGTCGAGGGCCGCGCGGTCGAGCTGGGAGTCGAAGAACGCATAGCCGACGTCGGGATGCCCCTTCGCGCGGTACATCGCGATGTCGGCCTCCTTGAGCAGCGTCTCGTCGTGACTGCCGAAGGCGATCCCGACGCTCGCGCTCGTGTTCAAGGGCGCCGAGCCGCTCTCCATCGGCCTCGCGATCTCCGAGAGCAGCCGCTCGGCGACTCCGACGGCGTCCTCCGGAGTGACGGGCTCGGTGAGGATGATCGCGAACTCGTCGCCGCCGAGGCGGGCGGCGGTGTCGCCGGGACGGACGGAGCGCTCGATGCGCTTGCCGACCTCGTGCAGGACCTCGTCGCCGAGGTCGTGGCCCCAGCGGTCGTTGATCGCCTTGAAGTCGTCGAGGTCGATGTAGAGCAGTCCGGTCGCGTGCTCGTCGTCGTGTCGGAGCTGGACGGCGTGTCGCAGCCGCTCGTGGAAGAAGGCGCGGTTGGCGAGCCCGGTCAGCGGGTCGTAGAGGGCGAGCTGCCGGAGCTGGAGCTCAGCCTCGCGCTCACGCGTGATGTCGAGGAGGTAACCCTGGAGGTGGAGAGCCTGTCCGTGCTCGTCGACGACCACCACTCCCTCGTCGCGCAGCCAGACGACGCGTCCGTCGCGGGCGATCAGCCGGTACTCGAGGCTCAGCGGCTCGTGCGTCTTCTGCGTGTGTTCGTGGGCCTCGAGCACACGATCCCGGTCCTCGGGGTGAAGCAGGCGAGTGAAGAGGTCGGCCTCGGTCTTCCACTCCTCGACGCTGTAGCCGAGGAGCGGCTCGATCTGGCAGCTCGTGAAGATGTTCGAGCTGATCGAGTCGAGCGCGTCGACGTAGACGACGAGCGGGAGCTGCTCGATCAGCGTGCGGTAGCGCCGAGCAACCTCGTCAGGGGACGGGTGATCCTCGTCGTACTCGCGGAAGGCAACCGGAGCCGCAGACACAAGGGGAAAAATCGGCAATCTTCCACACTTGCGACTCCCCCGGAAGGGGTATCGGAGTAGATGCGGTTCCGGGAGGCGCCGCCCTAAAGCCTTCGACCACTCCGGCCGATAGTGGCGGCGGGCCTCGGGGAAGGGGGTGCCACCAAGGCCCGCCAAGACGACGCTACGCGTGGGATCGGCTGAACAAAGCCGGTCCCAACAACAGCGTCCCGTGCACCGTGCCCTCCCGGCTCGTCAGTAGGCGTGTCCGGTGAACGCCTTCGCGAGCTCGAAGCAGACGGTGATCAGCGTCGCCGTCAGAAGGACGATCGTCCCGAGCGCGGCGGGAAGCATCCGCCACGGATGCTCGTCGAAGCCCGAGTGGACGTGCGGGTGCGGCAGATGCGGATGCAGGTGCGGCTTGTGCACGTGCAGCACGACGGCTCACCTCCTCGTGCCGGACGCCGTTCATCTACCGCGATCCGGCCGGCGCCAAACGAGGCGCCGGCCGATCTCACATGCTCAGGCAGGTACCTTCGAGGGATCGGGGACGACCCGGATGTACGGCTTCGGCTCCTCCCACTCCCCGAACAGCTCCTTCGCCTCGTCGTTCGAGACGGAGCCGGCGATGATTACGTCGTCGCCGGGCCGCCACTGCGCCGGTGTCGAGACCTTGTGCGCCGCGGTGAGCTGGAGCGAGTCGATCACCCGCAAGACCTCGTCGAAGTTGCGCCCGGTCGTCATCGGATAGACGAGGATCAGCTTGATCTTCTTGTCTGGGCCGATCACGAAGACGTTGCGGACGGTCTGGTTGTCGGCCGGCGTGCGACCGTTCGCTTCGTCCTCGAGCCCCGCCGGAAGCATGCCGTAGAGCTTCGCGACCGTGAGGTACGGGTCGCCGATGAGCGGGTAGTTGGGAGCCGTGCCCTGGGTCTCCTCGATGTCGCGCGCCCACGCCTCGTGGTCGTCGGCGGAATCCACGGAGAGACCGATGATCTTGACGTTTCGCCGGTCGAACTCCGGCTTGATGCTCGCCATGTAGCCCAGCTCGGTCGTGCACACCGGGGTGAAGTCCTTCGGATGGGAGAAGAGCACCGCCCACGAGTCGCCGAGCCACTCGTGGAAATGGATCGTGCCCTCGGTGGTCTGCGCCTCGAAATCCGGCGCGGTGTCGCCAATCGTCAGTTCCATCCCTACCTCCTCCTTTGCAGCGACCCTAACGGGCGCGATGAGCGCGTGGCAACCAGCGGCCACCCTCCGTAGAACGTCGGCCGGCCGCCGGAGCTTCCACCGCTCCTCGGGGTTCAGGTCGCGAGCGCCGCTGCTGCGTGCGCCGGCTCGAGCCGGTGACCCGTCTCGGAGTCGAAATAGTGGAAACGCGAGGGGTCGACCGCGAGCCGCAGCGGTTTTCCGGGCCGGGCAGACGTTCCGGGGTCGACGCGCGCGGTGAACAGCGACCCCTGCATCGTCGCCAGCGAGTCGTCGTCGCCCGCCGCAGCCCGCACGTCGCTCACCTCCACGCGGGGTGCGTCGACGGAGAAGAGGACATGCGTGTCCGCGCCGAGCTCCTCGACCACCTCGACCGGGGCGTCGAAGGACGGGAGGGACGGGTCGGCGAAGGCCGCGTCCTCGAAGGCCTCGGGCCGCAGTCCGACGATGCAGCGTCCGGCGGAAGGGCCGCCCGGAGCGGGAAGCGGGATCGCATACCCGCCGAAGCGGATCTCACCGCCGCCGAGATCGGCCTCCACGAGGTTCATGGCCGGCGAGCCGATGAACGCCGCCACGAAGAGGTTGGCGGGTTTCGCGTAGAGGGCCTGCGGCGTGTCGACCTGCTGGATCCGCCCGTCGCGCAGCACCGCGACGCGCTGCCCGAGCGTCATCGCCTCGATCTGGTCGTGGGTGACGTAGATCGTCGTCGTCGCGAGTCGCGCATGTAACGCGGCGAGCTGGGCGCGCATGCTCACGCGCAGCTTCGCGTCGAGGTTGGAAAGCGGCTCGTCCATGAGGAAGGCGCGTGGCTCGCGCACGATTGCCCTTCCCATCGCAACGCGTTGCCGCTGGCCGCCGGACAGCGCGGCCGGCTTGCGGTCGAGGAGCTGGTCGAGCCCGAGTAGCTGTGCGGCACGGGTGACCCTTTCGGCGATCTCGCCCTTGGGTGTCTTCCTGACCTTGAGCCCGTAGCCGAGGTTCTCGCGCACCGTCATGTGCGGGTAGAGGGCGTAGCTCTGGAAGACCATTGCCACGTCGCGGGCCCGCGGCGGCAGGTCCGTCACGTCCCGCCCGCCGATCGAGACCCTTCCCGAGGTCACCTCCTCGAGCCCGGCGATCATCCGCAGCAGCGTCGACTTGCCGCAGCCGGACGGGCCGACGAGGACGAGAAACTCTCCGCTCTCGATCGTGAGCGACACGCCGTCCACGGCCACGACCCCGCCGGAGAAGACCTTGCTGAGCTTGTCGAGGACGATTTCGGCCACTCAAGCGATCGAGGAGTCTATACCGCATCTGTCGGCTGAGCGCAATGGCATTGACCACTCGGCGGCACGGCTTTATAGTCGCGTGCACGGTGGAGGTGATCGGGGCCCAGCGAAAGATGACGAAGCAGAACGTGGCGCGGCAGCAGGTGCTGGAGCTCATCGAACGGCTGGGCGTCGGCAACGCGATTCCCTCCGAGCGGCAGCTCAGCGCGGACCTCGGCGTCTCGCGCCTGACCGTCCGCGCTGCGCTCGACGAGCTCGCTCGGGAGGGTTACCTCGTCCGGCGGCGTGGGAGCGGCACCTACGTCCAGCAGCCGAAGATTTCGCAGCAGCTCACCATGACCTCTTTCAGCGAGGACATGCGCCGGCGCGGGATGGCGCCGAGCAGCAAGACGCTCTCGCTCGGCCGCCAGCTCGCCGGCGCGCGACTAGGCCGCTTCCTCAATGTCTCTCCGGGAGAAGAGATCGTCGTCGTCAAGCGGCTTCGCCTGGCGGACGGGGTCACGATGGCGATCGAGACGCTCCACATCCCGTCGAGCGTCGTCCCCGGTGTCCAGCCGCGCGATCTCGAGGGCTCGTTCTACGATCTCCTGCGCTCGCGCTACGGGATCGAGATAACGACGGCGACCCAGATCATCGAACCGACGGTGACGAATGAGGAAGAGTCGGCGGCACTCTGCGTTCCGCTGCATTCGCCGGCGTTCCTGTTCGAGCGTACGAGCCGGGACTCGGATCAGCGGACGCTCGAGTTCGTGCACTCGATCTACCGGGGCGACCGGTACCAGATCGTCTCGGAGCTCACCCCCTCGTAACCCGCCCGTCACCGGCCCTTGACAAGAGTGGTCTGGTGTGGGAGATTCCCGCCGTGGCCGATTGGTATAGACCACTCGACGCACCACAGCCTCTACTGCGTCCTTCGGTCACAGGCAACACGGGCGCCCGGCTTACGCGTCGACGGCTCGAGGGAGATTTGACATGAGATACCGGGTTCTCGCGGTGATCGTCGCCGCGGCCGCGCTCGGGGTCGTCGCCGCGACGGCCGCCGCGAGCGGCAAGCGGGCGAACGCCCACACGCTCACCGTCTGGCTCCAGGTCGACGCTCAGAACGGCTGGCCGGAGATCGTGGCGGCCGCGAACAGCGCGTTCCAAAGCGCGCATCCGGGCTGGGACGTCAACGTCCAGTACCAGCAGTGGACGGACCACCTGCAGAAGTTCGATGCGACGATCGCGGGCAGCGACACGCCCGACGTCATCGAGATGGGGAACACCGAGATGACGAAGTACATGGCCGCCGGAGCCTTCGCGAATCTCGGCTCGGTGAAGTCGCAGTTCAACAACTCGTCGAGCTGGCTGGGAGGCCTCAAGGCGTCTTCCACGTTCAACAGCAAGCTCTTCGGCGTCCCGTACTACGCAGGCTCGCGTGTGATCACGTACCGGAGCGACCTCTTCAGGAAGGCGGGCTACAAGACGCCTCCGCGGACGCTGTCGCAGTTCCAGTCGCAGCTCGTCAAGGTCGGGAAGATGGAGAAGCGCAAGGGATTCGCTCCGCTCTACGTCGGTGGCGAGGACTGGTACTCCGCGCTCAGCTTCGTCTTCGACTACGGCGGCTCGATCGCGACCTTCTCGCACGGCAAGTGGCACGGAGCGCTCGACTCGAAGAACTCGATCGCCGGCCTGACCGCGTTCAAGAAGTTCTTCACCGCCACGCAGCCGAAGTCGTCGGCCACGCTGGATGGATCGGCTCCATTCCCGTACACGGTCTTCTCCCAGGGGCTCACGGCCGCGAACTACGGACCTGCCTGGTACACGTGCTGCACGGGCAAGAAGTTCTCGAAGGTCGTGAAGCAGTTCGTGATGCCGAGCCACGCGAAGGGGAAGGCGATGCCCGGGTTCCTCGGCGGCTCGGATCTGGCAGTTCCGGCGCAGAGCGGCAACAGGTCCGAGGCGGTCGACTGGATCGCAGCCTTCACGAGCACCGCGAGCGAGAAGGCGCTCGAGAAGAAGGGCAACATCCCGAACGCGACCAACCTCCTCGGCAAGAGCGTCAACGAGCGCGCCGCTGCCCGGAGCTGGTTCGTACCACAGGCAAAGCACTGGGTCGACGTTGAGAACGGCAACGTGCTCAAGACCATGCTCGCCCAACTCCTCACCGGGCACCTGTCGGTCAAGCAGGCCGCCACCGCAGCGAGCCAGAACATCGAGCAAACCCTCAACGAGTCCTAGCGCCCCCTGAGCGGGAGCGAGTCAACCGCGCTCTCAGCCGCCGCCGCGACCGCCGCGTCGCGGCGGCGGCGGCTCACTCGCCGCAGACTCGCCGGCGGCTCCGTCCCTTACCTGCTCGTCCTGCCGATCGTCGTCGTCCTCGCGGCGATCCTCGGCTACCCGATCTACTACCTCGTCCGGCTCTCGCTCCAGAAGTACGGCCTCGACGAGCTCGTCCTGCACCACGGGACGTACATCGGGCTGGACAACTTCACCAGCGTCCTCCACGACACGGTGTTCTGGCACACGCTGGAGCGGACGATCATCTTCACGGTCGCGAACGTCGGCCTGACCATGGTGCTCGGGACGCTGATCGCGCTGCTTCTCGTGCGCGTCGCGACCTGGGTCCGGCTCCTGCTCACCGTCGGCCTCGTCCTCGTGTGGGCGATGCCGCCGGTCGTCGCCGTCCAGGTCTGGAGCTGGATGACGATCTCCCAGAACGGCGTCGTCAACTACGTCCTCACCCAGCTCCACCTGGGCGACTTCTTCCAGCACAACTGGTACGAGACCCCGACCTCGCAGCTCGCGATGGTGACGACCCTGATCGTGTGGGGCGCGATCCCGTTCGTCACGATCACCGTCTACGCCGCGCTGTCGCAGGTGCCGCGCGAGCTGATCGAGGCGGCGCAGATCGACGGCGCGCGTGCCTGGCGGATCTTCAAGGACGTCACGCTGCCGGTGCTGATGCCCGTCCTGCTGATCCTCACGAGCCTGTCCATCATCTGGGACTTCGGCGCGTTCACCCAGCCGTACCTGCTGATCGGCCCCGGCCAGCAGGTGCCGTCGAACTACCTGATGAGCGTGTACCTCTACGTCGAGGGTTTCGGCAAGACCGACTTCGGCCGTGGCGCGGCGATCTCGATCCTCATGCTCGCGATCGTGGCGGTCATGAGCGTCGTCTACGTGCGGCGGATGCTGCGGGTGGGTGAGGCGGCATGAGCCGCCGCCGAGCCGGCAGCCTCGGCTGGAACGTCGCGGGGCTCGTGCTGTTCGCCGTCATGGTCTTCCCCGTCTTCTGGATGCTCTCGACCGCGTTCAAGGGGAACGACCAGATCTACTCCGTCGACCCCGTCTGGGTGCCGGGCCATCCGACGCTGAGCCATTTCCGCGACGCGCTCCACCGGCAGTACTTCTGGACGGACGTGAAGAACAGCGTCATCGTCGTCCTCGTCACCGTCGGGATCGCGCTCGTGCTGTCGTTCTTCGCCGCGGTCGCCCTCGCGAAGTATCGCTTCGGCGGTCGCAAGCTCTTCATCGTCCTGGTGATCGGGATCCAGATGCTTCCGCAGGCGGGGCTGATCATCCCGCTCTACGTCGTGCTCGGGAAGCACGGCCAGGTGAACGCGCTCACCGGCGTGATCCTCGTCTACCTGACGTTCGCGCTCCCCTTCTGCGTGTGGACGTTGCGCGGCTTCATCCTCGGCATCCCCAAGGATCTCGAGGAGGCCGCGATGGTCGACGGCTCGACCCGCCTCGGGGCGTTCGTGCGCATCCTCCTGCCGCTCGTCGCGCCCGGCCTCGTCGCGACGTCCGTGTTCGCCTTCATCACGAGCTGGAACGAGTTCATCTTCGCGAACACGCTCCTGCACAGCGGCGGCAAGCAGACGATCACCGTCTGGCTCTCCTACCTCTACGGCGGCAACCGCTTCGTCGACTGGGGCGAGATCATGGCCGCGTCGACGCTGATCTCGATCCCTGTCGTCATCTTCTTCCTCCTCGTCCAGCGCCGGATCGCCTTCGGTCTCACCGCCGGCGCCGTGAGAGGATGAGTGGTCATGACCACTGACGCCCGGCGCGCCGGGTGCTCGTACTTCGGCGTGAGGATCCTCCGGCATGTCCGGCGGGACATGGCCGACCTCGCAGCCCGCGGGTACACCGGAGTCCTCCACACGTTCTCCGAAAACGACTTCGCGTACTACCGCGGCACGATGGCGGAGATCGTCGCTGCCTCGCATGCCGAGGGCCTTTCGGTGCAGGCGAGCCCCTGGGGACTCGGCCGCACCTTCGGCGGGGAGGCGGAGAGCCGCTGGGTCGCATTCCATCCCGAGGAGTGCCAGGTGCTCGACGATGGCCGCCGTGTCGCGGCGGCCTGCCTCAACAGCTCCGCGTATCGAGAGTTCTGCAAGGAGTGGGCCGACTGGGTGCTCGAGTGTGGGGTCGACTCGGTCTTCTGGGACGAGCCCGCCTGGGTCGTCCCGGAGCACGTCGGGATCGCCGACCCCGAGCGGTGGACTTGCCGCTGTGACCGGTGCGCCGAGCGCTTCGGCGGTCCGGTGCCGGACGAGCTGACGCCGGAGGTGCGGCGCCTCCGCGAGGAGTCCGTCGTCGACTTCCTCCGCGAGCTCGTCGGACACGTCTCGCAGCGGGGCGGCGCGAGCACCGTCTGTCTCCTGCCGGCGACGGAGGGCGCGCAGGGTCTCGCCGACTGGGACGAGGTCGCAACGCTGCCCGGGCTCGAGACGCTCGCGACGGATCCCTACTGGAAGCACTGGGACGAGGCCGCCGGGCCGTTCGTGGGAAGGTTCGCGCACCTCCTCCGCGACACCGCCGATCGCCACGGCATCGGCGCGCAGCTCTGGCTGCCGAGCTTCGGGCTCGGCCGGGAGGACATTCCCGAGCTCGAAGCGGCCGTCGCGGCGGCACGCGAGGCGGGAATCGTCGATCTCTGGACGTGGGGGTACGAGGCCTGCGGCCACATGACGCACCTCGCGACGCCCGACTCCCCGCTCGTCTGGGAGGCGGTGAGCGTCGCGCTCACCGGCCGGGCCCAGACCGCGACCGAGGCGCCGCGCCCGGAGCTCGCCGACCTCGACCTTCGCTCGACGCGCGAGCTCGTCCGGCTGCTGAACGACGAGGATGCGACGGTTCCGGCCGCCGTGTCCGAGGCGTGCGACGATCTCGCGGCGGCGATCGAGGCGATCGTCGATCGGATGCGGCGCGGCGGCCGGCTCGTCTACGTCGGCGCCGGTACGTCCGGCGCCCTCGCGGCGCTCGACGCCGAGGAGTGTGGCGCCACCTTCAGCTCTCCGCCCGGCGAGGTCGTCGCCGTCGTCGCCGACGGCGACGCGGGCGAGGACGATCGCGCTGCGGCGACGCACGCATTGCTCGAGCTCTCCCTCCGGCCCGAGGACTGCGTCGTCGCCGTCAGTGCGAGCGGTTCCACCGCGTTCGTCCTCGCTGCGCTCGAAGCGGGCCGCGCCGCCGGCGCCCTGGGCGTCGCCGTCGCGAGCGTTCGGGGAAGCAAGGCCGCGGCGCTCGCGGACCACGAGGTGCCGGTCGTCGTCGGTGCGGAGGTGATCGCAGGCTCGACCCGGCTCAAGGCAGGGACGGCGCAGAAGCTCGTGCTCAACACGATCTCGACCGTGACGATGATCCGTCTCGGCCGCACGTACGGCGGCCTCATGGTGGCCGTCGCGCCGGGAAACGAGAAGCTCCGCGCGCGAGCACGCCGCAACGTTGTCATCGCCAGCGGCGCGCCGGAGGAACGTGTGGACGAAGCGCTGAAGGCGGCAGCAGGGGACGCCCGGGTGGCGCTCGTCTCGCTGCTCGCCGGGGTCGACGCCGACGTGGCTCGGACGCGGCTCGAAGCGGCGGACGGCTCCGTGCGGAAGGCGGCGGGAACGTGAAGCTCGGTGTCGAGGCGGCTCTCGTCCGCGGCGAGCTGGTTGCCGGCGACGTCGGCGTCGACGACGGCCGCATCGTCGCCGTCGGCCTCTCCGGCGGGACACGCGGTCGGGTCGCGATCCCCGGGTTCGTCGATCTCCAGGTGAACGGCTACGGCGGCGTCGACTTCCTCTCCGCCTCCACCGAGGACTACGAGCGCGCAGGCGAGGCGCTGCTGCTGGCCGGGGTCACGGCGTACCAGCCGACGTTCATCACGTCCGCCGAGGCGACGACGGTGGCGGCGGTGCGCGCGCTGCCCCGGGCAGGTCGCGGACCGCGGGTGCTCGGCGCCCATCTCGAGGGGCCGTTCCTCTCTCCCGACCGCCCGGGTACCCATCCACTCGAGCATCTCCGCGCTCCCGACGTCGCGCTCCTCGACCGGCTGCTCGACGCGGGCGCGGTGACGCAGATGACGCTCGCGCCGGAGCTCCCCGGAGCCGACGCCCTCGTCGAGCGACTCCTCCAGCGCGGCGTGGCGGTCTCGGCCGGACACACAAACGCGACGGCCGGGGAGGCGGACCATGCCTTCGACCTCGGGGTCGGCGGCGTCACGCACGTCTTCAACGCGATGCGTCCCTTCCGCTCACGAGACCCGGGGGTCGCCGGAGCCGCGCTGACCCGCGCCGGCGTCGTGATCGCCATGGTCGTCGACGGGCACCACCTCGCCGACGAGACGGTGCGTCTCGTCTGGGCGTGCGCGGCCGGCCGCACCGCGCTCGTCACGGACGCGATCGCCGCAGCCGGCAACGGCGGCAACGGCGGGACCTTCCAGCTCGGAGACGTCGAGGTCGAGGTCGGCGAGGGTGCCGCGCCGATGCGCGGTGACGGCACGCTCGCGGGCACCGTGCTCACGATGATCGACGCGGTGCGGAACCTCCACGCGCTCGGCGTCCCGTTCGAGCAGGCCGTGGGCGCTGCGACCGAGGTGCCGGCGCGCTTCCTCGGGCGGGCCGACGTCGGCGTCCTGGAACCCGGCGCCTCGGCGGACGTCGTCGTCCTCGACGACCGGCTCGAGATCCAGGCCGTCCTCTGCGCAGGTCACGGCGATGTCGTGGCTCGAGACTGAGCTCCGCGAGCAACCGGAGGCGCTGCAGCGCCTCTTCGACAGCCAGGCGGAAGCTGCCCGCGGCGCGGCACGTCTCTTCCACCGCCGCGACATCCGCTATCTGCTGATCGCGTCGCGAGGCAGCTCCTCGAACGTCGCCCGCTACGCGCAGTACCTCCTCGGGCGCGCGCACCGCGTGCCTGTGATGTTCGCCACGCCGTCGCTGTACACGATCTACGGCCAGCCGCCACGGCTCGACGGCGGGCTCGTGATCGGCATCTCGCAGTCGGGGGCGTCGCCCGACGTCGTGGCGGTGCTCACCGAAGCGCGGGATCAGGGGCGGCCGACGCTTGCGCTGACGAACGACGTCGAGTCGCCGCTCGCCCGCGCGGCAGAAGCCGTGCTTCCGCTCGAGGCCGGCCGGGAGCAGGCGGTGGCCGCGACCAAGACGTACGTCAACTCGCTCGGCGCCGTCGCGCTCCTCTTCGCCGAAGCGGGGAAGGACTCGACCGCGCGAGCGGAGCTCGCGCGGATGCCGGACGCGCTCGCCTCCCAGATCGAGCGTTCCCTCCACGACCCGCCGCCTCTCGAGGAGTACCGAGACGCGGTGGGAATGACCGTCGTCGCACGCGGCGTGAACTACGGGACCGGCTTCGAGATCGCCCTGAAGATTCGCGAGCTGTCCGGGCTCGTCACCGAGGCGTACTCGCCGGCCGACCTGATGCACGGCCCGATCGCGGCCGTCCAGCCGGGCTGGCCCGTCGTCGTCGTCGCGCCGTCGGGGCCTGCGCGGCCGAGCGTGGAGGAGATCGTGCCGCCGCTGCGGGCCCGCGGAGCGCGGCTCGTTGCCGTCTCCGACGTTCGCGCCGTCCTGCGGCGGGCTCGGACGAGGTTGCTGCTCGAGCCGGGAGTCCCCGAGTGGCTCAGCCCGTTGACCGCCGTGGTGCCCGGTCAGGTCACTGCGATGCGGCTCGCGGCGCTGCGGGGGCTCGACCTCGACCACCCGACGGGCTTGCGGAAGGTCACGCTCACCAGGTAGCCCGAGACAGCGTCGGATAGGCGAAGCGGCCGCGCCCCCCGGGCCGCGGCCGCTTCGGTGCCACAGATCGTGTTACGCGCTAGCCGTTCTGGATGATGACGTGGAGGGCCTTGGCCATCGCCGGAAGGGCGGTGGCGAGGTCCGTTCCGCTGGCCATCCTGAGCGGAGCGCGGAACTTGACCATCCCCTTCGCGTGGGGCCCGAGGGTGGTGGTCCCGTTCACGAACGTGATCCGCGTGTTCGGCGCGACCGCGAAGGTGAGCGGCGGGCCGTTCTTGAGCGCCCGGGCGTGGTAGTTCGCATGCGTGACGGTGATCGTGATCGACCCGTCAGCAGTCGAGGTCGCCGGGACGAAGCTCGAGAACGTCCCCTTGAGGATGTACATCACCTTGGGGTTCGACTTTCCGAGATTCGCGTGTGTGCTCGGCGCCTTGGCGAAAGCGACGCTGGTCGGAATCGCAAGTGCCACCGCGAGGAACACAATGAGCTTCTTCATGCGTACGTTCTCCTTTGCCTCTTCCGTTGGATTCGGCGTTGAATCGGTCTCACCATGGCAGAGCCCCCGCGGCTGTGTGTAAGCCCCGCGTAAAAGCAAAATCGCTCGCCGCGCGATCGATTCGGTTTGCACCCGTCCAACCGGGTACCTGCGGCCGGAGTGTCCGCGGATCGGGCTGTCTCATTCATACCTTTCTCATATGAATCTCTCTTCCGGCATCCGTAGGCTGGCCGCGTGAAGCCGCTCCGAGCGCTGCAGCGGAGAACCAACACGGCCCGCTCGGAGGAGGCACGGTCGCTCTTCGTGGTCTCGCTTCCGCGCTCGCTCTCGAGCCTCCTCTACGTCGCCGCCGCGCAGGCGGTCGGCCTCGCGGAACCCGCCTGGACGAGCGACGGGGAGATCCTCAACCGCGACCGCGTGCCGAGGCGGCTGCACTCGCTTGCCCCGACGGACGAGCGCTTCACGCTGCTCGGCTCGGCCCCCGACGCGTTCGCACGGATGACGAGGTATCTCGACCGCACCGCCTTGCGCCGGGGCTTTGCGTACAAGGACGTGGTGCAGCCCTTCGTGATCGGTGGCTGGGAGGGGCTCGGCGAGTTCAACGTCCTCAAGGTGCGCCGGAACGTGGCGGAGGTCGCGTACACGATGCTGAAGCGACAGTGGCTCTACCCGGCGCGCGCCGCGAGCATCTTCGACGAGCACCCGTGGGCGCTCGTGGAGGGCCTCGTTCGCGCCGAGGCCGTGCTCGACGCCCTGCCGGGAGAGACGGTCGAGTACGCGGACGCCGTTTTCGACCATGGCCCGCTCGAGGCCGCGCTGCGGCGCCTCTATCCCGAGGCTCCGCTCGCGCCGCCTAGCTACATCGACCGCGGGTTCGCCCGCACGCGCCGGCGCCTCGAGGCCGAGCGGCGGGACTCGCTCGTCTTCCGCCGGCTCGAGTGGATCGTCTCAGCCGTACGGGAACGGCTGCGCTCCGACGATCCGCGCGAGGAGATCGCCGGGGTGCTCCCCTAGGCCGGCTCGGTCGGCAGGCCCGGCGGCCTGAGCCGGAGTACGAGCAGGGCGACGCCTCCGACGAGCAGGGTCGGGACGATGATCAACCCGCGGAAGAGGAGCACCGCCGCGACGACGCGTTCGTGGGGCGCCCCGAAGCCCACGAGCGTCCCGATCAGCCCGAGCTCGACGACCCCGATTCCGCCGGGCGTCAGCGGCAGCGAGCTGATCACACGGCCGATCGACCAGGCGAGGAACGACTCGCCGGGCGGCAGGCTCTCGAACGAGATTCCGACCGCGCGCAGCGAGAGCTCGAAGACGACGTAGCCGCTCAGCTGGTTGGCGAGCGTCGCCGCCGTGAGCGACGGCCACCGCCGGCGGAGATGGGCGAGCCGCTCGTTCCGCGCCCGCAACAGGGCTTCCCCGCTCCAGGGCGGCGGGTGTCGTCGCAGGATCCGGGTCACTCGCGCCGCGAAGCGGGCGGCGGCGTCGCCGAGCCGTCGCGTGGCGGCTGCGCTCCGCAGGGCGGCGACGGCGAGGACGGCGAGCACGGCTGCGGCCGCGCCGCTCACGCCCGCAATCGCGGCGGACGAGCCCGAGAGGTCACCGGTCCCGAACACGAATGCTGCGCCCGCGAGCGGATAGAGGAGGATCATCACCTGGCTCCAGATGCCGGCCAGCGCGACCGCGAAGCCCGCTTCGCCCGCCGCCACGCGCAGGCGCCTCAGGAGCCCGAAGGAGACGGCCATCCCGAGCGGCGCGCCTCCGGGCACGACGGTCGTCAACGCCGTCGACGCCTGCGTGAAGCCGAGGGCGCCGGTGAACGAGAGCTGCGGCAGGAGCGACAGCCACGGCAGCGCGGCGCTCAACACGTCGAGGATCGCCGCTCCGGCGAGCCCGGCCGCCCAGGGGGCCGACACCTTCGCGAGCTGGTGGCCGACGCTCTCGTAGCTCGCGATGCGCGGGACGATCGCCGCGAAGACGGCGGCGACGAACGCGATGCCGAGCACGCTGCGGAGGACGGCTCGGCGGCGCCGCATGCGCGAAGCGTAGGTGCGCCGGCGGCGGAACGTCGTGGCCCGCCGCCGATCGGCAGACGGAAACGGCTAGCCTCCGCCTCCGATGAGCGTCCTCGTCACCGGCGGCGCCGGCTTCATGGGCGCCCACGTCGCCAGGCACTTGCTCACCGCCGGCCACGAGGTGGTCGTCCTCGACGACCTGAGCGGCGGCTACGAGGCGAACGTCCCCGCCGGCGCGACCTTCGCCAGGGGTTCTGCCACCGACCCGGCTCTCGTCGAGGAGCTGTTCGGCGAGCACGAGTTCACGCATGTCTTCCATCTCGCGGCGTACGCGGCCGAGGGGCTGTCTCACTTCATCCGCCGCTTCAACTACACGAACAACGTCGTCGGCTCGGTCAACGTGCTCAACGCCGCCGTCCGCGCGGGGACCGTCGAGCGCTTCGTCTTCACGAGCTCGATCGCGGTCTACGGCGCTGCGCAGACACCGATGACGGAGGAAACGGTCCCCGAGCCCGAGGACCCCTACGGCGTCGCGAAGTACGCGGTCGAGCTCGACCTGCGCGCAGCCAAACGGATGTTCGGGCTCGACTACACGGTCTTCCGGCCGCACAACGTGTACGGCGAGCTGCAGAACCTCGCCGATCCGTACCGGAACGTGATCGGGATCTTCATGAACCAGGTGATGAGCGGGAAGCCGATGACGGTCTTCGGTGACGGCCAGCAGACCCGCGCCTTCACGCACATCGACGACGTGGCGCCCGTGATCGCGCGCTCCATCGACGTTCACGAGTCGGCCAACGAGGTCTTCAACGTCGGCGCCGACACTCCGTACACCGTGCTGGAGCTCGCGCGCACGGTTGGGCGGGCGTTCGACGTGACCGACCTGGAGATCGACTTCCTGCCCGCGCGGGAGGAGGTCGTCCACGCGTTCTCCGACCACGCAAAGCTCCACCGCGTATTCGGTCACGATGCCGCCGTGCCGCTCGAGGAGGGAGTGCGCCGCATGGCCGAGTGGGCACGTGAGAACGGCGTCCGCGACCCGGTCCGCTTCGAGAGCGTCGAGGTGTTGCGGAACCTGCCGCCCTCCTGGGCCGTCGGTCTGACGCAGCTGGCGTAGTTCGTGCCCGACGTCTCGGTCTCGCTCGTCAACACGAACTCCCGCGAGCTCCTCCTCGCCTGTCTCGACTCGCTGAGGGGAACGGACGTCGAGATCGTCGTGCTCGACAACGCGTCGGAGGACGGCTCGGCGGCGGCGGTTCGTGAGGGCTTCCCGGACGTCCGCGTGCTCGAGCAGCGCCACCGGGCGGGCTTCGGGGCGAACCACAACACGGTGATCCGCGCCACGACCGGCCGCTACGTCTTCGTCCTCAACGAGGACACTACGAGTGACGACTGGGGCTTCGCGCGGATGGCCGCCCACCTCGACGCGAATCCGCGCGTCGCGGCGCTCGGCCCTCGGCTCGTCTATCCGGACGGGCGCCCCCAGGACTCGGCCTGGCGCTTCCCGTCGCCCACGGCGAGCGCGCTCGGGCTCCTCACACTGAGCCGAGCCGGCATCGTCCAGTCGGGGGGAAGCGAGACGCGTGACGTCGACTGGGCGATGGCCGCAGCGCTTCTGTTCCGCCGCGACGCGCTCGACGAGGTCGGCGTCTTCGACGAGGAGTTCTTCATCTACTCCGAGGAGACCGACCTCTGCCGCCGCTTGAGGCGGGGGGGGTGGCGGACGCAGTTCTTCCCGCAGGTGACCGTCGTCCACCACGAATCCCAGTTCAGCGCGGGAATTCCGGAACGGCGCATCAACGAGATGTGGCGGGGGCGGCACCGCTACTGGCGCAAGCACCACTCCGCAACGGGGGCCGGCCTCGCCGCGCTGTGCACCGGCGCGCAGTACGCCGCACGCGCGGTTCTCGGCGCGCGCGACCGCGACTTCGCAGGGCGGATGAGACTGCACGCGCGCGACGCGCTCCACGTTCGCGGACCCGGGCTCCGCGAGCTCGCCGAGGACTGGAACCGGGAGCACGCTCGAGTCCCGTGACCGGCTGGCGGAACCGTTCACAATCGGGCAAACTGCGATCTCCGGAGAAGCCTCGGGGGGAGACCGTGACAGCTGTCGGGCGAATCAAGTCGAGCAGGTCGCACCCCAGGCATTCCGCACGCCCGCACCGGCCTCCTCGTCCCGCACGCGGGGACTGGCGCAACCGCGCCGGCCATCGGCCGGAGGCCGGCGGAGGCGCCGGCGGCGGCGAACGGACGCGGGCCGTGCCGCTCGTCCTGCTCGTCGACGACGAGCGGGCGATCCGCACGATCTGCCGCGTCAACCTCGAAGCCGACGGATTGTCCGTGGCTGAGGCGAAGGACGGCGCCGAGGCTCTCGAGGAGATCCGGCGGAAGCAGCCGTCCCTCGTTCTTCTCGACGTGATGATGCCGGGCATCGACGGCTGGGGCGTCGCCGAGCAGCTCGCCGCGGACGCCGAGACGCGGGACATTCCGGTCGTGTTCCTGTCGGCCCGGGCCTCGCACGAGGACCGTGTGCACGCCATGCGACTCGGCGCGGTGGGGTACATCGTGAAGCCGTTCGATCCGCTCGAGCTCGCGGGAACGGTGCGCGAGGTGCTCGAGCGGATCGCGAGGGGTGAGCGCGAGCAGCTCAATCGCGACCTCGCGGAGCCGGGGTGATCTCCGACGCGGCGCCGCGCGCGAAAGCGCGAGGGGCCCGGTGGCCGCGTCTGACCGTCCGTTGGGCCGTAGCCGCGGCGGTCGCGCTCGGCGCGCCGGGACTCGTCACCCTGCTCGCGTTCACGAGCGTCCGCACGGTCGTCCCGGGGCTGCTCTACACCGTGGCGATCATCCTCGCCACCGCCGCCGGGGGCCGGATCGGCGGTCTCGCGGCGGTCGCCGCCTCCGCCTATCCGTTCTTCCACTTCTTCGCCTCCCGCTACGACCGCAACCAGATCAACGGTGAGGGAGCGACGGCGCTGGCCGTCTTCGTCCTCGCGGCCGTGTTCGGGAGTGAGGTGCTCCGGCGCGAGAGGTCGGCGCGCGAGCGGGCCGAGAGGGTGGTCCGCGAGAGCGCGAGCGCGCTCGATGCCGCGGCACGGCTCCAGCACGTGGCGGATGCGCTCGCGACCGCCCGCACGCCGCAGGAGGTGCTCGACGCCGTGCTCACCGAGGGCGTACGCGCGGCCGAGGCGCGCGGCGGGTTGATCGCGACGCTGAGCGAGGACGGGCAGTGGCTCGAGGTGGTCGCCTCGCGCGGTTACGACATGCAGTACATCGAGCCGTTCCGGCGCTTCCCGGTGAGCGGGAACTTCCCGCTCTCCGAGGCGGTGCGGACCCGCGAGGGCGTCTTCGTCCGCTCCGAGGCGGAGAGGGACGAGCGCTACCCGGAGCTGGCCGGCCGCTCGCAGCCGGGGCACGGGCTCGTGTGCGTCCCGCTCGTCGGCGAGCGCGGCGCGATCGGCGGGCTCGTCTTCTCGTTCCCGACCGATCAGGAGTTCCCACCCGAGCGGCGCGCCCTCAAGGTCGCGCTCGGGAGGCAGGCCGCGATCGCCCTCGAGCGCGCGTGGTTCTCGGCGGCCGAGCAGGCGCTGCGCGACCGGCTCTCCTTCCTCGACGAGGCCACGGCGCTGCTCACGTCCTCCCTCGACCTGCAGCGGACTCTCGAGTCGCTCGCATCGCTCGCGGTGGAGCGGCTCGCCGACTGGTGCGCGATCGACGTGCTCGTCGAGGAGACGGGCGAGATCGAGGGCCTCGTCGTCGCCCACCCGGATCCGGAACGCAAGAAGTGGGCGGAGGAGGTGCGCGCCAGGACGCGGCCGACACGGATCGACGACGACTTCGACCTCACCGCCCGCGTCATGAGGACGGGCGAGCCCGAGTTCCTCCGTCAGGTGCCGCACGAGTTGATCGACGAGGCGGCGCGCCGCGACCCGGAGGCGGCGGCCGCGCTCGAGCACATCTCCATCCGCAGCGCGATCATGCTCCCGCTCCGCGCCGGCGAGCGGACGTTCGGCGCGCTCACCCTCATCGCCGAGCACCGTGAGTTCGACAATGCGGACTTCGCCCTCGGTCAGCAGCTCAGCGCCCGGGCCGCGATCGCCGTCGAGAACGCGCGGCTCTACCGCGAGGCCGAGCGTCGCGCCGAGGCCGCGCTCGCGCTCGCCTACGTCGGCGACGGCGTCGTTCTGCTCGACGAGGACGGGCGCGTGCGCTTCTGGAACTCCGCGGCCGCGGCGATCACCGGAGTCCGGGAGTCGGACGTGACCGGGAGAGTGCCGGTCGAGGTCCTCCCTGCCTGGGAAGAGCTCACCCGGCTGGCCGAGCTCGCCGACGCGGAGACGCCCGAGCGTGCCCGCCCGGTCACGGTGCCGATCGAGACCGCGGCGGGCGACCGCTGGGTGGCGGTGACGGGAGTCGCCTTCGACGAGGGCGTCGTCTACGCGCTGCGCGACGTGAGCGACGAGCAGGCGTTCGAGCGCGCGCGGAGCGACTTCGTCGCGACCGCCTCGCACGAGCTTCGCACGCCGCTGGCCGCCGTGTACGGCGCGGCTCGCACCTTGCGCCGCACCGACATCGAGATCCCGGCCGAGCAGCGCGACCGCTTCCTCGAGATCATCGTGAGCGAGACCGAGCGGCTGACGGCGATCGTCTCGCAGATCCTCCTCGCCGGCCAGCTCGAGGAAGGCTGCGTGGACGTGTCGACCTCGGCGACCGACCTGAGGCCGCTCGCCGAAAGCGCGCTCGACTCGGCCCGCCTCCGCGCGCCGGAGGGCGTCGAGCTGCGGCTCGAGCAGAACGGCGGCCGCGCGGTGGCGCTCGCGGACGAGGACAAGCTCCGCCAGGTGCTCGTCAACCTCCTCGACAACGCGATCAAGTACTCGCCCGACGGCGGGGACGTGTCGGTCGAGCTCACGGGAGGAGCGGGCCGCGTCCGGTTGACCGTGCGCGACGGCGGTCTCGGCATCCCGAGGGGCGAGCAGGAGCGGATCTTCGAGAAGTTCTACCGCCTCGATCCGGCGCTCACGCGCGGAGTCGGCGGAAGCGGTCTCGGCCTCTTCATCTCGCGCGAGCTCGTCTCGCGGATGGGGGGCAGCCTCACCGTGCGGTCGGAGCCGGGCGAGGGCGCCGCGTTCGTCGTCGATCTGCCGGCCGCTTAGCGGCCTCTCACCTCCGACGGCAAACTTAGAGACGAAATGCTCGTTCTGGTGGCCGACGACGACCGAGCGGTGCGCGAGGCGCTGGAGCGCGCGCTCGAGCTGCACGGCTACGAGGTCGCGCTCGCCTCGGACGGAGACACCGCACTGACGGCGGTCGACGCACGCACGCCGGACGCCGTCGTGCTCGACGTGATGATGCCCGGGCTCGACGGCCTCGACGTGACGCGCCGCCTTCGCCGGCAGGGGAACCGCATCCCGATCCTTCTCCTCACCGCCCGCGACGCGGTCGGTGACCGGGTCGAGGGCCTCGACGCGGGGGCGGACGACTACCTGCCGAAGCCGTACGACCTCGAGGAGCTGCTCGCCCGCCTGCGCGCGCTCCTCCGCCGCTCGAAGCCGGAGGAGCCGGGGGCGGTGCTGCGCTTCGCCGACCTGACGCTCGACCTCGGCTCGATGGACGCCCGCCGGGGAGGCCGCCGCTTCGAGCTCACGACGACGGAGGCCCACCTCCTCGAGCTGTTCATGCGCAACCCCCGCCAGGTGCTGCCGCGCTCGCTCATCTACGAGCGGGTCTGGGGCTACGACTTCAGCCACTCCTCGAACGCGCTCGACGTCTACGTCGGGTATCTGCGGCGCAAGACGGAGGCGGAGGACGAGGAGCGCCTGCTCCACACCGTCCGCGGCACGGGGTACGTGCTGCGCGAGCCGTGAGCCTCAAGTCTCGCCTCACGTTCGTGGCCGCCGGCGTCGTCGCAGTGGTCGTCGCGCTCGTCTCGACGGCAACGTACTTCCTGATGCGGCACCAGCTCTATTCGCAGGTCGACGCCCAGCTCACCCAGCACGCGAAGAATCCGGATCAGAACTACCGAGGGCTGAATCCCTTCCAGCAGGACTTCATCGCGAAGGTCCTGCCCGACGGCGAGCGCACCTCGGACAGCGACCAGCTCCCCATCGACGCGAAGATCCAGGCAGTCGCCGACGGCCGGCGACCGGGATTCTTTCGCAACGCCACGCTCACCGCCTTCCGGATCAGTGACCGCCGCAAGTTCGTACTCCACTCGCGCGAACGGGTGCTGCCGGTCACGGGCGGGGCCGTGGTGGTCGCCCGCGACATCAGCTACATCGCCCGCGATCTCGATCGGCTGCGGCTGGTCCTGATCCTCGTCTCCCTCGGCGGCATCGCCGTCTCCGCCGGCATTGCCGCCCTTGTCTCGGGCGCCACGCTCGCGCCGGTGCGCCGGCTGACCGCGGCAGCCGAGCGAATCTCCGAGACCGGCGAGCCCAGCGAGCGCGTCCCGGAAGGAGGTCGCGGTGAGCTGGCGCGGCTCGGCGCCGCGTTCAACACGATGCTCGGCTCGCTCGACGAGTCTCTCGACAGGCAGCGACGCTTCGTCGCCGACGCGTCCCACGAGCTGCGCACGCCGCTGACGAGCCTGCAGACGAACATCGACGTCCTGCGCGGCGACATGGAGCTCGAACCGGAGCAGCGCCGCCGGCTGCTCGACGATCTCCACCGCGAGTCGCAGGAGATGCGGACGCTCATCGCCGGGCTGCTCGAGCTCACGACGAGCGGCGGGCACCTGGAGAATGAGCCCTTCCAGCTCGATGAGCTCGTGGAGAACGTCCTCGAGCGGGCGCGCACCCGCTTCCCCGGCATCACCTGGGAGGAGGGGAGTCTCGAGCCGACGATCGTCGACGGCTACCGCGACCGGATGGAGCGCGCGGTCTGGAATCTGCTCGAGAATGCCGGCAAGTGGAGCGGCGACGGGAATGCGGTGGAGGTCTCGCTCGCGCAGGGCGAGCTGCGCGTGCGTGACCACGGTCCCGGGTTCGCGGAGGAGGACAGGCCGCTGGTCTTCGAGCGCTTCTACCGGTCTGCCGCGGCGCGGGCGATGCCGGGCGCGGGGCTCGGGCTGGCGATCGTCCGCGAGGTGGCCGAGGCTCACGGCGGGACGGTCGAGGCCGAGAACGCCGACGGCGGCGGCGCGCTGGTGCGCTTGAGTCTCGACGGCGCCGCCCGCGTGGACTCGCTGAAGACTTGAGCAGGCTCTTAGAAGCTTTTAATCATTTCGTGGTTCGATACGTTTTGCATCGAACCCCTCCCGGCTCGGCCGCTATGGCGGGCCGCGGCCAGCCCGGTCCGGCGTCTTCCCGGATCCCCTGCGGTGAAGGCGCCGGGCTGAGCGGCTGGTGGTTCAGCGGAGGAGGCTCAGCTCCTGGTCGTACTCGGGAAGCAGGTCGCGATCACCGCCGTCGGCCCGGTCGCCGAAACGCAGCGGGACGACGACACGGATCGCGCCGCCGCGCACGAAACCCACGCGGTCGGGACCGAGATCGAGCGGCTCGTACTCGCCGTCGAACGCTTCGGGGCGCTCGGCGCGCAGGCGCAGAACGCGCCGGATCAGGTGCGCCTTCATCGTCCGCCGGTCCGGGGAGGTCTCGCGCACGACGGCGGCATGCGCCGCCCAGTCGACCGGGCGCCGGTTGTCGGGGTCGACGAGGTTGAGCGACCAGAGCGCGTCTCCCTGGTAGATGTCGGGCAGGCCGGGACTCGTCAGGCGGAGCAGGAGGGCGCCGAGCGAGGCGTGCTCGCCCGCTCGGGCGACCCGCGCGGCGAACGGCTCGAAGTCGTCGAGGAACTCGTGGTTCGAGTAGAGGCTCCGCACGAACTCCATCACCCGCCGTTCGTGCGCATCGTCCGGGTCGAGCCAGCTCGTCGTGCGCTTTCCCTCCCGCAGCGCCTTCTCGAGATAGAGCTCGAGGCGCCGCGGCACGATCGGCCAGGCCCCGACGAGCGTCTGCCAGACGAGGTACTCCTCGTTCGGGTCGTCCATGCCGCCGGTGACGGCGTGCCACACCTTGACTCGCTCGCCCCACTCCTCGTGAATCGCCGCGAGGGCGCCGATGCGCGCGCGGACGTCGCCGGCGCGCTTCGTGTCGTGCGTCTGGGAGGCGAGGAGCGTGCGCGGATGCCGCTCGAGCCGCTCGAGCGCTGCGCGGTGAAAGGCCTCGGGCGAGAGCGAGAACCGGTCGGGATCGCCGCCGACCTCGTTCAGAGCCGTGAGGCGGAACCAGCGGTAGAACGCCGTGTCCTCCACGCCCTTCGCCATCACCGGCCCGGTCGTCTGCTGCCAGCGCGTGACGAATTCGGCGTGCTCGAAGCCGAGGACGATGCGGCTCAGCTCCTCGGGTAGGACAGCGCACGCCTTGCGGTCCTCGTCGTCGACTCGCCCGGGCTCGACGTACGTGCGGTAGACGTGGAGCGCGGCCGCAGCCTCCTCGAGCCCGTCGCGCGGAAGGAGGGCGCGGAGCCGCTCGAACTCCTGCGCGAACGTCGTACGCGCGACCTCGAGCTTCGCCTCGTGCGCCGCCTCGGCGAACGGCCGCGTTTCGCCGGTCAGCCCCGCGTAGAGGTCGGTCAGGGGCCCCTCGCCGGCGGGGTCGACGAAGAGCGCCGTGACGTCGTTCGCGAACTCGTAGCCGGTCGTGCCCTCGACGGGCCAGTCGGCGCGCAGCGGCTCGCCCGGCTCGAGGATCTTCTCCACCCAGATCCGCTCGACGCCGCGCTCGCGCAGGCGGTCGAGATATTCGCGCGGGTTCGCGAGCCCGTCGGGATGGTCGATCCGGAGCCCGTCGACGAGGTTTGCGTCCCCGAGCTCGAGCACCTTCGCGTGTGTCGTCTCGAAGACGTCCGGATCCTCGACGCGCAGGCCCGCGAGCTCGCCGACGTCGAAGAAGCGGCGGTACCAGCCGGTTTCGGGATCCCAGTCGAAGAAGCGCGCACGGAGCTCCGGATCTCGCCAGAGGCGGTTCTCCTCCTCCGAGGTCGCCATGTGGTTCGGCACGACGTCGAGGATCGTCCCGAGGCCGGCTTCCCCCGTCGCCCTGCACAGCGCGCGGAGCTCCTCCTCGCCGCCGAGCTCTGCGGAGATGCGCGTCGGGTCGACGACGTCGTACCCGTGCGTCGACTCCCGCCGCGCCTGCAGCACGGGCGAGAGATAGAGGTGCGAGACCCCGAGGTCGCGCAGGTACGGGAGTACGACCTCGCGCACGCGGCGGAAACCGAGCCCGGGCGTGAGCTGGATCCTGTAGGTGCAACGAAGCTGAGCCACAGCCCGTCCTTTCCCGACACGTCCGGAACCTGGTTCCGGACGTGTCGCTTTCAGACGCGTCGGAGCAGGAGGAGGGAGTGCTCCTGCACCGCGACGAGAGCCCTCGCGCCGAGCACCCCATCCGGCGCGTCGCCGGTGGCAAGCTCGATCTCCCAGCGCGCGCCGAAGCGGCGCGTGGGCAGCGTGAAGACGACCGGCTCGTAGTGGGCGTTGAAGACGAGGAGGAACGACTCGCCCCAAATCGGCTCGCCGTGCGGAGTCCGCTCCCGGATCTCCCCGCCGTTGAGGAAGACGCCGAGCGTCCGCGCGTCGGGATTGGTCCAGTCCCGCTGCGTCATCCGGCGCCCGTCGGGCCTGAACCACCACGCGTCGGGCAGCCCGCTCTCGCCCGCGGTGCCCGTCAGGAACGACGTCCGCCGGAAGACGGGATGCTCCCGCCGCAGGGCGATCACGCGGCGCGCGAACTCGAGCAGCTCGTGGTCGGCGCCCTCCCAGTCGAACCACGAGATCTCGTTGTCCTGGCACCAGGCGTTGTTGTTTCCGCCCTGGGTGCGTCCGAGCTCGTCGCCGCCGAGGAGCATCGGGACGCCCTGCGAGAGCAGCAGCGTCGCGAGGAAGTTCCGCAGCTGCCGCGCCCGCAGGGCGAGGACCGCGGGATCGTCGGTCGGCCCTTCGGCTCCGTGGTTCCAGGAGCGGTTGTCGTCGGTCCCGTCGCGGTTGTCCTCGAGGTTCGCCTGGTTGTGCTTGTCGTTGTAGGAGACGAGGTCGTGCAGCGTGAAGCCGTCGTGGGCCGTGATGAAGTTGATCGAGGCGAAGGGATCCCGGCCGTCCTCGCCGTACAGGTCGGAGGAGCCCGTGAACCGCTGCGCGAACTCGCCGACGCTGCCCTGCCCGCGCCAGAAGTCCCGCATGGAGTCGCGGTACTTCCCGTTCCACTCCGCCCAGAGGATGGGGAAGTTGCCCACCTGGTAGCCGCCGGGCCCGACGTCCCAGGGCTCGGCGATCAGCTTCACCTGCGAGAGCACCGGGTCCTGGTGGATCGTGTCGAAGAATGCCGAGAGCCGGTCGACGTCGTAGAACTCCCGCGCGAGCGCCGAGGCGAGGTCGAAGCGGAACCCGTCCACGTGGCACTCGAGCACCCAGTAGCGCAGCGAGTCCATGATCAGCCGCAGCACCGAGGGATGAACCGGGTTGAGCGAGTTGCCCGTGCCCGTGAAGTCCATGTAGAAGCGCGGGCTGTCGGGCATGAGGCGGTAATAGCTCCGGTTGTCGATGCCGCGGAAGGAGAGCATCGGCCCGAGGTGATTCCCCTCGGCCGTGTGGTTGTAGACGACGTCGAGGATTACCTCGATCCCCGCGCGGTGCAGCGCCTTCACGAGTCCCTTGAACTCGCGCACCTGCTCGCCGTGCGTGCCGGTCGAGGAGTAGAGCGCATGCGGTGCGAGGTAGCCGATCGAGGAGTAGCCCCAGTAGTTCGAGAGACCGCGATCGTGGAGGAATCCCTCGTCCGCGATGTGGTGGACGGGGAGCAGCTCGACCGCCGTGATCCCGAGCTCGCGCAGGTAGTCGAGCGCGGGCTCCGCTGCGAGCGCGCCGTAGCTGCCGCGGAGGTCGTCGCGGATCTCAGGGTGTCGCCGCGTGAAGCCCTTCACGTGCACCTCGTAGATCACGGTGTCGTTCCAGGCGGTCTGCGGCGGCCGGTCGTCCTCCCAGTCGAAGCTGTTGTCGACGACGACGCATTTGGGGACGGCGTCGGCGTCGTCCTCGTCGTCGAGCTCGAGGTCGGCGTCCTCGGCCGTACCCGGGATGTACGGGAGGACGTTGGCCCGGTCCCAGTCGACCGGGCCCTCGATCGCCTTCGCGTACGGGTCGATCAGGAGCTTGCTCGGGTTGAAGCGGTGGCCCGCGGCCGGGTCGTAGGGACCGTGGACGCGGTAGCCGTACCGCTGCCCTGGCCCGACGCCGGGGAGGTAGCAGTGCCGGTTGTGGGACGTGAGCTCGCGCAGCTCGACCCGCGTCTCGCGATCGCCGTCGAAGAGGCAGAGCTCGACGCGCTCGGCGTGCTCGGAGAAGAGCGCGAAGTTCGTCCCTTCCCCGTCCCACGTCGCGCCGAGCGGGAACGGCGTTCCTGGCCACACCTTCATCGGCTGCAGAATCCCACGCGTCGCCGGCCGAAGTCGGCGACGAGCGTCGCGTCTCCGCGCCGCAGCCGCAGCACCTTCGCCTGCTCGTCCGCCTCGGCCTCCAGCTCGCGCGGCAGCTCGCGGCGAAGGGCGAGCAGCTCGCGGTAGAGCGGGTCCGGCTCGCGCGGGTGAAGCTTCGAGCGGAGGAAGGTCTCGAGCGCCTGCGGGTCGGGCACCTCCTCGCCGGCGAACGCCTCGAACGCCTCGAACTCCCGGCGGCGGCCCTCGCGCGTGGCCTCCGCGATCGCCGGATCCACGTGGTCGGTGAAGAATTGGAACGGCGCCGTCTCGAGGTGCTCCTCGCCCATGAAGAGGAGCGGCGTGCACGGCGAGAAGAGCGTGACAGCGGCGGCGACGCGGAGCGCGTCGTCCGGCAGCCGGTCGCCGAGCGCGCGGTTGCCGACCTGGTCGTGGTTCTGCGCGCAGACCACGCTCCGGCGCGGATCTCGGCCGCGACCGCGCAGGTCCTCGGCGAGCGAGGCCACGGAGCCGTAGCCGGCGTAGTAGCCGTCGCGCTCGCCGGTAAGGAGGACGTGCAGCTCGTGGTGCGAGCGGTCGGCCCACTGCGCATCGTGGCCCCAGTCGTCCACGGGCCGCCAGTCGTCCACGGTCATCTCGGAGATGACGAGCGCGTCCCCGACGCGCTGCTTCAGCTCGGCGCAGACGTGGAGCGGCGAGTCGTCGAAGATCGTATGCACCGCGTCGAGCCGCAGCCCGTCGACGTGGAAGTCGCGCACCCATTGCTCTGCGTTCTGGATCGCCCACTCCCGCACGCCTCGCTGCGTGAAGTCGAGCGCGTCGCCCCAGAACGTCTCGTGCCGGTTGGTGAAGTACGGACCGAACGCGGTCAGGGCCTCGTTCCCGGGCCCGACGTGGTTGTAGACGACGTCGAGGATCACGCCGAGGCCCTCGGCGTGCGCCGCGTCGACGAGGCGGGCGAGCCCGGCCGGGCCGCCGTAGGCCGCATGGACGGCGTAGGCGTAGAGGCCGTCGTACCCCCAGCCGCGCTCGCCGGGAAAGGTCGCGACCGGCATCAGCTCGACCGCGGTGACGCCGAGCTCGCGGAGGTCGCGCAACCGTGGGACGACGCCGTCGAACGCCCCCTCCTCGCTGAAGGTGCCGACGTGGAGCTCGTAGAGCACGAGCTCGTCGAGCGCGACGCCGCCCCAGCCGTCGTCCGTCCACGCGAACGCTCCGGTGTCGAGGACGCGCGAGGGGCCGCTCACGCCATCGGGTTGCCAGCGAGAGCACGGATCCGCCCACTCCTCGTCGTCCGCGGCGAGCAGGTAGTCGTCGCCGGTGAACCTCCCGACCCAGAACCCGTCCTCTCGCTCGAGCTCGACCTCCTCGCCCGCGCGGACAGCGACGCGCTCGCATAGAGGCGCCCACACGCAAAGCTCGACCGTGCCGTCGCCGCACGGCACGGCTCCCAACCGACGCACGCCCGCTTACTCCGGAACCAGCCAGACGGCGCCGAGGGGCGGCAGCGTGAGCGTGGCCGAGAACGGCTGCTCGTGCCACGGCACCGCCTCCGCCTCGACGCCGCCGAGGTTGCCGGTTCCGCTGCCGCCGTAAAAGGCCGAGTCGGTGTTGAGCACCTCCCGCCACCGGCAGCACACCGGCATCCCTACGCGGTAGTCGTGCCGCGGCACGGGCGAAAGGTTGAGGACACAGACCAGCGGGGGCGTGTCCCCCTCGCCGAGCCGCGCGAAGGCGAGGACGTTGTTCGCCGCGTCGTTCGGCTCGAGCCAGCGGAAGCCGGCGGGGTCGAAGTCGAGCTCCCACAGCGCGGGGGTCGACCGATACGCGCCGTTGAGGTCGCGGACGAGCGCCTGGACTCCCTCGTGCTCGGCGTACTCGAGCAGGTTCCAGTGGAGCGACCCCTCGGCGTTCCACTCCTCCCACTCGCCGAGCTCGCCGCCCATGAAGAGGAGCTTCTTGCCGGGGTGCGCCCACATGTAGGCGTAGAGCGAGCGCAGGTTCGCGAACTTCTGCCAGCGGTCGCCGGGCATCTTGTCGAGCAGCGACCGCTTGCCGTGCACGACCTCGTCGTGCGAGAGCGGCAGGACGAAGTTCTCGCTGAACGCGTACATCAGCGAGAACGTGAGCGTGTG
>JAICSH010000034.1 GCA_025936995.1 Thermoleophilia bacterium | reverse complement strand
GACGATCCGCCGGCTCGTCAACCGCGTCTCGGTCGAGGCGAGCTTCTTCAAGAAGATGTCCGCGGCCGAGAACCTCTCGTACGCGGCGCGGTTCTACGGGATGACGCCGTCCCAGACGCGCGTCGACATTCCGCAGATCCTGGCCAAGGTCGGCTTCCCGCCCGAGCGGCGGGGAGAGTCGATGGAGAACCTGTCGCGCGGGATGCAGCAGAAGGTCGCCCTCGCGCGGGCGCTCCTGACCTCGCCCGTACTGCTCCTGCTCGACGAGCCCACGACCGGGCTCGATCCGCGCTCGAAGCTCGAGGTGCAGGAGTTCATCCGCCAGGTCCGGACCGAGCACGACGCGACGATCCTCCTCTGCACCCACGACATGGGCGAGGCCGAGGCGCTCGCGGACCGCATCGGGCTGCTCGATCGCGGCCGGCTGCTCTTCCTCGAGCCGGTCGAGGACGTGAAGCGGCGCTTCGGCGTCGAGACGCTCGAGGAGGCGTTCTTCGCCGCCACCGGTCGCGAGTTCGAGAACGAGGGCCAGGACGAGGACGACGAGTACCGGGAGGTGTTCGCATGAGCAGCGGCGTAGGCTCGACGGAGCCGCCGAGGAGCGCAGGTCGTGGCTTTGCCACGACCGGAGCGGGGACAGTCGCGCTGGAGATGCGCAACCAGCTCGTGGGCCTGTTCGGGATCGTCGAGCGGAACGTCTATCTCACGAAGCGCTACTTCCTCTGGGATCTCGCGTTCATGGTCTGGACGATCGCGAACACGCTCACGATCGTCTTCATCGCGCGCGCGGCGCACCTGCCGCCGGGCCGCGAGAACACGCTGGCGACGATGCTGCTCGTCGGCGCGACGATCTGGGCGTTCCTCGGGATCATCTTCGAGTTCATGACCGAGACGGTCGCCTGGGAGCGCTGGGAAGGGACGATCGAGTACACGTTCATGGCTCCGCTGTCGCGCCTCGTCCACCTGTTCGGGCAGGGCGCGTTCGCGGTGCTCTACGGGCTAATCCGTGCGGCGATCCTCTTCTTCGCGGTCGCCGCGTTCATCGGGATCCACGCCCCCAAGGCGAACTACGGGGCGGCGCTCGCGCTGCTCGCGCTCGCGTCCCTGTCGTTCATCGGCGTGGGGATCATGACCTCGGTGCTGCCGCTGATCTCGCCGGAGAAGGGCGCGCAGCTCGGGTTCGTCGCGCAGGGCGTGATGCTCGTCGTCTCGGGCGTCTACTACCAGGTGAACGTCATGCCGGAGTGGATGCAGTGGATCGCGAAGATCTCGCCCGCGACGTACGCGATCCGCGGGGACCGCAACTCGATCGTCCACGGCGCCGGGCTCGCGTGGGCGGACGTCTGGCCGCTGCTGATCATCGCCGTCCTCGCCACTCCCATCGGGCTGGCGATCTTCCGTGTCGGCGAACGGCACGCGAAGCGGCACGGAAAGCTGAAGCGGTCCGGATGATCGAGCTCCGCGTCGCCGAGACGGACGAGGAGCTCGAGCTCTGGCGCGACGTGCGGCGGGCGCTGCTCCCGAACGAGAGGGCGGCGTCCGTCGCCGAGCTCCGTTCAGGCGGCAGCTTCATGCTGCTCGCGTACCGCGACTCCGAGCTCGCCGGCTCGGGCAGCGCGGCGAAGAGCGACCTCGGCGGCGGCTCGATCTTCCCGCGCGTCCTGCCCGAGCACCGCCGGAACGGCATCGGGACGATGTTGCTGCAGCGGCTCGCGTCCCACGCCGAGGCAGCCGGCTACGACACCGTGGGCTCGATGGTGGAGGACGCAGGCGCGCTCGCGTTCGCCCAGCGCTTCGGCTTCTCCGAGACCGGCCGTCAGGTCGAGCAGGTGCGAGCGGTCGCCGCCGACGAGCCGTGGCCGGCACTGCCCGACGGCATCGAGATCGTCACGGCGGCCGAGCGTCCCGGTCTCATCCGGCAGCTGTACGACGAGCTCGCGCTGCAGGCGTTCGAGGACATGCCGACGCCGAGCAAGGTCGAGATCACGCCCGCGGAGTGGGAGTCGGAGTGGGTGACGTGGCCCGAGGCGACGTTCGCCGCGCTCGCCGGCGGCGACATCGTCGGCATGGCCGGCCTCGTCCAGGACGCGGACCAGCCGGGGCGCGCAGAGAACGCCCTGACGACGGTGCGTCGCGACTGGCGCGGGCGCGGCGTCGCACGCGCCCTCAAGGAGACGACGATCGCGTGGGCGTCGCGCCATGGCATCCACGAGATCTACACGTGGACGCAGACCGGCAACGAGAACATGCGCGCGGTGAACGAGCGGCTCGGCTACGTCACGCGCGACATCTCGATCAGCGTGCGGCGGGAGCTCCCGCTGTGAAGGACTGGTTCGCAGGACGCGTCGCCGAGCGGTACGACGCGGAGACCGCGGACATGCCGGTCGAGCCGGTCGTCGACTTCCTCGCGCCGCTGGCCGCCGGCGGCGCGCTCGAGCTCGCCATCGGCACCGGCCGGATCGCGG
This sequence comes from Thermoleophilia bacterium, assembly GCA_025936995.1. GTDB lineage: Bacteria > Actinomycetota > Thermoleophilia > Gaiellales > Gaiellaceae > Palsa-739. The sequence goes on along the minus strand of JAICSH010000034.1, from coordinate 17,678 downwards.
TGCCGCTCGCCCGGCGCGGCATCCGCGTGGCGGGGATCGACCTCTCCGAGGACATGGCCGCGCAGCTTCGGCGGAAGACCGCCGACATCCCGGTCGCAATCGGGGACATGGCGACGACTCGCGTCGACGGGACGTTCTCGCTCGCCTACGTCGTCTTCAACTCGATCAACAACGTGACGACGCAGGAGGGCCAGGTCGGCGTGTTCGCGAACGCGGCGGCGCACCTGGAGCCCGGCGGCTGCTTCGTCGTCGAGGTCGGAGTTCCGGGCCTCGCGCCGCTCGAGGTCTTCGACCTCTCGGACACGCACGTCGGCATCGACGAGCGTCATCCGGGCACGCAGGAGTTCGTCTCGCATCACTTCACGCTCGTGGACGGCCGCTGGGAGCGGAATTCCGTCCCGTTCCGGTCCGTCTCGCCGGGCGAGCTCGACCTCATGGCGCGCCTCGCCGGGATGACGCTGCGCGAGCGCTGGTCCGGCTGGGACCGCACTCCCTTCACGGCCGAGAGCCTGAAACACGTCTCGGTCTGGGAGAAGCCCGCCGGGTGAGGATCGAGCTTCCGATCGAGTCGGAACGGCTCGTCATCCGGGCGCTTCGTCCGGACGATGCAGCCGATCTCGACATGCCTGTGGACTGGATCCAGGAGAAGATCGACCGCTTCGAGCGGGACGACGGGATGAGCCTCTGGGCCGCCGTCGAGCGGGAGAGCGGCCGCGCGGTGGCGCTCGCCGGTTTCCAGTGGGAGCAGATCGACGGACGCCGCGAGCTCGATCTCGGCTGCGTCGTCGCGGCTGACGCGAGATCGCGCGGTGTCGGGACCGAGGCGTCGGAAGCGGTCGTGCGGGCCGCGTTCGCGGCCGGCTTCGAGCGCCTCACCGCGATGGCCTATCCCGACAACGTGGCCGCGTTGCATGTCCTGCAGAAGCTCGAGTTCGTGCCGCAGGGAGAGACGACCTTCGAGGGCCGCCACTACTCGTTCTTCGTTCGCGAGGGTTAGCGTTCGCGCGTGCCCGCGCGCGCCCGGCGCTCCTGCCTGACCGTTCCCGCCTCGAGCGAGCGGATGCTCGCGAAGGCGTCGTCGCTACCGGCCGACGAGGTGATCGTGGACCTCGAGGACGCGGTCGCAGCCGAGGACAAGGAGGCGGCACGCGACCTGGCCGTGGCGGCTCTGCGGCGCGGGCCGCTCGGAAGGACGACGGCGCTCCGTGTCAATGCGCGCTCGACGCCCTGGTGGGAGGACGACCTGCGCGCGGCGGCAGAGGCACATCCCGACGTCGTCGTACTCCCCAAGGTCGAGTCCCCCGCGGACGTGTCCGCTGCGGCCGAGCTGCTCCCGGACGGCATCGGCCTCGAAGCGCAGATCGAGACGGCGCGCGGCCTCGTCGAGGCCGCGCGGATCGCCGAAGCCGGGCACGGGCTCGAGGCGCTCGTCTTCGGCCCGGCCGACCTCGCAGCCTCGCTCGGCGTGCCGGTGCTGACGATCGGCGCCGGAGTTTCCGACCACGCGCTCGCGCGAGTGGTGGCAGCGGCCCGAGCGGCAGGCCTGCAGGCGCTCGACGGGCCGCACGCACGGCTCGGCGACGACCTCGGACTCGTCCTCTCGGCGCGCCGGGCGCTCGGGCACGGCTACGACGGAAAGTGGGTGATCCACCCGGAGCAGATCGCACCCGTCAACTTCGTGTTCACGCCGTCCCCTGCGGAGCTGGCGCGCGCGAAGCGGATCCTCGATGCGGCAGCCGGCGCAGCGCGGTTCGAGGGCGAGCTCGTGGACGAGGCCTCGCGGCGGCTCGCGGAGTCGCTGCTGCAACGCGCCGAGGTTCCCGGCTAGTCCGCAAGGGGTATTTCCCGGCCATGACCGGGCGCAGAGAGCTCTGGGAGGTACCCCGCTTCGCAACGCAGCGGCACGGCTTCGTGCCGCAGTGCGACTGCTACCGCACCGACGACCCGCCCGCGCTCCATCTCCTCCTCGAGCTGCCTGGCGTCGATCCCGGCGCGGTGCGGATCGTCGCCTCGGGCACCGCGCTCCTCGTCTCCGGCGTGCGCGTTCGCCCGCATCCCGCCGGCGCGCGCTACCACCAGGTCGAGATCGAGTACGGCCCGTTCGAACGCCGGATCGAGCTCGGTGAGGACGTGGACGCCGACGCCGTGAGCGCGGCGTACGACGCCGGGATGCTGCGGCTCGAGGTGCCGTTGGGCGATGACTGAGATCGAGTCAACCGAGACCGTGCCGGCCGACGCCGACGAGATCCCGGCAGAGCTGCCCGTCCTCCCGCTCAAGGAGACGGTCGTCTTCCCCGACTCGATGACGCCGCTCGCGATCGGGCAGGAGCGCTCGATCCGGCTCGTGGACGACGTGGTCGCGGGCGAGCGCCTGCTTGCGCTCGTCACTGTGCGCGACGCCGCGATCGAGGCTCCGGGGTGGGACGAGCTGTACGCGATCGGGACGGCGGCGGTCGTGCACAAGATGATCCACGTCCCCGACGGGACGCTGCGGATCCTCGTCCAGGGGCTGCGCCGGGTCCGGCTCGAGGAGCCCGTCACCGACGACCCGTATCTCGTCGCGCGGTTCTCGGCGGTGCCGGACGAGGCGGAGGAGAGCCGCGAGCTCGAGGCGCTGCTCCGCAACGCGCAGGGCCTCTTCGGGCGCATCGTCGGCCTCGCGCCGTACCTCCCGGAGGAGCTCCAGATCGCCTCCGCGAACGTCGACGACCCGAGCAGCCTCTGCAACCTCGTCGCGTCGACCCTCCGCCTCAAGACCGAGGAGAAGCAGCTGATCCTCGAGACCGCCGACACGGAGGAGCGGCTGCGTGCGGTCTCGAAGATCCTCAACCGCGAGCTCGAGGTGTTCGAGCTCGGGACGAAGATCCAGTCGCAGGTGCAGTCGGAGCTCGAGAAGGGCCAGCGCGAGTTCTTCCTCCGGCAGCAGCTGAAGGCGATCCAGGAGGAGCTGGGCGAGGACGATCCCGAGCAGGCCGACGCGAACGAGCTGCGCCAGCGGCTCGACGCGCTCGAGCTGCCGGAGGACGTGCGGAAGGCCGCCGACCGCGAGCTGGCCCGGCTCGAGCGGCTTCCCGCGGCGGCCGCCGAGTACGGCGTGGTCCGCACGTACCTCGACTGGCTCGCGACGCTGCCGTGGGGCGTGACCACGCCGGACGATCTCGATCTCGACCGCGCCCGGCAGATCCTCGACGAGGACCACTACGACCTCGAGAAGGTGAAGGAGCGGATCGTCGAGCACCTCGCCGTCTCGAAGCTGAAGCAGGATCCCGCGGGCCAGATCGTCTGCTTCGTCGGACCGCCCGGAGTCGGCAAGACGTCGCTCGGCCATTCGATCGCGCGGACGCTCGGCCGGGAGTTCGCGCGGCTCTCGGTGGGCGGCGTTCGTGACGAAGCGGAGATCCGCGGCCACCGGCGGACGTACATCGGCGCGATGCCCGGCTCGATCATCCGCGCGCTCAGAGACGCCGAGTCGATGAACCCGGTGCTCCTGATCGACGAGATCGACAAGATGGGCGCCGACGTCCGCGGCGATCCGGCGAGCGCGATGCTCGAGGTGCTCGACCCGGCGCAGAACTCCACCTTCCGCGACCACTACCTCGACCTGCCGTTCGACCTGTCGAAGACGCTGTTCGTCTGCACGGCGAACACGGTGGACACGATCCCTTCGCCGTTGCTCGACCGGATGGACGTGATCCAGCTCTCGGGCTACACCGAGGAGGAGAAGCTCGGGATCGCGAAGCGCTACCTCGTGCCGCGGCAGATCGCCGAGCACGGGCTCCGGTCGAGCCAGCTCGCGATCGGCGGCCCGGTGCTGCGGCTGCTCGCGCGCGAGTACACGCGCGAGGCCGGCGTGCGCGGCCTCGAGCGGCGGATCGGCGACCTCTGCCGGAAGGCTGCGGTGCAAGTGGCGCGCGGCAACAAGGAGAAGATCCGCGTCACCGAGGGGATGGCGCGAGAGTGGCTCGGCCCGCGGCGCTTCTCGGCGCAGACGCGCCGGCGCACGTCCGATCCCGGCGTGGCGACCGGGCTCGCCTACACGCCGGTCGGCGGCGACGTCCTCTACATCGAGGCTCAGGCGTACCCCGGTCGCGGCAAGCTCACGGTCACCGGCCAGCTCGGGGAGGTGATGCAGGAGTCGGCGCAGGCGGCGTTGTCGTGGGTGCGCTCCCACACCGAGCAGCTCCAGCTCGAGGAGGAGTGGTTCGCGCAGCACGACGTCCACCTGCACGTGCCGGCCGGCGCGATCCCGAAGGACGGGCCGTCGGCCGGGATCGCGATGGCGACGGCGATCGCCTCGCTCGTCCGCGCGACGCCCGTCGCGGACGACGTCGCGATGACCGGGGAGATCACGCTGACCGGACAGGTGCTCCCGATCGGGGGCGTACGCGACAAGGTGCTCGCGGCGCAGCGCGCCGGTCTCGGCCGCGTCATCCTGCCGCGCGAGAACGAGCCCGACCTCGAGGAGCTCCCGCGCGAGGCGCGCGAAGCTCTGGGCTTCGTCCTCGTCGACTCGATCGACGAGGTCTTCGACGCCGCGTTCAGCTCGAACGGCTCCCGGACGAACGGTCGCGTGCGACCGGCGACTTCGAGAAGATAGGAGCACGGTTCCCATCCACGACGGAAAGGACTGGCCGCAGATGATCAACACGAAGGACAAGGTGGCCGACGCAGCCGCAAGCGCCCGGCCCTACGTCGAGCGCGCGATTCGCGACAAGGAGCTCCGCGACAACGTCCGCAACGCGTACGGCTCGGCTCGCGCCGTCTACGACGAGCTCGTCTCCCGCCGCAAGGTGTCGGACGCGGCGTCGCGGCTCGCCGGCGACAAGAACCTCCAGGACGAGCTACGGAATGCGATCGACGAGCTGCGCAGCGCCGCCGGCCGCGTGCAGGACGTGAAGCGCCAGGCGCCGGAGCCCGGACGCGCCGCCTGGAACGGCCTGCTCCTGCTGGCCGGGATCGCGCTCGGCCTTCTCCTCAATCCGATCACCGGTCCGGCCGTGCGCCGGCTCCTCGCCCGCAAGCTGTTCGGCAGCGGAAACGGGTTCGTCTACCAGGGGAACGGCAGCAAGACGTAGCCCGGCGGCGGGGCTAGCCGCTGCGACCGAGGTGCTCCCGCGCGAAGGCGCGGAAGCGGTCGCGCGCGCCCTCGTCGGGCGCGATCGGCTCGTCGTCGGCGTACCGCGGATCGTTCGCGATCTCCTCGGCGACCGTGCGCACCTCGCGCTCGATCGCGGCGCGGTGCGCGGGTTCGCGCAGCAGCGCGTCGACCCAGCTCTCGGAGCCGTCCCAGTCGGGCACGTCGTGGTCGAAGAGGAGCTGGCCGAGCAGGATCCCCGTGCGGATGTAGGCGAACGTCCTGAACGCGAGGATGCGGTGCGGCGTCTCCACGAGCGCGGCGAGCTTCGGGTCGTCGCGGACGACGCGGTCGACGAAGCCGCCGATCGGCTCGTCGACCAGCGGGATCCAGAGCTCGTCGAGTTCGGGCACGACCGGATTATGCCCAGCGGCGGAGTAGCGTAGGCCCGCGTGGCCGGTTCAGACGATCTTCTCGCGGAATTGGCGGCGAAGCCGCGCGAGGCGGGACTCTTCCTCGACTTCGACGGCGTCCTCGCTCCCATCGTCGAGCGGCCGGAGGATGCGGCGCCCCCGCCCGAGACGCGGGCGGAGCTGGAGCGGCTCGTCGGACGGTACGCGCTCGTGGCTGTCGTGAGCGGCCGCGCGGGCGAGGACGTGCGGGCTCGCGTCGGGGTGGAGCGGATCGTCTGCGTCGGCTCCCACGGGCTCGAGCTCGAGCCGCAGGCCGATCGCTGGCGCCGGGCTCTTGCGGCCTTCGCGGCGGACGCGCCGTGGCCCGAGGAAGCCGTCGAGGTCAAGGGGCTCGCGGTCGCGTTCCACTTCCGCGGCCGCGCCGACGAACGCGAGGCCGTGCGCGCGCTCGACGCGATCGCGGAGTCCGCGCGCGAGGAGGGGCTCGTCGCGCGGTACGGGCGCAAGATCCTCGAAGTGCTGCCGCCGGTGGGCTCGCACAAGGGCACAGCGGTGCGGCGGCTGCTCGAGGAGCATGGCCTGCAGCGCGCGCTGGCGGCGGGCGACGACACGACCGACCTCGACTCGTTCGCCGCGCTGGACGGCCTCGAGGTGGCGGTACGGGTCGCCGTGACGTCGGCGGAAGCGCCTCGAGCGCTGCTCGACGCCGCGGACGTCGTCGTCGACTCGCCGACCGAGTTCCTCGCGCTCCTCCACCGGCTCTAACGAACGTGTCCCCACGCGACACGTCCACCCCGGACGGCTAGCGAGCGTGCGGCTACACGAAGGAGAGGACGTCCGCGATCGAGGTGATTCGCGGCCCCGGCCAGTCGCGCACCTCCGGCCACGCCGGCTCCCGGCCCGGACGATGGACGAGAACCGGCCGCATCCCGACCCGCTCGGCCCCCGCGAGCTCGTCGTTCGAGCCGTCGCCGACGTACAGCGCGTCGACAGGCTCGACGCCGAGCTCCTCGCACGCCTGGAGATAGAGCCGCGCGTCGGGCTTCACGTAGCCGCAGGAGCACGAGAAGACCTCGGAGCCGAACATACCCGCGAACGGCGTCTCCGCCCAGACCTCCACGACGTCCTCGCTGCAGACCGTGATCAGCCCGATAGGGATGCCTCGGCGCCGGAGCTCTTCCAGCGTCTCGAGGACGCCTTCGCGCGGCGAGCGCAGCACCGCGAGAGAGAAGCGTCGCCGGAACTCGAGGAGCCGCTCGGCATCGCCGTCATCGAGGCCGATCGATGCGAGGTACGGGAGCATCGGGCCGGAGTCGCGGACCGAGCGCCCTTCCCGCCAGAGCGCATGGAACGCCTGAGGATCCCGGCCGAGCAGCTCCGCCGCCGCGCTGGAGAAGGCCCAGGACGTCTCCTCGTCGTAGTCGACGAGCGTCTCGAAGAGGTCGAAGACGACCGCCCGCGTCACGCCTTGTGCACGCGCACCGCGGTGCCGTAGGCGCAGATCTCAGTCCACCCCGTCCCGAGCTCGGAGGTGTCGAAGCGCATCGCGATGATCGCGTTCGCGCCCTTCGCCTCCGCCTCCTCGATCATCCGCTCCATCACCTGACCGCGGCTGTCGGTGAGCGCTTTCGTCATTCCCTTCAGCTCGCCGCCGACGATCGACTTGAGCCCGGCGCCGATCTGCGAGCCGAGGTTGCGCGAGCGCACCGTCAACCCCATGACCTCGCCGAACACCTCGTCGACCGCGTAGCCGGGAATGTCGTTCATGGTCGTCACGATCATCGTTCTGCCTCCCTGTTGAGCACGTCCCAGGCCCGCCGGACGTCGGCCTCCGTCGTCCGCGCATTGCCGATCGCGAGCCGGAGGACGTAGCGCCCGTCGAGCTTCGTGTGCGTGATGAAGATCTCACCGGACTCGTTCACGCGCTCGACGATCCGCTCGTTCTCCTCGTCCGAGCCTTCGCGGCGGAAGACGACGAGCGAGAACCGGCGCGAAGCGACGAGCTCCCAGCCCGCGCTCTCCTCGACCCAGCCGGCGAAGAGCTCCGCGAGGCGAATGTGCTCGCGGAGGATCGCCCGCAGCCCCTCCGCGCCGTAGCACCGCAGGACCGCCCAGAGCTTCAGCGACCGGAAGCGGCGGCCGAGCGGCGGCCCGAATCGGCGAGCGAGAACGCTTCGTCGGACGTGCGCAGGTGCTCCGGCGTGAGCGTGAACGCCTCACGCCATTCGTCCGGCCGCGCAGTCCAGACGAGGGAGCAGTCGGTCGGCACGAGCAGCCATTTGTGCGGATTGACGACAAGGGAATCGGCGAGCTCGACGCCGTCTGCCGACCAGCGCTCCTCCTCGCAGATCCACGACGAGCCCGCGTAGGCCGCGTCGACGTGGAGCCACGCGCCGGCGGCGTGCGCCCGCTCCGCCAGCTCGCGCACGGGATCGACCGAGGCGAACGACGTCGTGCCGACGGTGGCGACGACGCAGGCGACGTCGTCGAGGTCGTAGCCGTCCACCCGCATGCGCAGCTCGTCGTCCACCGGAACCTTGCGGAGCTCCATCCCGAGCATGCGCGCGTCCTTCTCGACCGAGGAGTGCGCGTGCTCGGAGCAGACGACGACGTCGCGGCCCGTGACGTGGCGCGCCGCGATGAGCGCCGCGAGCGTCGAGGTCGAGGCCGTGTCCTCGATGTGGCCGTGCCAGCCGGTGGGGAGACCGAGCAGCTGTCGCACCCAGTCGGCGACGCGCAGCTCGAGCTCGGTCGACGCCGGCGAGGCGCGCCAGACGATCGCGACCTGGTTCAGCGCCGCCGCGAGCAGCTCCGCGAGGATCGCCGGCTCCGACGAGGTGACCGCGAAGTACGAGAAGAACCGCGGGCTCTGCCAGTTCGTCAACGCCGGCAGCAGCAGCTCGTCCATGTCGCGGAGCACGTCGGCGAACGACTCGGGCTGCTCGGGCGCCGACGCCGGCAGCTTCGCCGTCAGCTCGCCCGGGCGCACCTGCGCGAGCACCGGCAGCTCCGGCACGCGCTCGAGGTAGCGCGCCGCCCACTCGAGCGCGGCGGCGCCGTCCTCGCGGAAGTCCGTCAAGGCCGCCTCTTCCGCAGCTTCTCGAGCTGCTTCCACGTGCGCGTGTTGACGAGGTCGGCCTTCGTCAGCCAGCCGCGCCGGGCCTGCGCGACGGCGAGCTCGACGTACGCCTGCGAGCGGACCTCGTGCCCGTCGGAGGAGACGACGAGCCGGAGCCCCGCCTCCTTCGCCGCGCGGGCGTGCACGTCCGGCAGGTCGAGCCGATCCGGCTGACCGTTGATCTCGAGGAACGTCCCCGTCTCCAGGGCAGCCTCGATCACGCGCTCGACGTCGACGTCGCGCGCCGGCCGCTTCCCGATCCGGCGGCCGGTGAGATGGCCGATGCAGTCGACGTACGGGTTCTGCATCGCCTCGAGCACGCGCTCGGTCGGCCGCGAGTCGGGCGCCTGGTGCACCGAGGCGACGACCCAGTCGAGCAGCGCGAGATCCTCGTCCGCCACGTCGACCTCGCCGCTGGCGCGGATGTTCGCCTCGACGCCGGCGAGGATCCGCAGCTTCGGGAACCGCCCGCGAAGGCTCTCGATCTCCTCGAGCTGCGCCTGCAGTCTCCCCTCGCGGAGGTAGTGCGAGTGGTCGGTGACGGCGTAGTACTCGTAGCCTCGCGTCGCCGCGCCCTCGAGCATCTGCTCGAGCGTGCTCTTGCCGTCCGCCGACCAGTGCGAGTGCGTGTGCAGGTCGCCGCGGACGTCGCGCAGCTCGACGAGCTTCGGCAGCTCTCCATTGCGCGCCGCCTCGAGCTCGCCGGAGTTCTCGCGCAGCTCCGGCGGGATCGGCTGGTAGCCGAGGAACTCGTACACCGCGTCCTCGTCGGCGCTCTTGAAGACGTCGCCGCTCTCGACGTTCGTGACGCCGTACTCCGAGATCGAGAGCCCGCGCCGCACGGCGTCCTCGCGCATGGCGACGTTGTGGTCCTTCGAGCCGGTGAAGTGCTGGAGGAGGTTGCCGAACGACTCCGGCGGGACGACGCGGAGATCGAAGCGCAGTCCGTCCCGCGACACGACCGTGGCTTTCGTGTCGCCCTGGGCCGCGACGTCCACCACCCAGCTCAGCTTCGCGAAGTGTCCCGTCAGCTCGCCGGGATTCGTCGCGCTCGCGATGATGTCGAGATCCCGGAACGTCTCCTTCCGGCGGCGCACCGAACCGGCCTCGGAGACCGCGAGCGCCGCGGGCAGCTCGCGCAACGCCGCGACGACCGCCTGTACCGCCGGCAGGCCGGAGCCGAGGAGGTACCGCCCGGTCTCCGGGCTCTCGGCCTGGTAGGCGAGCGCCGCGAGGATCTTCTCCTCGCTCTTCGGCCCGAGCCCGGCGAGTGTACGCAGGCTCTCCGACTCGGCCGCCGCCTTCAGCTCGTCGAGCGTCTCCACGCCGAGCTCGCGCCAGATCCGCGCCGCCGTCTTCGGCCCGAGGCCGGGCAGGCGCATGAAGAGGACGACCTCGGGGGGAACGCCGGCCTTCTTCTTCGTCAGCGTCTCGATCTCGCCGAGCTCGACGATCTGGACGATCTTCTCCTCGATCGTCTTGCCGATTCCCTGCAGCTCCTTCGCCTTCCCGTCGAGCGCAAGCTGCGCGACGGAGCCCGAGGTCTCGCGAACGCGGGCCGCAGCACGGCGGTACGCGACGACGCGGAACGTGTCCTTGCCCTCGAGCTCGAGCAGGTCGGCGAGGAGGTCGATCTGCTCTGCGACGTCGGAGTTGCGTGGTAGCTCCGGCACTCAAGCGATGATATGAGCGTGCCCGGGGCGGTCGTCTGCCTGCCGACGTACAACGAGCGCGAGAACCTCGAACCGATGGTGCGCGCCCTCGCGGACAAGGACGTGCGCGTCCTCGTCGTCGACGACAGCTCTCCGGACGGAACGGGGGAGATCGCCGACCGCCTGGCCGCCGAGCTGCCGTGGGTCGAGGTGCTGCACCGGCCCCGCAAGGAAGGACTCGGACGCGCCTACGTCGACGGGTTCCGGCACGTGCTCGCGGGCGACGCCGAGCTCGTGCTCGAGATGGACTGCGACTTCTCCCACGACCCGGCAGACGTGCCACGCCTGATCGCAGCCGTCGAGGCGGGCGCCGACCTCGCGCTGGGCTCCCGCTACGTCCCGGGAGGCGGCACCGCCAACTGGGGGCTCGTCCGGCGGCTCATCTCGCGCGGCGCCTCCATCTACACGCGGGTTCTCCTCATGCCGATCCACGACTCGACCGGGGGCTTCAAGTGCTACCGCCGGCGCGTGCTCGAGTCGATCGACCTGGAGAGGATCGACGCCGCCGGCTACGTCTTCCAGATCGAGACGACGTATCGCACGCTGCGCAGGGGATTCCGGGTCGTCGAGGTGCCGATCCGCTTCGCCGACCGGACTGCGGGCCGGTCGAAGATGAGTCGCGCGATCGTGCTCGAGGCGGTGTGGAAGGTGCCGCGGCTACGGTTGACGGCATTGACGGGACGGCTGTGACCGAGCTCGACGAGGCGACCTTCGACGCTGCGATCGCGGGCGATCCTCTGCTCGTCGACTTCTGGGCGCCCTGGTGCCGCCCGTGCAAGGCGCTCGAGCCGATCCTCGAGGAGCTGCCCGTCGCGGTCGCGCGGGTGAACGTCGACCAGGAGCCCGGAATCGCCTCGCGCTACGACGTGCTCTCGATCCCGACGGTGATCCTCTTCTCCGGCGGGGAGCCGCAGGGGTCGGTGGTGGGGATGCGCCCTCGCGCGCACTTCGACCGGTGGCTAGCGGAAGTGCTCCCAGCCGCCGAGTGAGTACGGCTCGCCGCCGAGCGTGAGCCCGACGCCGTCGCCCTCCTCGACGCGGCCGATCACCGGGAAGCCCAGCGCGTCCGGGGTCGTCGCGAGCAGCTCGTAGTCCTCGCCGAAGCCGAGGTCGCCGAGCTCGGCGCCCGGCGCGAGGGGGACGCGCTCGAGCTCGATCGCGAGCCGGACGCGGGAACGCGTCGCGATGTGCGCGGCGTCGCGCGCCAGCCCGTCCGACACGTCGAGCATGGCCGTGACCGCCTGGGCCAGGCGCTTTCCCTCCCCGAGGCGATCCGGCACCGGAGGCAGCCGGCCCTGGCGAAACGCCGCGCCGGCGGCGCCGAGCGGCCCGGTCACGACGACGAGGTCTCCGGGACTCGCGCCGGCGCGGCCGGGGACGCGATCCGAGCGGCCGAGCGCGGTGACGGAGAGGACGACGTGCTCCGCTCGAGTCGTGTCGCCGCCGCGGACCGGGACGGCGCGTTCGTTCAGGCCGGAGTAGAGCTCGAGCACGTCGTCGAGCTCGGTCTCCGGCGGAAGGCCCAGCGTCACGAGGAGGGCGAGGGGGTCGGCTCCGGCCGCCGCGAGGTCGCTGAGGTTGACAGCGGCCGCCCGTGCGCCGAGCTCGCGCCAGCCGAGGAGGTCGAAACGGAAGTGGACACCTTCGACGAGCGCGTCCTGCGTGACGACCAGTCCGCCGACCAGCGCGGCGTCGTGCTCGATCCCCCGGGCGAGCCCGCGCCGCTCGAGCTCCTCGAGGAGGCCGAGCTCGCCGAGCTCCTCGAGGGTCGTCACGTCTCGGTGATCCGCGCCCGGCCGTCGAGCGTCTCGGGGTCGAGCGCCGCCAGCGCGTCGTAGAGCCGCACGTGGAAGGTGCCCGGGCCGGCCGCACCCGCTGCGGCATCTTCGGCGGCGACACCGAGCGCGGCGAGCGCCTCCGCGGCCGCCTCCAGCGACTCCTCCGGCTTCGCGGCGAGGAAGCAGCCTGTGAGCGCCGAGGAGATGCAGCCCGTGCCCGTGACGGCGGCGAGCAGCGGATCACCGTTCGCGACCGCGAGCGTCCGCTCACCATCCGAGACGTGGTCGACGGCTCCGGTGACGGACGCGACGAGCCCGAGCTGCCGCCCGGCCTCGCGCGCGAGCTCCTCGGGCTCGAGTCCGCTCGCGATCGACTCGACACCGCGCACCTCCGCGTCGGCGCCGACGAGCGTCGCCACCTCGCCCGCGTTGCCGCGCAGAACCGTCACACGAACCTCGTCGATGATGCGCCGCGCCGTGTCCGTGCGGTACGCGGTCGCGCCGGCTCCGACCGGATCGAGCACGACGGGGATCCCGCGCTCGCTCGCCGCGCGGCCGGCGATGAGCATCGCCTCGATCCAGTGCTCCGAGAGCGTGCCGATGTTGAGGACGAGCGCGGACGCGAGCCCGACCATCTCCTCGACCTCCTCCGGCGCGTGCGCCATCACGGGGAGGGCGCCGAGCGCGAGGGTCGCATTCGCCGTCTCGTTCATGACGACGTAGTTCGTGATCTGGTGGACGAGCGGCTTCCGCTGGCGGAGGTCGCGCAGCGTCTTGCCCGGAGAAACGGTCACCGCGCACCCACTCCGAGGACGTCCACCGGGCCCTCGCCGCTACCGATCTCGGAGAGCCCGAGCGCGACCGCGCGCGAGGCGGCGGCCGCCGCTCCGCGAGCGGCTTCAAGCAGCGGCAGGCCCCGCGCGAGTAGCGCGGCGAGCGTCGCGGAATGCGTGCAGCCGGCCCCGTGCGTGGCGGCGACCTCATGCCGCTCGAACGGGATCTCGTGGTGCTCGCTCCCGTCGAAGAGGTGGTCGACGGATTCCTCGCCGTGGCCGCCGGTCACGAGCGCCGCGGGCGCGCCGAGCCCGACGAGCGCCTCGGCCAGCTCAGCAGGCGTGGCGTCCGAAGACGTGAGGGCGCGCGCCTCGAGCAGGTTTGGCGTCACGACGGTCGCGAGCCGGAAGAGCCGGCCGACCAAAACGTCGACCGCGTCGTCCTCGAGTAACCGGCCGCCGGAGCTCGCAACCATGACCGGATCGACGACGAGCGGCAAAGGATGCTCCTCGAGCCACTCCACCACCGCCTCGATGACCGCGCGGGAGCCGAGCATGCCGGTCTTCGCGGAGTCGATCCCGATGTCCCCGGCGACCGCGTCGAGCTGCGCGCGCACGAACGGCGCCGGCACCTCGTGGACGGCGGTGACCTCGCGCGTGTTCTGCGCCGTCACGGCGACGATCGCCGACATGCCGTGAACGCCCGCCGCGGCGAATGCCTTCAGGTCGGCCTGGATCCCGGCTCCCCCGCCGGAGTCGGAGCCCGCGATCGTGATGCAGCGTGGAATCAAATGCGCTCCCTTCGCCGGCATGACCCGGATCAGGTTCGACGGGTGTGATCTCAGCCCCCGACGGGGCACCCCGGTGAGCCGAGGCTAGCATCGGGAGGTTGCGAGTCGTCCTCACCGTTCCCGACTTCGACGATGCCGTCGCCTTCTACCGCGACGCGCTCGGGCTCGAGCAGCTCGCGGATTGGAGCGGCGAGGACGGCAGGGTCATCCTGCTCGACGCCGGCCATGCCATGCTCGAGCTGTTCGACGAGCGGCAGGCGGAGAGCGTCGACCGGATCGAGGCCGGCCGCCGCGTCTCCGGGCCGGTGCGAATCGCGTTGGAGGTGGACGACCTCGACGGCACGGTGCAGCGCCTGATCGCGGCCGGCGCCACGGCCGAGGCCGAACCTGTCGTCCCTCCCTGGGGAGGACGCAACGCGAGGCTGCGGGCCCCGGACGGCATGCAGCTGACGCTGTTCGACGAGTCGGCCTAGCCCCGCAGGCGGAGGCGGCGGAGAACCTGCGCGACGTTGACGTCGTAACCCCAGCCGTACGTCTTCGGCGTGAAGATGCGGGGGTCGCCGTCGTTCCACCAGCGCGACCTGGCGCGCGCGGCCGTCGGCCTTCGCCAGTCGTACGGGATGCCCAGGAACTTGCCGGTTCGCTTCTCCGTCATGTATCGAGCGTACCGATGCGCCGCTTTCCTCCCGCCCTTGCCGCTTCTGCGACCCCCCGGATCCTCGAGCTGCTCGGCGACGGGCCCGGCCGCGTGCTCGAGGTCGGCTTCGCCGGCATCCACGCTCGCCTCCTCGAGCTCGCGGGTTGGGAGGTCGAGGCGCTCGAGCCGGATCCCGCGCACGCGATCCGGGCGCAGGAGCGGGGAGCACACGTCGTCGCGCAGGCGCAAGGCCGCTACGACGCGGTCGTCGCTCCGGGCGACGCCGACCTCTCAGGCATCGACACCGCGGAGATCGTCCTCGTGGACGAGCGCGGTGTCGCTTCAATAGCGGGATGAGCACCGGGGCGCGATACGACGGCATCGCCGATTGGTACGACACCGAGTTCCAGCCGGCACCGCTCGAGAGCGAGACCTGGGAGGTCCTCCTCCGCCTGCTCGGCGATCCCGCCGGCGCCCTGATCGACGTCGGCTGCGGCACCGGAAGCTACGCGGCGGCGTTGGCAGAGCGGGGCTGGGACGTCACCGGCGTCGACATCTCGGAGGACATGCTGCGGCTGGCGCGCGAGCGAGGGGTCCGCACCGTGCGCGCCGATGCGACGTCGCTGCCGTTCGCGGACGGGTCGTTCGACGCGGCGATCTCCGTCTTCACGAACACCGACTTCGACGACCTCGCAGCCGTTGTGCGAGAGATCACGCGGATCCTCCGCCCCGGTGCGCCGCTCGTCCACCTCGCCGTCCATCCCTGCTTCGTGGGCCCGCACTCGATGTACGACCCCGAGGGAGGGGTTCCCGTGCTCCAGCCCGGCTGGTACCGCAGCGAGGTCCGGTACACGGAGGCGCCGGGGGTCTGGCGCGAGTCGGGCGTGCGGATCAGGGTCGGCGCCACGCACCTGCCGCTTGGGCTGTTCCTCCAGACGTTCGTCGACGCGGGTCTCGGTCTCGAGCGGATCGAGGAGCCGGCGGGGCGGGAGTATCCGTTCGGCCTCGCGCTGCGCTGGCGCCGGTGAGCGTCGCCACCTGGGACGAGCTGCTCACCGGCGAAGAGCTCGCCCACCTCACGACGGAGCCGGCCCGCGAAGGACGGACGGCGCCGGTTCCCGACTCGCTCCGGCCCGCGGTACGCGAAGCGCTCGCCCGACGCGGGATCGAGGAGCTGTACGCCCATCAGGCCGAGGCATACGGAGCGGCCGGCAGCGGCGGCAACATCATCGTCACGACCGGGACGGCGTCGGGGAAGACGCTCGCCTTCAACCTCCCCGTCCTGGACGCGCTCGACGCCGACCGGCACGCCCGCGCCCTCTACCTCTATCCGACGAAGGCGCTCGCTCAGGACCAGGCGCGGTCGCTCACGGAGCTCGGCGTGGCCTCGGTTCGCGCCGCGATCTACGACGGAGACACGCCGACCCAGCGGAGGCGGCAAATCCGTGGCTGGGCGAATCTCGTGCTCACGAACCCGGACATGCTCCACGTCGGCGTTCTGCCGCGCCACGACCTCTGGGGCGACTTCCTCCACAACCTCCGCTTCATCGTCGTGGACGAGGCGCACGTCTACCGCGGGGTCTTCGGCTCGCACGTCGCGAACGTCCTGCGACGGCTGCGCCGGCTCGCGCGGATCTACGGCTCCGAGCCGCAGTTCCTCCTCGCCTCGGCGACGATCGCGAACGCCGGCGAGCTCGCGCGCGCCCTCACCGGAGAAGAGGCGACGATCGTCGAGGACGACGCGTCCCCCCGCGCGGAGCGAACGGTCGCGCTCTGGAATCCCCCGCTGCTCGACGCGGAGCTCGGCCTGCGGGCGAGCGCGCTCGGCGAGGCGTCGCGGCTGCTCGCCGACCTGGCCGGCCGCGGACTGCGGACGATCTGCTTCGCGAAGAGCCGGAAGTCGGCCGAGCTCATCCACCGCTTCGCCTGTGACCGGCTCGACGCGGCCACCGCGGCAAGACTCGCGCCGTACCGCGCCGGCTACACACCGCAGCAGCGGCGCGAGATCGAGCGCCGGCTCGTGGAGGGCGACCTGCTGGGCGTGACGTCCACGGACGCCCTCGAGCTCGGCATCGACATCGGCGACCTCGACTGCGCGATCTCGGTCGGCTTCCCCGGCACGGTCGCGAGCCTCCGCCAGCAGTGGGGCCGCGCCGGCCGCCGCGGCCACGGCCTCGCGATCCTCGTCGCCTCGGAGGACGCGCTCGACCAGTACTTCATGCGCGAGCCGCGGGCGCTGCTCGAGCGGCGCGTCGAGGCGGCGATCCTCGACCACGCGAACCCGCGCGTCCTCGACGGACACGTCGCGGCGGCCGCATTCGAGGCTCCCGTCGACGAGGCCGACGCCGCGACGCTCGGCGCGGAGGCCCTCGAGCGGGCCCCGCATGTACCGGAGCTGCGGCGAACGCCGCGTGGCTGGGTGTGGGCCGGCAAGGAAGCACCCGCTGCGCGCGTGCCGCTCCGCTCCACCTCGCCCGACGCGTTCCTCGTCGTCGACGCGTCGAGCGGAGACGTCCTCGGCCTCGCCGAGCAGGAGCGCGCCTACTCCACCGTGCACCAGGGCGCGGTCTACCTCCACCTGGGCCGGCAATACCTCGTGCGCGAGCTCGACCTCCAGGCAAGGCGCGCACTCGTCGAGCCGTTCGACGGCGACTGGTACACGCAGGCGAAGAAGGAGACGGAGACCGCGATCGAGGAACCGCTGCGCGTCGAACGGCGGCTCGGACTCGAGCTCTCGTTCGGCCGCGTCTCGGTGACGGAACAGGTCGTCGCGTACCAGAAGAAGGCCGTGGCGGACGGCGCGACGCTCGACACCGTCCCGCTCGAGCTGCCGCCGACGACCTTCGACACCGAAGCGGTCTGGTTCGTCCCACGGCCGCACCAGCTCGAGGGGCTCGAGGCGATGCCGCTCCTCCTCTCCTCGCTCCACGCTGCCGAGCACTCGCTCATCTCCATCCTGCCGCTGTGGGCGATGTGCGACCGCTGGGACATCGGCGGGCTCTCGACGAACCTCCACCTCGACACCGGCGCGCCGACCGTCTTCGTCTACGACGGGCACGCCGGCGGCGTCGGCATCGCCGCCCGCGGCTTCGAGCAGTTCGAGGGCTGGGTCGCCGACACCGTGCGCCTCCTCGACGGCTGCCCGTGCGAGCGCGGCTGCCCCTCGTGCGTCCAGAGCCCCAAGTGCGGCAACCTCAACGAGTTCCTCGACAAGGCCGGAGCGCTCACACTTCTGACGAGGATGTCGAATTCGGGCTGACCCGTTCGTCGTAGAGGCGTCAACCCACTCCCGAGGAGGGACCCATGCAGTACCTGCTCCTGATCAACGACGACGAGAAGGTCTGGGGCGACATGCCCGAGGACGAGCGCAACGCGGTCTACG
>JAICSH010000017.1 GCA_025936995.1 Thermoleophilia bacterium | reverse complement strand
GAGTCGATCGCGACGCCGGTACGCCCGACCTCACCGAGCGCGCGCGGATCGTCGGAGTCGTAGCCGAGCTGGGTCGGGAGGTCGAACGCGATCGAGAGGCCGGTCTGGCCCCGTTCGAGGAGATAGCGGTAGCGCGCGTTCGACTCCTCCGCCGAGCCGAAGCCGGCGTACTGGCGGATCGTCCACGGCCGCCCGCGGTACATGTCCGGGTACGGCCCGCGGGTGAAGGGAAACTCGCCGGGCGGCTCGAGCTCGCGCGGCGCGTCGCCGGCGGTGTAGACCGGCTTCAACTCGATGCCGGACTCGGTGCGCCGGTCGCCGGTTGCCGCCATGGACGGATCGTAGAACCCGCGGTCAGACGAGGGCGGGCGGCTCGAGCTCCGCGTCCCGGCTGACGAGGGCGGCGTAGCGCCCGCCGGCGGCGAGCAGCTCCTCGTGACGGCCGCGCTCGACGACCTGCCCGCGGTCGAGCACGACGATCTGCTCCGCGTCCCGGACGGTCGAGAGCCTGTGGGCGATCGCGATCGTCGTCCGCCCCTCCGAGAGCCGGTCGAGTGCCTCCTGCACGAGCCGCTCCGTCTCGGTGTCGAGCGAGGAGGTCGCCTCGTCGAGGACGAGGATCGGCGGGTTGCGGAGGATCGTCCGCGCGATCGCGATCCGCTGCTTCTCGCCGCCCGAGAAGCGGTAGCCGCGCTCGCCGACGACCGTGTCGTATCCATCAGGCAGCGCGGCGATCACGTGGTGGATGCGCGCCGCCTCGGCCGCGCGGTAGAGCTCCTCGTCCGTCGCGTCCGGCTTCGCGAAGCGCAGGTTCTCGCGCACCGAGGCGTGGAAGAGGTACGTCTCCTGCGAGACGACGCCGACGAGGCTCGAGAGCGCCGCGAAGCTGAGGTCGCGGACGTCGACGCCGCCGATCGAGACCGCGCCGCGATCGACGTCGTAGAGGCGCGCAGCGAGGTAGCCGAGCGTCGTCTTGCCGGAGCCGGTCTCGCCGACGAGCGCGGTCGTCGTCCCGGCGGGGACGACGAAGCTCACGTCCTGCAACGTCCAGACGTCGTCCCCGTAGCGGAACCAGACCGAGTCGAAGGCGACGTCGCCGGCCTCGGCGACCCCCACGGCGTCCGGCTTCTCGTCGATGTCCACCGGCTGGTCGAGGTACTCGAAGATGCGGTCGAAGAGCGCGAGCGAGGTCTGGATGTCCAGACCGACGCCGAGCAGCGAGCCGACGGGGAAGAAGAGCCGCGTCTGCAGCGTGGTGAAGGCGACGATCGTGGCGATCGAGATCGAGTGGCTGAAGACCGTGCCGCCGAGCCAGTAGACCGCCGCCGGCATGACCGAGAAGCTCGTCTGGATCGAGGCCATGACCCAGCGGCCCGCCATCCGCTGGCGCACCTCGAGCTCGGAGAGGCGCAGCGACTCGCTCTCGAACCGGTCGGCGAGCTCGTCGCCGCGGCCCATCGTCTTCCCGAGCATGATCCCGCTGACGGAGAGGGACTCCTGGACGAGGCTCGAGATGTCGGCGAGCGACTCCTGCGTCGTCTTCGCGATCCGCCGCCGCTCCGCCCCGACCCGGCGTGTGAGGACGGCGAAGAGCGGAATCAGCCCGAACGCGAAGACCGCCAGCTCCCAGTTGAGGAGCAGCATCCCGATCACCGTCGCGACGACGGTGGTGAGGCTCGAGGCGATGCTCGTCGCGGTGTTCGTGACGACGCTCTGCACGCCGCCGATGTCGTTCGAGATCCGCGACTGCACCTCGCCGGTGCGCGTCCGGGTGAAGAAGGCGAGCGAGAGCCGCTGCAGGTGACGGAAGACCGCGGCGCGCAGGTCGTGCATCACGCGCTGGCCCACCTGGTTCGAGAGCAGCGTCTGGATCACCGCGAGTCCGCCCGAGACGACCGCGATCACGATCATCCCGCCCGCGTTGAACGAGATCGCGCCGGTGTCGTGCCGGACGATCGCGACGAGGACTCGGCGGAGCAGGAAGGCGGGCAGGACCCCGAGCCCGGCGGTCACGACGATCAGCCCGAGCAGGAGCGAAAGCCGCCGCCGGTACGGCTTGAACAGCGGCCCGATCCGGCGCATGTTCGCCCGCCGGACGGCAGGATCGTCGGGCCGCTCGGGCGGCGCCTCGCCCCGGTCGTGGAAGAACATCCCCATCGGGCCAGTATTGCCGTCGGGCACACTCACGCCGATGCGCGTCACCGTCCGCCTCTTCGCCGGCCTGCGGGAACGCGCCGGCCGCTCGCGAGTCGAGCTCGAGGACGTAACGCGCCTCGAGGACGTCTGGCCCGCTCTCGGCCTCGGCGACGAGCCGGCGGGCCTTCTCTACGCGGTGAACCGGGAGTACGTCGAGCCCGGCCACGCGCTGGCGGACGGCGACGAGGTCGCGCTCATCCCGCCGGTGAGCGGTGGCTCCTTCCGGCTCGTCGAGGGGCCGCTCGACGTCGCGGCCGTGCTGCGCGAGGTCGAGAGCCCCGAAGCGGGGGCGGTCGCGAGCTTCGTCGGCACCGTCCGCCGTCACTCGCGGGGGCGCGACGTCGGCCACCTCGAGTACGAGGCGTTCGAGGAGATGGCCGAGCCCATGCTCGAGCGGCTCGGGACCGAGCTGACGGAGCGGCACGGCCTCTGCGCGGTCGCCGTGCACCACCGGCTCGGGCGCGTCGAGATCGGTGAGGCGAGCGTCGTCATCGCCGTGTCGGCGCCGCACCGATCCGCCGCGCTCGACGCCTGCCGCGAGGCGATCGAGACGCTGAAGGCGACGATCCCGCTCTGGAAGAAGGAGGTCTACGCCGGCGGCGAGGAATGGATCGGGAGAGGATCGTGAGCGCTCAGGCACAGGATCGGCGCAGCATCATGGACCGGGTCATCGGCCTCGCGGTCGTGGTCGGTGGCTTCGCGAAGTTCTTCGCCTTCTTCGTCTCCTTCGCCGCCTACTCGTTCTGGTTCGGGAGCTGGAAGTTCGGGCTCGGCTTCGTCCTGCTCATCCTCGTCCACGAGCTCGGCCACGTCGCCGAGGCGCGGCGGCAAGGCGTGCCGGTCACGCTGCCGACGTTCATTCCGTTCATCGGCGCCTACGTCACCGTCCGCCACGCGGGACTCCCGCCGTGGCGCAGCGCGCTCATCTCGCTCGCGGGGCCGTTCGTCGGCGGCCTGGGAGCGGCGGCGGCCTGGGTGGCGGGCTCGGCACGCGATTCGACGTGGCTCGTCGTGCTCGCCAACATCGGCTTCCTCCTCAACGCCTTCAACCTGCTCCCCATCGGCTTTCTCGACGGCGGCAACGTCTGGCGTGCGGTCACCGAGACGTGGCAGCGGCCGCGGATCCGGTTCGAGAACGGGGTGCCGGTCGCCGCGTTCGCGCCGGAACGCGAGCGCGCGGTCCTCATCGGGTCGCTCTACGCGGTGCTCGCGGCAGCGCTCGTCGGTGCGATGCTCGCGACCCGGCACAGCGGGATGCTCTAGCCCATGCACGATCGCGACCTTCTTCAGACGCACCACGGGACCGACGAGCTGCGCCGGCACACCGAGGAGATCGGCCGCGAGTTCCTCTCCGGCTTCGAGGCCGTGGAGCGGATCGACCGGCCCGCCGTCTCGTGCTTCGGCTCGGCGCGGTCGCCGGAAGGGTCACGGCCGTACGAGCTCGCGCGCGAGACGGGGCGGCTCTTCGCCGAGGCGGGCTGGGCGGTCGTCACCGGCGGCGGCCCGGGCGTGATGGAGGCGGCGAACCGCGGCTGCCGCGAGGGCGGTGGGCTCTCCGTCGGCTTCAACATCGAGCTGCCGCACGAGCAGGGATCGAATCCGTATGTCGACCTCGCGCTGACCTTCGACCACTTCTACGCCCGCAAGACGATGTTCGTGAAGGCGGCAGAGGGCTTCTGCGTCTTCCCCGGCGGCTTCGGCACGGCCGACGAGCTGTTCGAGTCGCTGACGCTGATCCAGACCGGGAAGGTGCTCCATTTCCCCGTCGTGCTCGTCGGCGAGGCGTACTGGACGCCGCTGCTCGAGTGGGTGCGTCGCAGCGCCCTCGCCGACGGCATGGTCTCGCCGGACGATCTCGCGCTCTTGACCCTGACCGACGACCCGCGGATCGCGGTCGAGACGGTGCTCGACGCGTTTGCAGCCGGGAACGGCCGCGACGATCCGCATGCACCCGGGAAGGCGGACGCGCAGTAGCGTTCGCGCGGATGGAGCTCCGCGACCTGCCCTCGGTGGACGAGCTCGCGCGCGAGGCCGGCGATCCGCTCGCCGTGGACACGGCCCGCGCCGTGATCGACCGCGCAAGGGAGGAGATCCGGGCGGGTGCGGATCCGGGAGACCTGACAGCACGGCTGCGCGAGGAGCTCGCCGGCGTCCGGCAGCCGCGGCTGCGGCGCGTGCTGAACGCGACCGGCGTGGTCGTCCACACGAATCTCGGCCGCGCGCCGCTCGCGGAGGAGGCGCTCGCGCGCGTCCTCGAGGCCGGACGCGGCTACTCGAACCTCGAATACGACCTTGCGGAGGGCGCGCGCGGCTCGCGGCAGGATCACCTCGCCGCGATCCTGCGCCGCCTGACCGGCGCGGAGTCGGCGCTCGCCGTCAACAACAACGCCGGCGCCGTGCTCCTCGCGCTCGCCGCCCTCGCGGAAGGCCGCGAGGTCGTGGTCTCGCGGGGGGAGCTGATCGAGATCGGCGACGGCTTCCGGATCCCGGACGTGCTCGCGCGCTCCGGCGCGCGCCTCGTCGAGGTGGGAACGACGAACCGGACGCGGGCGGCGGACTACGAGCGCGCGATCGGCCCGGAGACCGCCGTCCTTCTCCGGGTCCACCAGTCGAACTTCCGCGTCGTCGGCTTCGAGGAGCGGCCGCGGCTGGAGGAGGTCGCCGCCGTGGCGCGCCGCCACGGCCTGCCGCTCGTCGACGACCTCGGCTCGGGAGCCGTCGCGCCGGTCGAGGCAGAGCCCACGGCACGCGAGTCGCTCGCGGCCGGCGCCGACCTCGTCTGCTTCTCGGGCGACAAGCTCCTCGGCGGGCCTCAGGCCGGCATCGTGCTCGGCCGCGCGGAGCTCGTCGAGCGGCTGCGCCGCCACCCCCTCCAGCGCGCGCTGCGGATCGACAAGCTCTCGCTCGCCGCCCTCGAGGGCACGCTTCTGCTCCACCTCGAGGCTCCGCAGCGGATCCCGGTCCTGCGCACGCTCGCCCAGGACTCCGCGACGGTGCGGGCGCGCGCGGAGCGGCTCGCCGCGGCGACCGGCGGCGAGATCGAGGAGACGGTCGGCCGCGTCGGCGGCGGCGCGCTGCCGCTCGCCGAGCTGCCGAGCTTCGCGTGCGCGCTGGAGGAGTCGCTCGCCGCGCCGCTGCGTGCCGGGGAACTGCCGGTCGTGGGCGTCGTCCGCGACGGGCGACTCCTCCTCGACTGTCTGACGCTGACGGACGGGGAGGTCGACGAGGCCGCGGCCGCAGTGCTGGCATGCCGCTGACGGTCGGCACGGCGGGGCACATCGACCACGGCAAGACAGCGCTCGTCGAGGCGCTCACCGGCAAGAACACCGACCGGCTGCCCGAGGAGCACGAGCGTGGGATCTCGATCGATCTCGGGTACGCGCCGCTCGAGCTGCCCGACGGCACGAGCCTGTCCGTCGTCGACGTCCCGGGCCACGAGCGGTTCGTGCGAACGATGGTCGCGGGCGCGAGCGGGATCGACCTCTTCCTCCTCGTGATCGACGCCGGCGAGGGGGCTCGGCCGCAGACGCACGAGCACCTCGCGATCCTGCGCCTCCTCGGGATCGAGCACGGCGTCGTGGCGCTGACGAAGGCCGACGTCGCGGACGAGGAGACGCTCGAGCTCGCGCGGGTCGAGGCGGAGGAGCTCGTTCCCGGCGCGCCGGTCGTCGCGACGAGCGCACGCACCGACGCCGGGCTCGATGACCTGCGCACGGAGCTCGCAGCCGTCGCGTCCCGCGTAGCCCGGCACGAGTCGGACGGCCCGGCCCGTCTCCACGTCGACCGCTCCTTCACGCTGCGCGGCATCGGCACCGTCGCGACCGGAACGCTCTGGTCGGGAACGATCGGCGACGGCGACGAGCTGCGGGTCGAGCCGCGCGGCCGGAGCGTCCGCGTGCGGAGCGTCCAGGTGCACGACCGGGCGGTCGAGCGCGCGGAGGCGGGACAGCGTGTCGCGGTCTCCCTCCCCGGCGTGGAGCGGCAGGAGCTGCGCCGCGGCGACGTGCTCGTGACTCCGGGCTCGTTCGGCCCGAGCTTCCGGCTCGACGTGGTGCTGGAGCCGCTCGGCGAGATTCCTCCTCGGGTCATGCTCCACCACGGCACCGCCGAGACGGGCGCCCGCGTCGCCCGGGCGGGCGAGCGCTTCGCCCAGCTCCGGCTCTCACGTCCCGTCGTCGCGGCGCGCGGCGACCGTGTCGTCCTGCGCGCGGGCACGACCGTGGCCGGCGGCGTCGTTCTCGACCCCGCGCCGCCGCGGCACGCCGACGAAGCGCGGTTCGAGGCGCTCGAGCGCGGCGAGACGCTCGTCTACGCGCCCGTGCAGGTGGACGGGGAGTGGCGCTGGTCGCAGGACTGGCTCGACGAGCTGCGCGCCGGGCTCGAGCGCGCGATCGACGCGGCCGATCCGCTCGACCCGGGGGTTCCGGTTCCGGCAGCCGAGTGGGCGAAGGCGGTTCTTCCGCAACTCGGCCTGGAGCTGCGCGGCGCGAAGCTCTACAGGCCCGGATCGGCCGCCGAGCTCGGCGAGCGCGCGGAGGCGGCCGAGGCGCTCGCGGGCGAGCTGGGCCTCGAGCCGGTGCGGGTCGCGGACGCGAAGCTCGCCCGCTTCCTCGAGGAGCAGGGCCGGCTCGTGCGGGTGGGGAACGGCTTCGCGATCTCGCCGGAGGCGTACGAGCAGGCGCGCGCGGTCCTCGTGGACGGAATCACGCTCGCGCAGTTCCGCGACGCGCTCGGCGTCGGCCGGAAGACCGCGCAGCTCTATCTCGAGCGATTCGATGCCGACGGCGTGACGCGGCGCGTCGGAGATGCGAGAGTCCTCCGCCGACGGTGATGAACGTCCGCGACCTGATCGAGCGCTACAACGCCGCGTGGAACGCGCAGGATCTCGACGCGATCGACGCGCTCCACCATCCCGAAGTCGTCTTCCACAACCACACGGCGGACGAGCGGGTCGAGGGCGCCGAGGACGTGCGCGAGCACATCGCGGGGATCTTCCGCAACAACCCGACGCTGGGGTTCACGACGCGGTCGCTCCGCGTCGGCGACGACTTCGCGGTCTGCGAGTGGACCGCCTCCACGGGCTCGAAGGAATGGGACGGGGTCGACGTGTTCCCGCTCAGGGACGGGCTGATTCTGCGGAAGGACGTGTACTCGTCGTCGCACCGTCCGCGCGAACTGTGAGCTGGAGGACGTCGGGCCGGCTGTAGTGGCCGACGGGGTCGAAGCGCTGGCGCTCGGCGAGGATCCGCGCCGGGTCGAGATCCGCGTAGAGGATCGTCTCCTCGTCGTACGCCGGCCCCGCGAGATACGAGCCGTCGGGGGCGAGGATCGCGCTGCCGCCGCGGCCGATCGTCCCGGCGCCGGCGATCTCCGCGGCGAGCGCGAAGTCGTCCGGATACGCCGACTCGCGCTGGAAGTGCGCCGGCGCGACGACGTAGGAGCGGCTCTCGCGGGCGATGTGGACGAGCGTCTGCTGCCACGCATCCCCGTCGTCGGCGGTCGAGGCGATGTAGATCTCGACGCCTGACTCGTAGAGCGCGACGCGCGCGAGCGGCATGTAGTTCTCCCAGCAGATCAGCCCGCCGAGGCGACCGAACCCGGTCTCGACCGCGGAGAGCCCGCGGCCGTCGCCCTGGCCCCAGACGAGGCGCTCGTGGTTGGTGGGGACGAGCTTGCGGTGGTGGAGCGCGAGCTCGCCCGCCGGCGAGTGGTAGAGGAGGGCGTTGTAGATCGTCCCCGGCCGCTCGGCCTCGACCTCGTTGACGCCGGTGACGATCCAGATCCCGAGCTCCCGTGCCGCGGCGGCGATCCGCCGCTCGGCCGGCGAGCCGACCGCGACCGACTCCTGGGCGAGCCGCGCGAACGTCTCCTTCGCGCCGGGAGCCTCCCAGCCGGCCAACGCCTTCGCCCAGCTCGACGACGGATAGACGGGTACGAACGTCTCAGGGAAGACGACGAGCTCGGCTCCCTCCTTCGCGGCTTCCGCAGCCACCCGCTCGAGCTTGTCGAGCGTCGCCTCGCGGTCGAGCACGACCGGCTCGACCTGGACGCACGCGACCTTCACGGGACGCTCCATGCCCTGAGCCTACTCGGCCCTCCCGTAGCCGCCGCCGCCGGGAGTCTCGACCCGCACCACGTCTCCAGCACGGAGCTGACACGTCAGCTTCGGCGGTTGCTCCTCGCCGTTGACGAAGGTGCGGCCGCGGGAGCCTTCGGCTCCACCGGCGCGACCGGGCGGTGCATGTCGGCGCCGCTCGGCGAGCACTGAGAGCCTGCAGTCCTCGAGCACGCGCAACTCGCGCACCACGCCGTCGCCGCCGCGATGCGCTCCCGTTCCCCCCGAGCCGGTCCGGAGCTCCCAGCGCTCGACGCGCAGCGGGTACTCCAGCTCGATCGCCTCCGCCGGGGTGGCCAGCGTGTTGGACATCGCGACGTGCACGCCGCCCGGGCCGTCCGCCTCTGGGCACGCCCCCTGCCCGCCGCCGATCGTCTCGTAGTACGTGAACCCGTCGTTGCCCAGCGCGAGGTTGTTCATCGTTCCCTGGCCCGCGGCCGGCACCGGCACGAGCGCGCCGAACGCGGCGAAGACGACGTCGACGATGCGCGACGAGGTCTCCGTGTTGCCGGCCACGACTGCGGCCGGCGGACGCGCGTTGACGAGACAGCCCGCAGGAGCGGTCACGGTGACCGGAGCGAAGGCGCCGCCCGACGCCGGCAGGTCGGGCTCGGTAAGACAGCGAACGACGAAATAGCACGCGGACTTCGTCACGGCGAGCGGGCAGTTGAGGTTGCCGTGGTACTGCGGCGCGGTTCCGGTGAAGTCGATCCGGATCTCCTCGCCCGCGATCTCGACCGAGCAGCGGATCGGCACATCGCCGTCGACCGCCTCGACGACGTCCTCGGCCTCGCCGCTGCGGTCCGGGAGCTCTGCGATCGCGGCCCGCACCATTCGTTCGGAGTAGGCATGGAGCTCGTCCATCGCAGCGCCGACACGGTCGCGACCGCGCCGCTCGCAGAGCTCCTCGAGGCGGGTCTCGGCGAGACGGTGCGCTGCGAGCTGGGCGTGGAGGTCGCCTCGCCGCTCATTCGGCTGCCGGGTCGCGCGGACGAAGCGCTCGAGCACGCCGTCGGTGAGGAGCTGCGGCGGCAGGATCACGCCCTCCTCCTCGAGTGTGCGCGAGAAGGCGGGGAGGCTTGCCGGCTCGATCCCGCCGACGTCGGCGTGGTGTGCGCGCGAGACCGCGAAGCCGAGGCCGGTGCGCGAGACGAGCGTCACGTCGGGGAGGTGCGTGCCGCCGGTGTAGGGGTCGTTGAGAATCGCGACCTGGCCGGGCTCGAGCCCGAGGCGCATGACGGCCGCGACGGCGTCCGGCATCGCGCCGAGGTGGACGGGGATGTGCTCGGCCTGCGCGATCATCCGCCCGCGCTCGTCGAACAGCGCGGTCGAGCAGTCGCGCCGCTCCTTGATGTTGGCGGAGAAGGACGAGCGGATGAGGACGGCGCCCATCTCCTCCGCGATCGACCGCAGGGACGCGCCGATCACCTGGAGCTGGATTGGTGCGATGACGTCACTCACGCGTCACGACCCAGCATGGACCATCCCTAGCCCCCTCCCACCCGGGGGGAATCCACAGGGTCGACCCGTCTTGTTCGACCACGGCCGGCCCGGACACGCCTTGCGGCTCGCCGCTCGCCAGCTCCAGGTCGGGGCCGGAGACGACCTCTGCGGTGCGGACGGCGACGAGCTCGATCTCCCGCGCCCGGTCGGCGTAGCCGTACCGCTCCTCGTGCGCGCGATGGAAGCGCTCCGCGAGCCCCTCACCCAGCGGCACGGCCAGCTCGAACGACTGGCCGCGGTAGCGGAGGTCCGCCTCTCCCTCCGGCGGCGGGTCGCGCACCTCACCGAGCGGCCGGACGTGCGAGACCACACGGTCGCGCCGCTCGTCGCCCGCCGCCAATCCGAGCGCCGAGAGGACTCCCGCGGCAGCCGGCACGAGGACGGCCTCCATCCCGAGCTCCTCGGCCAGCGCGCACGCGTGCAGCGGCCCCGCGCCGCCGTAGGCGACGAGCGCGAAGTCGCGCGGGTCGTGTCCTCGCTCGACCGAGACGACGCGCAGGGCACGCAGCATCTCGGCGTTGACCACCTCGACGACCGCAGCAGGATCGATCCCGTCGAGCGCGGCCTCGGCTGCATCGCGGTCGAGGACGAGGCCGCCGGGCAGCTCGGCGGGGAGCCTGCCGAGCAGGAGGTTCGCATCCGTCACCGTCGCGCCGCCGCCGCGTCCGTAACAGGCAGGGCCGGGATCCGCGCCGGCCGACTCCGGCCCGACCCGCAACGCACCGCCCGCGTCGCGCCGCACGAGCGAGCCTCCACCCGCGCCGACCGTGTGCACGTCGACTGAAGGCAGCCGCACGGGCAGGCCGCCGACCTCACGCTCCGAGACGCGCGCCGCCCAGCCGCCCGGCAGGAGGCACACGTCCGTGGGAGGTGCCGCCCATGTCGAAGGCGATCGCATCCTCGAAACCCGCTCGCCGCGCCACGATGCCCGCGCCGACGACGCCTCCCGCGGGGCCGGAGACGAGCAGCCGCGCCGGATGCGCCGCGGCCTCCTCGGCCGGAACAACGCCGCCGGAGGAGAGCATGACGACCGGCTCCGGCAGCCCGGCCGCGGTCGCGGCCTCCGCCAGCGCGCGCAGGTAGCGCGCCGCGACGGGTGCGAGGTACGCGTCGGCTGCGGTGGTGGAGGCGCGCTCGTACTCCCGGAATTCGGGAGCGACCTCGTGCGATGCCACGACATGGACGCCGGGGTAGCGGCGGCGCAGCTCCGCAGCGACCGCCTCCTCGTGGGCGGGGTCGCGAAACGCGAAGAGAAGGCAGACCGCGACCGCTTCCGCGTCGCCGGGGTCGGGGAGCGCGTCGAGGTCGAGCGGCTCGAGCTCCCCCGCGGGCCCGAGGCGGCCGGAAACTCCGTGGCACCGCTCGAGCGGCACGAGCGGCTCGGGGTGATCGGCGCAGAGGCGGTAGAGGTGTGCCCTCGTCTGGCGGCGCAGATGGAGGAGATGCTCGAAGCCGGCATTGCCGACGTACGCGGTGCGGGCGCCGCGCCGTTCGAGGAGGGCATTCGTCGCGACGGTCGTTCCGTGCGCGAAACGCTCCAGCCCGTCTCCCGCGCCAACCGCGCGCGCCGCAGCGAGCACCGACCCCTCCTGCCGCGCCGCGGTCGGCACCTTGGCCGTCGTGATCCGCCCTCCGTCGACGAGCACGGCGTCGGTGAACGTGCCGCCGACGTCGACGCCCAGGATCGCCACGTCCGTACTCTGCACCCGCATGGCGGTGCGCGCGTTCCTCTTCGACTTCGACGGCCTCATCCTCGACACGGAGCTCGCCTCGCGTGCGGGTTGGGAGCTCCTCTACCGCGACCACGGACATGAGCTCCCTCAGGATCTGTGGGCGACGCTCGTCGGCACGACGCACGCACCCTGGGATCCGATGTCGCATCTCGAGGAGCTCGTGGGCGAGCCGCTCGAGCGCGAGGTGCTCAACCAGCGCCGCTACGCGCACGAGATCGCCCTGATCGAGGCCGAGGAGCTGCGCCCCGGCATCGCGGACTACCTCGCCGCCGCCCGACGGCACGGGCTGAAGCGCGCGATCGTGTCCAGCTCCTCCCGCGCCTGGGTGGACATGCACCTCGAGCGGCTCGAGGAGACGGTCGGCTGGGACGGGATCTGCACCGCCGACGGCGATCCGGCCCGGGCGAAGCCGACGCCGACGCTCTACCTCGAGGCGCTCGAACTCCTCGACGTCGCCGACTCTGAGGCGGTCGCGTTCGAGGATTCGCCCAACGGCGTCATCGCGGCGAAGGCGGCCGGCGTCTTCTGCGTCGCGATCCCCAACGAGGTGACGCGCGGGCTCGGACTCGAGAAGGCGGGCGCAGACATCGTCCTCGACTCGCTCGCCGACCTATCGCCCAACGATTTGTTCGCACGCATGACCGCGGATTAGGCTCGCCGCATGACTGCCTACGAGAAGGCCCACATCGACGAGATCGCGTCGAAGCAGTGGCCGCACTGGATCCCGGTCCGCCATCACTTCGGAATCGAGACCTTCGGGATGAACGCGTACCGCCGCCCGGCCGGTGAGAACGTCGTCCCGGAGCACGACGAGACCCAGAGCGGCGCGCCGGAGCTGTACTACGTCGCGAGCGGCCACGCGACCTTCACGGTCGGCGGCGAAGAGATCGATGCCCCTGCCGGCACGTGCGTATGGGTTTCGGACGTGGCCGCGAGACGGTCGGCCGAGGCCTGCGCCGACGACACGCTCGTTCTCGCGATCGGAGCTGCGGCGCCGGGCCAGAAATACGCGCCCGCCGGCTGGGACTCGCAGTACCTCGAAGGCGACAACTAGCCAGCTAGCCTCCGAGCGGAGCGGCCGGGCCCGGTGGCCCAGCGGGTCTTCAAAACCCGTACGGTCGTGCAACCCACGGCTAGGTCGGTTCGACTCCGGCGCCGCTCCGTCACTCCCCGCCTGCGCGCGGAGATCATCGCCCTCGCCAGACCGAACGCCGGGCAGGTTCCTGGAAGCGCAACCAATCCGCGAGGCAGACCGTTCATCAGGTGAGCGGCCGAAATCCCCCGGCTACCGGTGGTAGTCGGCAAAGGAGTTGGTCTCGTGACGTTCCAAGAACGGCAGACACACAGGCACGGAGTCGGAGGCTGGAGTCGCACCCGCTGGCTGGTTCTCGCGGCAGTCGTGCTTGCGATCGCGGTAATCGTCCTGCTCGCCCTCTACGCCGGAGGCGGGTCAGGCGGTGGCGGCGGAGGCGGCTACTAGCCGGAACGACGGCATGGGCGGGGACGCCGGTCCCCGCCCGAGCCACTCAAGCGGCCCGCTGTCGTTCCGGGGGCTGCCGTCTGCCGTCGCGGCGGAGCCAGCCGGGCGGTCGGCACGGCTCCTCGCCGAGAGCCATCAGAGCCCGCACCCATTCGCGTTCGATCGCAATGCGGTCAGCGAGGAGTGTCAGGCTCCCTTCCGAGTCGGGTTCGTCGCGCAGCACCTCGAGGACCTCGCTCATGGTGCTGATCGTCCGGGTGTAGGTCTCCAGCGCTTCGCGTTGCGCCATGGGGGATCGACCTCCCACAAAAGTTAGGAATCCGTTAGCACTTCGCCTCGCCGTTGAGCCACTGCTGCAAACCAGGCCGGCGGATGGTTTTGCGCTCTTTGCGGATAAGACAGCGAGGTGGGTCGATCCCAGGGGTTCGCGCGGGCAATAGCCGGGATGACCCTGCCGGTGCCCACGCGACCGAGTGATCGCTCCTGGTACTCGTCACCGTGACATACGAGTCCGCTGCGAATCCCGAACGCCCGATTGCTTCGCTGTGGAGGGCTTCGTTGCAAAGATCCGCTCGACGGGTTGCGTCATAGACGGCGGTGTCCTCTTCGACGCAGCGGTCAGAGCGTGTCGCCCGAAATTTCGGCGCAACCCGTTACCTCATCCGACCCGCCAGAGGTCGGAGGGCCCGCCGTAGCGGGCCCTCCAACATGCTGTTCGATGCTGCTAGGTCAGCAGGGAATCGAGGCCATGATCGCCAGGATCCCGAGCGGGCCGCCCAGCAGCGAGTCGGCCTGAGCCGGCGTCAGGATCCCCGCCGACACGTAGGCGTGGACCTCGTTGACGAACGCCTGCAGCTGGTTGCACGCGGTCGGCTGGCCCGGCTTCGTGTTCAGGCTGTCGATCGCGTGATTGAGCTTGACGATCAGCGAGTTCGCCTGGCCCTGGTTCAGCACTCCTGCCCCTTGCAGGCTCCCGATCGTGTCGATCACGGCCGGGATCGCCTGGGCGGGAGTGAGGACGACAAGGCTCAGGCTCGTGGATCTCGACCCGCCGATCGACGGCCGGCCGTCGGTGCCGGTGAGCGTGAGCGGATAGGTCCCCGGCGGCGCGCCGGACGTCGTGATCGTCGACGTGGACGAGAACCCTCCTGCATTCCCGCTCGCGGGAGTGAAGCTCGCGGCCGCTCCCGACGGCAGACCGGACATCGACAGCGCGATCGTCGGCAGTCCGGAGGTCGCCGAGCCCGCGACGAGCGCCTCGGTGACCGCGTACGTGTTCGACCCGGTCGTCAGGACCTGCTGGGTCGTCGGGCTGCCGGCGACGGTGAAGTCGTAGACGTGCACCGTCGTCGACGCCGTGTTCGACACCGCTCCGAGCGAGTCGGTCACGGTCACTGCGTACGTCGAGTCACCGAGCCCCGGGGTGACGGTGATGCTCTGCGTCGTCGCGAAGGGCGATCCGTCCTTCGTCCACTGGTACGTGAACGGGCCGGTTCCTCCGCTCGGGGCCGCGGTGAGGTTGACCGAGTCGCCGCTCAGCACGACTCCGCCCGGCGCACCGTTGATGGCCACCGACGGGATGTCGAAGCCGAGCGCACCGACGCTCAACGGAGGTATCGATGCCCCCTCCGGATTCGTGAGCGGCACCGGGACGAATCCCGCAGCCACCCGGGCCGCGACGAACGGCCCTGCCACGCCGCCGACGGCGTTCCCGATCTCCGTGTCGAGACCGGCCGAGCTGTACACCGGGCCCAACCCTCCGGAGAACAGGCCGACCGGAGACGGGTCGGAGATCGAGCAGTCGACGATCAGGCAGACGCCGGCGCTGACGATGTCGGCGATGACGCCCACGGTGTTCTGGAAGTCATCCGTCCAGTGGAGGTTGATCTGGGCGCTTCCGGACGTCCCCACCCAGTGCAGGAGGGGTGAGAGCGAGACTCCGAGCGGCGCCGGGCTGGCCGGAGTCGTCAGCGTGAAGCTCTGGGCCGAGCCACCCGAATCCCACTCGATCGGGAGGACCGGTGCTCCACTTGCGCCGCTGACCTGGACGAGAGCTGCGGCCCCACCGAGGCCCGGGAGCGTCCCCGGCGGTGCGGGCGCGAGCGTCAGTGCGCTCCCCAGCGACGCCGTGATCACGTCCAGCCCTGCGACGTTGAGGGTGATGCCCGAGCTCGTCCCCGGAATGGTCACCGGAGCGTCCGAGTCCATCGGCGCGGTGAACGAGTTCGGCGCCGACGTGGCGTTGAACGGCAACGCCGCGGGGCAGTTCGAGCACCCGTCGAAGTTGAACGTCATCGTGCCGCTCAGGGAATAGGAAACCGTCGAGCCGCCGGGTGTCGGCGTGTACTTGACGGAGACCGGAAGCGGCCCGTTCGGTGTGTTCAGGTCCGACGGGTCGTAGGTAAGCGCGACGTCAGTCGCGAGCTTCACATGTGCAGTGAGGGTGCCGTTGAAGGCAACCGCTCCGTGGAACAGACAGACGCCGAAGCTCAGAAGGCACGGCGGATTCGCGACGCCGGTGTCCTCGTTCACGGGAATGCTCGTGTTGAAGCCGAGGTTGGCGTGCTTCGTGATCGTTACGGGCGTGCCTGCCTGAGCCGGCCCGATGGCCAGCGTCGCCGCCACGGCGGCGAGCAAGCAGACTGTGAGCGCCCTGCGAAGGACCCTCGTGGACATGTCCCCTCCTTCCGACCGCTGCTTAGGCGCCGACGCCGGCGGTTTGGGTGATCTCGTGCAGCTTCTCGGCCACGCCCTCCAGGCGAACCTGGAGCGCCTTCAGCTCCGGCTCCAGCTCCTCCGCGACCCTCCGCGAGTCCGGCGAGGTGGGAACGACGTGCAGGTGGCCGTGCGAGTCGAGGTAGATGAGCGTTCCGCCCGCCTGGCCCTCGAGCACCGTGACGTATGCCTCGTACTGCTTGCCGAGCATCAGAAGATTCGGCATCGGGTTACCTGCCTTCTGCCGCAGCTCGGGTGGGTGTGTTGAGAGGCCCGGACGGTACTCCTGAGCCCGCAGGAACTGCAATCGCTCATTCGAGTGGTCCGCCGGCGCGGTGATCGCCAAGCGCCTGCCGCCTTGACTTTACGGCCGCGGCAACTTAGCTTCGTACGCGTCCCAGGAGCGGGGGGAACCACTTCGCGGAGGTGACCGGGAATGAGAAGGGGGCTTGGCAGGGTCGGTCTGACCGCGCTGCTCGCCGGACTGGCGGCAGCCGCGATGCTCGTGGGAGCCGCGTCGACGGCCCGCGCCGACTACGGGCCGGGAACGCAGTTCCAGGTGGAGATCAGCGCCAATGACGTCCACGGCGGCAACTTCTGGTTCTGGGCCGCGCTTGGCCCGGGGCAGGAGAGCGACTACCAGAACACGGACTGCATCCACGAGTCGGCGGGCGGCCACCCGGGCGGGACGAACGGCGCGGCGCACACGTCCGGCGAGCTCTCGGACTGGAGCGACTCGAACGGGATCATCGAGATGGACGGCGTCTCGATCATCGGCGGACTCGCGACGGCGAACTACTACATCTCGGACCAGCGCCACTCCAACACGTTCACGATCATCGTCACGTCCGAGCTGGCGCCCGTCTTGCCGCTCAACGTCCCATTGACGTGGAGCGGACGGGGCGTGCAGGTACAGGTAGCGCCGTAAGGCGACGAAACTCGATCGTCTCTAAGGGCCCGCGCATGCGGGCCCTTCCCGTTGCGCCCTACTCCGGCTTCATCTCGTCGAGCGCCGCGCGGCCTTCCTCGTGCACCCGGCGGCGGCGGTCGTCCGGCGACTCGGGCTCCGCCTCTCCCTCGGGCTCGACAACCTCCGCGGGCGGCTCCTCGACGACGGCTTCCGTCTCCGGCTCCGCGGCTCGCGACTCGGCGAGCTTCGCGCGCAACTCCTCGGCGCGCTCGTCCGACACGGCCGAGGATGAAGGCTCCGCGACGACCTGCGGACGCCGCCGCATCAGACGGTAGGCGGTGACCCCGCCCACCGCTCCGCCGATCCACCCGAGCAGGCGCCGCATCGGGGCGATGCTACAGTGACCGCCGCTTCCTGCCCCGTCATCGCGCCGTTCTGTCCCGAGCGGCGCCGGCAGTCGGGGCCGACGTCGAGACCGTGGGAAGGGAGGGCATCGGGACGTGACGACTTACGAGATCCTGCTGTTGCTGGACCCTGAGCAGGCGGAGGCCCGCCAGGACGAGATCGTCGCGCGCACGCGCGACCTCGTCGAGAAGAGCGGCGGCGCGTGGCAGAGCCACGACGCCTGGGGCCGGCGCCGCCTCGCCTACCCGATCGCGCACAAGGAGGAGGGCGTCTACCACCTCGTCGTCTTCGACGCGGAGGCGGAGACGCTGGACGAGATCTCCCGCGTCCTCAAGATCGACGACGCCGTGCTGCGGCACCTGGCGACGCGGCACGTCGCCGGCTCCCGCACGAGCGCGCCGCGCGACGAGGCCGCCGCTCCTGTTGCGGTGCAGTCCGAAGCGCCTGCGCCGGAAACGGCAGCGCCGGAAACGACGCCGCCCGAAACGACCGTTTCGGAAGACGACGAGCCGGAGTACGCTGACGCGGAAGAGCAGCCGGGCGAGGAAGAGGAGTAAAGACATGGCGAATATCAATCGCGTCGTTCTCGTAGGCAACCTGACGAAGGACCCCGAGTTGCGGCATACCCCCGGCGGCACGCCGGTTTGCAGCCTGAGGGTGGCCGTGAACAGCCGCCGGCGCGACGAGTCGGGCAACTGGGTCGACAAGCCGAACTACTTCGACGTCTCCGTCTTCGGCAACCAGGCCGAGAGCTGCACCCAGTACCTCTCGAAGGGCCGCCCCGTCGGCATCGACGGCCGGCTCGACTGGCGCGAGTGGGACGCGACCGACGGCTCGGGCAAGCGGCAGGCCGTGCAGATCATCGCCGAGAGCGTCCAGTTCCTCGGGGGCCGCGGCGACGGCGACGGCGGCGGCGGCGGCAACCAGTTCGTGCCGGCCGGAGCGGCGCAGGAGAGCGCCGACTTCCCGGCGGCGGCGGACGACGACATCCCGTTCTAGGAGAGGCATGGCGAGAGAAAAGACCCAGCAGCAGCGGAGGCGGCCCGGCGGGCCCGCGGGGCAGATCAAGCGCCGCAACTGCTTCTTCTGCAAGGACAAGATCGCGGAGATCGACTACAAGAACGTCAACCAGCTGCGCCGCTACATCTCCGAGAAGGGGAAGATCCGCAGCCGCCGGATCAGCGGCGCCTGCCGCCGGCATCAGGTGCAGGTGGCCACGGCCGTGAAGCGCGCGCGAGAGATGGCGCTGCTGCCGTACGTCGCCGAGGGATCCGACGATCGCGAGCGCGGTGGCGGGCGGCGCGATCGCGGGGATCGCGGCGATCGCGGGGAGCGCTGACGTGGAGGTCATCCTCCTCTCGGACGTCGAGCACGTCGGCCTCCGCGGCGACGTCGTCTCGGTCGCCCGCGGCTACGCCCGCAACTACCTCCTCCCCCGGCAGCTTGCCCAGGAGGCGACTGCCGCGCGTGTCGCGGAGCTCCAGAAGCGCGACACGCTGCGCGCCCGGCACGAGGCGAAGACCGCCGACCAGGCGCGCGAGATCGCCGAGACGCTCTCGAAGGCGGTGCTCCGGTTCGAGGTCAAGGCGGGGCCGACGGGCTCGCTCTTCGGCTCGGTCACGCCCACCGACATCGCGGACGAGCTCTGGAGTTCCGAGAAGATCCGCGTCGACCGGCGCAAGATCGAGACCGACTCGATCAAGCGGATCGGTCGCTACGCGGTTCCGATCGGCCTGTTCGAGGACGTCCGCGTCGAGGTGCAGACGCACGTCGTCCCGGAGGGTGGCGAGCTGCCGTCCGACGAGGAGCTCGAGGCGATGGAGGCCGCGGAGCGCGCCGAGCAGGCAGCCGAGACTCCCGAGCCCTCCGTCGAGCTCGAGGAGATCCTCGCCGAGGTCGACGCCGCCGAGGCGGCCGACGCCGAAGACGCCCAGGCGACCGACGGCGACGCGAGCGAGGACGCGGAAGCCGAGGCTGCGGCGGAAGAGCCGGAGCCCGAGCCCGAGTGGCGCGCCGACGCAGACGCAGCCCTGCGGGACGAGTAGACCCTCCCCGCGTCCAACGCCTGTCTCATTGCGCCACGTCTCGGTGCCAGGCACCAGGACGTGGCGGTTCGAACCGCGGACTGTTGCGCCGCGCCCGATCGCGATGCTCCTCGTCCTTTGCGGACACGTCCGCGTGCCCGGCACCGGGCCATGTCCGGCTTGGCCTCGGCTCGGAAGGGCGTTCACACGCTGTCCACGACCTGTGGAACTACGCAGGAAGTTCCCGCTCCTAGCACCCTATTCGTGCACAGGTGCGCCGTCCGGCGCGCCTGCAACGATGGTCGATTCGCCTGCAAATGGCCAAAAATGACCTGTTCACAACGGACATACCCACAGCTGGAAACCAAGCGCCGTCGGTGCTGGAATCGCGACTTGTGACCCTCGCAGCCGTACCCGAACCGGCGGCCATCCCGCCGCAGAATCTCGAGGCCGAGGAGTCGGTCCTCGGCGCGATGATGATCTCGCCCGGCGCGATCGCCGCGGTCAGCGAGATCCTCGACGCGGGCGACTTCTACCGCGAATCGCACGGAAAGATCTACCGCGCCGCGCTGCAGCTCTACGGCAAGAACGAGCCGGTCGATGCGATC
The DNA here is from genome assembly GCA_025936995.1 of Thermoleophilia bacterium. GTDB lineage: Bacteria > Actinomycetota > Thermoleophilia > Gaiellales > Gaiellaceae > Palsa-739. The sequence goes on along the minus strand of JAICSH010000017.1, from coordinate 20,059 downwards.
ACGCTCACGAACGAGCTCGAGCAGCGGGGCGAGCTGGAAGGGATCGGCGGCCGCGTCCGGCTCCACGAGCTCGCGCGCCTCGTTCCTGCCACCGCGAACGCCCGCCATTACGCCGAGATCGTCCGCGAGAACGCGACGCTGCGCGGGCTGATCCACGCCGGCGGCGAGATCGCGCAGCTGGGGTGGGATCGCGAGGGCGAGCCGACGGAGCTCGTCGCCCGCGCCGAGCAGCTCGTCTTCGAGCTCGGCGAGCGCCGCGCGCAAGGCGAGCTCGTCCTCTTCAAGGACACGCTCGTCGAGACGTTCCAGCGGATCAGCCACCTCTACGAGTCGGGCGCCGAGGTCACGGGGCTCGCGAGCGGCTTCAAGGATCTCGACCGGATCACCGCCGGCTTCCAGCCCGCGAACCTCGTCATCCTCGCCGCCCGCCCGTCGATGGGGAAGAGCGCCTTCGCCCTCGAGTTCGCGAACCACGTCGCGGTCGACCAGCAGACGCCGTGCGCCTTCTTCAGCCTCGAGATGTCGCGGCAGGAGGTCGCCCAGCGGCTCATCTGCTCGCGCGGCAAGGTCGACGCCCACCACATCCGCACCGGGAAGCTCTCGAAGGACGACTGGCCTCGCCTCGCGCAGGCGTGCGGCCAGCTCGAGTCGGCGCCGCTCTACGTCGACGACACCCCGGCCCTCAGCCTCCTCGAGCTCCGCGCCCGCGCGCAGACGCTGAAGCGGCGCGAACCGAACCTCGGCCTCGTCGTCGTCGACTACCTCCAGCTGATGACGACCGGCCTGCGCGAGGAGAGCCGGCTGCAGGAGGTCTCGTCGATCTCCCGAGGACTGAAGGAGATCGCCAAGGATCTCGACCTGCCGGTGGTCGCGCTCTCGCAGCTCAACCGCTCCCCCGAGCAGCGGCACGACAAGCGGCCGATGCTCTCCGACCTGCGGGAGTCCGGTTCGATCGAGCAGGACGCCGACCTCGTCATGTTCCTCTATCGCGAGGAGTACTACGACCGCGACGAGACAGACGACACGAACAAGGGCGTTGCCGAGGTGATCGTGGCAAAGCACCGCAACGGCCCGACCGGAGACTTCAAGGTCGCCTTCATCAGCAAGTACGCGAAGTTCGCCAGCCTTGCCCACTAGCCTCACAGCAACGTGCCTCGGCTGCGGGCGGGAGTTCCGCACCGAGCAGGTCCTCCTCCTCGGCCAGACGTTCGCGGCGGAGCGCTACTGCGAGCTGTGCCGCGCCGCCGAGGAGGTCGCAGAAGAACAGCGTCTGGCGGAGGTCCGATGGGCGCGCGTCTGCGTGCCCGGCGGCTATGAGCAGTGCACGTTCGAGAACTTCGAACCGGCGGCGGGAACCACGACGGCAGTCGAAGTCTGCAAACAGTGGGTGAAGGAGTATCGGGCGGGAACCGCGCTACGTCGCGGCCTGCTCCTCCGAGGCCGGCCGGGGGCCGGGAAGACGCACCTTGCTGTCGCAATCCTCAACCAGCTCGTCTGGAGCGATCATCCGCGCAGCGCGCTCTTCGTCAACGTTCCCCAGTGGCTCGATGCGCTCAGGGAGAGCTACGGCGACGGCGAGCCGCCGCCGGCGCCGAGTGGCTTCGACGTCCTCGTCCTCGACGACCTCGGCGCCGAGGACTGGTCGTCGCCGTGGACGCGCGATCGCATCTACCAGATCCTCAATCACCGCGAGCAGGAGCGGCTGCTCATGATCGTCACGACGAACTGCAGCTGGGACGAGCTGGCAGGACGCATCGGCGGTCCGTCGGCGAGCCGACTTCGTCGACTGTGCCGCGACGTGGACATCGAGGCGCGCCAGGACTTCCGTGAGGTCCTCGTAGAGCGCAACGCCGCCTAGATTCGCGGACGGCATACTTCACGGACGTGCCCGCCACCGTCATTGTCGGCGCGCAGTGGGGCGACGAGGGGAAGGGCAAGATCGTCGACCTGCTCGCCCGGGACTCCGACGTCGTCTGCCGCTACCAGGGCGGCCCCAACGCCGGGCACACGATCGTCGTCGGCGACGAGACGTACAAGATCCGGGCCCTGCCGAGCGGGATCGTCCGCGGCAAGCCGTGCGTGATCGGGAACGGCTGCGTCGTCGACCCCGAGGTGCTGATCGCGGAGCTCGACGAGTTCGAGCGCCGCGGCCACCCCACCGGCGACGTGTACGTCTCCGGCAACGCGCACCTGATCATGCCGTGGCACCTCGCGATCGACCAGGCGAGCGAACGGCGCCTCGGCAGGCTCGCCATCGGCACGACGAAGCGCGGGATCGGCCCCTGCTACGCCGACAAGGCGATGCGGCTCGGGATCCGCGTCCAGGACATCCTCGATCCCAAGATCCTCCGCCAGAAGATCGAGGTCGCGCTCGCCGAGAAGAACCTCTGGCTCGAGCGCGTCTACGAAACGGATCCGATCGACCTCGAGACGGTCGCCGCGCAGTACGAGGGCTACGCGCAGCGGCTCCGGCCGTACGTCACCGACACGTCGCTCTACGTCGACCAGGCGCTCCGGGAAGGGAAACGCGTCCTCTTCGAGGGGGCACAGGCCACGCTGCTCGATCTCGACCACGGCACGTATCCCTTCGTCACGTCCTCGAACCCCGTCGCCGCCAGCGCGGCCACGGGCGTCGGGATCGGGCCGCAGCGCATCGACCGGGTCGTCGGCGTCTCCAAGGCGTACGTGACCCGGGTCGGAGAGGGCCCCTTCCCGTCGGAGATCTCCGGCGAGGAGCAGGCGCGCATGCGCGAGCTCGGCGGCGAGTACGGGACGGTGACCGGACGGGAGCGGCGCTGCGGCTGGCTCGACCTCGTCGCACTACGTTACGCCGTGCGCGTGAACGGCATCGACCAGCTCGCGCTCACGAAACTCGACGTCCTGTCCCACTTCGCGGAGCTCCCGGTGTGCGTTCGCTACCGCACCCGCGACGGCGGCGAGACGCGCGACTTCCCGGCGCACCAGAGCGACTTCCACGCGGCCGAGCCTGTCTACGAGGTGCTCGAAGGCTGGAACGATTCGCTCGACGGCTGCTCGTCCGCGGCCGAGCTACCGGCCGCGGCGCGCGGCTACGTCGAGTTCGTCGAGCGCGAGCTCGGCGTCGAGGTGACGCTGGTGGGCACGGGAGCGGAGCGCTCCTCCGTACTCACCCGGGCGTGACCGCGGCGGCGACGGCCTTCGCCGCGAGCTCGAACGGCCCGTCCGGACTGCCGAGCTGACGGAACAGCTCAGCGTGGGCGCTCTCACGCGCCTCCGCGTCGAGCCCGGCGAGCCACCGGCCGGCCGGGCCCGCGCCGCCGCTGAGCGCATGCCAGAAATCGTCGAAGTCCCGATAGCTGCCCGTCACATCGAGCTCGGCGGCCTTGACCTCGCCGTGCGGCGCGAGGAGGTCGTGGATCTCCTGCGCATTCCGGTACCGGCGCGGTTCGGGCAGGCGATCCGGCCCGACAACCGACGCGGTCCGGTCGATGGCGGCGAACATGTCGACCTCCGCGACCCCCCACATGCATACGGCGATGCGCCGCGCGACGCGGGCCATCTCCGCAACCGCGGCCGGGGCATCGGCCACGAAGGCGACGACGAGCTGCGCGAGCGCCGCGTCGAACGCGCCGTCCGCGAACGGGAGCTGCTCGGCCGGAGCCTCCTGCACCGCGACTCCCGGAAAGCGCCGGCGCAGCGCCTCGCAGAACTCCGGCGAGGGCTCGGCCGCGGCGACCTCGCAGCCGCGGGCGAGCAGTGCCTCGACGAGCGCGCCGGTGCCGGCGCCGACGTCGAGGACGCGCTCCCCGCCCCGCAGGCCGGCGAAGTCCGCGAACACCGGCGCGAGCCGCCTCGAGTAGCGACCCATGAAGTCGTCGTACGCCGCCTCGCCGACCCGGAAGACTCCGCTCACGGCGCCAGCCTATCGAGGTCGGACCTCGTGTTCACGTTCGCGAGCAGGGACGGGTCGAGGTCGACGTGCGCGGTGTCGAGACCGTCGAGGACGGTTCGCAGGCGACGCTCGCCCGTCTCGAACGCCGGCAGCGCGCGCCGTACGACTGCGCACGGGAGCGGGCCCTCCGGACCGGTCGCTGCGTCGTCACGGCACGCGTCGGCCAGCGTTTGGAGCGCACCGGCCGTGAGCAGCGGCATGTCCACCGGGAGGACGAGGGCGGTGTCATGCGAGGCGGCCCGCAGCCCGGCGGCGATCGCCGCGACCGGCCCGGTCCCCTCGTCCTCGAGCGCCGGAAAGGAGAGGCCGTCCAGGCGACCGACGGCGATGCGCTCGTCGCAAACTTCGCCGAGGAGCCGCCACGCCCGCTCGGCCAGCGTCTCCCCGTCGAGCCGCGCGTGCGCCTTCGGAGAGCCGAAGCGGCTGCTCCCGCCGCCGACGAGGAGGATCCCCGTCAGCGCTCGATCCGCCACTGCGCCGTGTAGACGTTGACCGAGCCGTTGCGGACGAAGCCGCAGAGCGTGACGCCGCGGTCGGTCGCGAGATCGACGGCAAGGCTCGACGGCGCGCCGACCGCCACGAGCACCGGGCAGCCGGCGACGGCAGCCTTCTGCACGAGCTCGAACGAGAGCCGCCCGCTCACGCAGAGCACGTGTCCCGCGAGCGGAAGGAGCTGCTGCCGGAACGCCCAGCCCACGACCTTGTCCATCGCGTTGTGCCGCCCCACGTCCTCGCGGACGCACAACGCGTCGCCGCCGGCGGAGAAGAGCCCCGTCGCATGCAGGCCGCCGGTCACGGCGAACGCCGCCTGCGCCTCGCGCAGCCGATCCGGCAGCGACGCGACGAGCGACACCGGCAACCGTAGGTCGGACTCCACCTTCGGCGCCTCGACCGCGACCGCCTCGAGCGCTCCCTTCCCGCAGACCCCGCAGGAGGACGAGGTGTAGAAGCTGCGCTGCAGCCGCGCCGGATCGAAGCCGGGAGCGTCGACTTCGACGCGGTTCGCAGCGAGATCGCCGGGTAGCCGCGCCTCGCGTGGCCGCAGTCCCTCGGAGATGCAGAAGCCGAGCGCGAGCTCCTCGTCATGCCCGGGCGTGCGCATCGTCACGGCGACGGGACGCCCGCCGATCCGGATCTCGAGCGGCTCCTCGACGGCGACCCGGTCGCGCTCGGTCGCGCCGGCCGGAAGCCGGAGGACGTCGACCGCTGTGGCCGAGTAGGGCGGCGCGTCCATCAGCGCCGGGAGCGTAACCGCGCTACGTCCCCTTCCCGCCCGCGGGCGGCAGACTCGAAACGCCGGCTCGCTTAGGATCGGGCGGTGAGAGTGCTCGTCGTCGGCTCGGGAGGTCGCGAGCACGCGCTGGCGTGGTCGCTCTCCCGCAGCGCAAGCGTCGACGAGATGCACGCGGCTCCCGGCAATCCCGGAATCGCCGCGCTCGCGTATTGCCATCCCGTTCGCGCGGAGGATCACGCCGCCCTCGTCTCGCTCGCGCTCGAGCTGCGCACCGACCTCGTCGTCATCGGCCCCGAGGCTCCGCTCGTCGCAGGCCTGGCCGACGAGCTGCGCCACCGGGGCGTCGCCGTCTTCGGGCCGAGCGCCGCCGCAGCGCGCATCGAGGGATCGAAGTCGTTCGCGAAGGAGGTGCTCGAGGCCGCGGGGGTGCCGACGGCCGGGACGTTCCCGGTCGCCCGGCCCCCGTGCGTCGTCAAAGTCGACGGGCTCGCGGCCGGCAAGGGAGTCTGGGTCTGTCGGACGCAGGCCGAGCTCGACGCGGGTCTCCGGGCGGCGCAGGCGCTGGGGCAGCCGTTCCACGTCGAGGAACTGCTCGAGGGTCCTGAGCTCTCGCTCTTCGCGCTCGCCGCGGCCGAGTCCGCCGTCGCCTTCCCGCCCGCCCGCGACTACAAGCGGATCGGGGACGGAGACACGGGCCCGAACACAGGCGGCATGGGCTCGTTCTCGCCGCTGCCCGACGTCGCCGACGACGACGCGCAGGAGATCCTCGAGACGGTGCACCTCCCCGTCCTCCGCGAGCTCGCGGGCCGCGGCGCGCCGTTCCACGGCCTCCTCTACGCCGGGCTCATGCGGACCGAGGACGGCCTGCGCGTGATCGAGTTCAACTGCCGGTTCGGCGATCCCGAGACGCAGTCGCTCCTCCCCCGCCTCGACGGCGACCTCGTGCCGCTGCTCGCCGGCGACCTCTCGCAGAAGCTGGACGTCGCGGAGCGGGCCGCCGTGACCGTGGTGCTCGCGGGTGCCGGCTACCCCGAGCGAAGCGACAAGGGAACTCCGATCGACGGCGTCGCGGAGGCGGAGGCGACCGGAGCGCTCGTGCTCCACGCGGGCACGGCGCTCCACGACGGCCGGCTCGTAACGAACGGGGGCCGCATCCTCAACGTCGTAGGGGTCGGCGCGACGGTCGTCGAGGCGCGAAGCGCGGCGTACGACGCGGCCGCGCACATAGATTTCGCCGGCATGCAGTTCCGGACCGACATCGCCGCACGTGGCTGACGCGCCGCGCGTCGGGATCCTCGTCGGCTCGGAGTCCGACCGCGAGCGGATGCAGGGCGCCACTGCGCTGCTCGAGGAGGCGGGCGTCGGCTACGAGTTCGAGGTTCGGTCGGCGCACCGCACGCCCGATGCCGTCGCGGAGTACGCCCGGAGCGCTCGCGACCGCGGCCTGCGCGTCCTCATCTGCGGCGCCGGCCTCGCCGCCGCGCTGCCGGGCGCGGTCGCGGCGCACACCGACCTGCCGGTGATCGGCGTCCCGCTCCGCTCGAGCCTCAGCGTGCTCGACGGCCTCGACGCCCTCCTGGCGATCGCGCAGATGCCGCCCGGCGTGCCCGTCGCGGCGGTCGGCGTCGACAACGCGCGCAACGCCGCAGCGCTCGCGCTCCGGATCCTGAACGCCTAGCCCGCCCGCGCTACCCGACGATGTTCGTGCCGCCGACCGGCAGCGCGACGTGCACGACTCCCTGAGCAACGAGCGCGCGCGCGAGGATGCGGTGCGCCGCATGCGGCCGAAGCCCGCACCGGCAGCTCCCCGACCCCTGCGTCATCACGCCCGCGAAGTCGACGTCGCGGTGGTAGCGCCCGTGGGCGATCCGCGCCAGCTCCGCCCACTGCCGCGCCATCGCCGAGTTGTAGATCTCGGGCAGCGCCTTCGTATGACGGATCCCGCCGGCGACGTACCACGCCTGCCGGGCGCTCCAGATCGCGCCGACTCCGCCGTCGAGCGAGCCGTAGTCGTAGAGCGTGTGCCCGTGGACAGCGGTGCGGAAGCCGTGGAAGAACTGCTTCGTCTTCCTGAACCGCCGGTCCCACGCGGGCTCGGCGTCGTCCGCTGCGGCCGCCTCGACGTGCGTCGACAGTCCCTTCCTGAGCAGGATCCGTCCGAGCCTGTTCGTCGCGCGCGCCCAGCGGACGCCGGCCACGTAGGCGCTCGGCACCGCCGGGTGGTAGTTGCTCGTGCCACGGGCGAGCACGATCGACGCGGTCGAGCCAATGGGGAGACAGGAGACGTAGCCCTCCGCGTACCCGACCATCGCAGTCGTGATCTTGTGGTTCCGCACGAAGTGCCCCGAGAAGAGGATCGTCCCGTAGCCGTGGTGCCGGAACGCCGGCATCCCGAAGTCGAGGATGACGATGCCGTTCTCGCCCCGCCTCGCGGCGGAGCAGCCCTGCGCGGCAAGGACCCACGGCTGCGCGCTGTGCGCGTAGATCGAGAGGGTCGTGCCCTCGAGGTGCTGCTTCGGCCGCGGCTGCTTCGCGGGTTGCGCGGGCGCGGCAGTCGTCGTGGTCTCCGTCTGCGTCGTCGTGGCAGCAGGCTCCGGCGCGGGCGAGGGCGCGAGCTTCGGAGGAACCCGGCTGAAGGCCCGAAGCCAGGCGGCCAGATCCGGCGCGAAGCTCGGGATGAGGCTGGTCGTGCTATCAGTGTTGCTCTGGATCGGGCCGGGGCCCTTCGCGTGAGCGCCGCCTGCCGGGGCGTTTCCGGCGGCGGCGAGGGCGGCGGCGAGAACGGCCGCGACGCAAAGCGCATATCTCTTCAAGAACACCTTCCTACAAGTTTCGCGGGATAAATCCGCGCCAGAGTAGCGAGGTCTGCAGACGGTCGCAGTCCGGGCGTTCAGCGCACCGACGCCGACGGACGAGCGCTCTAGACTGGAGCACGTGATCGCCCGCTACTCCCGTCCGGCCATGGCCGCGATCTGGTCGGACGAGGGGAAGCTCGCCACGTGGCTCGAGGTCGAGCTCGCCGCCACTGCCGCCTGGGCCGAGCTCGGGGTCGTGCCCGCCGAAGCGGCCGCGCGAATCGCGCAGGCGACACCGCCCGGCTCGGAGCGGGTAGCGGAGCTCGAGGCGACGCTGCACCACGACACCGCGGCCTTCGTCGACGCGGTGTCGGAGGAGCTCGGCGAGGAGGGCCGCCGCTGGTTCCACTACGGCCTCACGTCCTCCGATGTCGTCGACACGGCTCTCTCGCTGCAGATCCGCGAGGCCGGCGCGCTGATCCTCGCCGGGCTCGAGCGCGCCTTCGTCACCGTCTCGGCCTGCGCGCAGGAGCACCGCGATACGCTGCAGATCGGGCGCACGCACGGAGTCCACGCGGAGCCGACGACGTTCGGGCTCAAGCTCGCCGGCTGGGCGTTCGAGCTGGCCCGCGATCGCGAGCGGATCGCGCGCGCGCTCGAGGGAATGCGCGTCGGCAAGCTCTCAGGCGCCGTCGGCACCTACGCGGCCACCGATCCCGAGCTGGAACGCCTCGCGTGTGACCGGCTCGGGCTCGAGCCGGCGCCGTCGTCGACCCAGATCCTCCAGCGGGACCGGCACGCCGAGCTCCTCGCCGCGCTCGCGGTCGTCGCCTCGTCTCTCGACGCGTTCGCCCTCGAGATCCGGCACCTCGCCCGCACCGAGGTCGGCGAGGTTCAGGAGCCGTTCGGCCGTGGCCAGAAGGGCTCCTCGGCGATGCCGCACAAGCGGAATCCCGTCGTTGCCGAGCGCATCTGCGGGCTCGCGCGCGTCGTCCGCGCGTGCTCACTCGTCGGCCTAGAGAACGTCGCCCTCTGGCACGAGCGCGACATCTCGCACTCGTCGGCCGAGCGGGTCGCCATCCCGGACGCGTTCCTTGCGCTCGACTACATGCTCGACCGCTTCGCCTGGCTCGTGGACGGCCTCGTCGTACGTCCCGAGCGGATGCGCCGGAACCTCGAGGCGAGCCATTTCCTCTTCTTCAGCCAGCGCGTCCTCAGCGCCCTCGTCGAGTCCGGGCTCGCCCGCGACGACGCCTACCGGCTCGTCCAGCGCTCGGCCATGCGCGCCTGGGAGGAGGAGCTCGACTTCCGCGAGCTCTGCCGCGCCGACGAGGGGATCGCCTCCCGCGTCGACCTCGCGTCGGCGTTCGACGTCGCCGCGTACACGCGCCACGTCGACACCGTGTTCGCCCGCCTCGAAGCCCTCAAGGAGGAGCCGCTCCATGCCTGAGACTCACATCGCGTCCGGAAAGGTGCGCGAGCTCTACGCGATCGACGACGAGCGCCTGCTGCTCGTCGCATCCGACCGGATCTCGACCTTCGACGTCGTCCTGCCGACCGAGATCCCGGACAAGGGATGCGTCCTGACCGGGCTCTCCGGCTACTGGTTCACGCTCCTCAGTCCGATCGTCCCGAACCACATGCTCGAGATCCGCGACGACGGACGCTCGATGGAGTGCCGCAGGCTCGAGATGCTCCCGATCGAGTGCGTCGTCCGCGGCTACCTCGCCGGCTCCGGCTGGAAGGACTACCGCGCGAGCGGCGAGGTCTGCGGGCACCGGCTCCCCGAAGGGCTGCGTGAGTCGGACAAGCTTCCTGCGCCGATCTTCACGCCAGCGACGAAGGCGCAGGAGGGCCACGACGAGAACATCACGCGCGAGCAGGCGGCCGAGCTCGTCGGCGAGGACCGCCTCCGCGAGGTCGAGGAGGTCTCGCTCCAGCTCTACGCGACAGCGGCCGAGCACGCGCTGCGCGCCGGGATCATCATCGCCGACACGAAGTTCGAGCTCGGCCTCGCAGCGGACGGGACCCTCGTCCTCGGCGACGAGGCGCTGACTCCCGACTCGTCGCGCTTCTGGCCGGGCGACACGTACGAGCCCGGGCGTGCGCAGGACAGCTTCGACAAGCAGTTCGTCCGCGACTACTGCGAGACGACCGGCTGGGACAAGACCGAGCCCGGGCCCGAGTTGCCCGCGGACGTCGTGCAGGTCACGCGCGCCAAGTACCACGAGGCGTTCGAGCGGCTGACGACGATTCCGTTTCCCGCGTACCTCGACGATCCGGCCGTGGTGCTCGGGTGAGGGCCACCGTCCTCGTCCGCCCGAAGCCGGGCATCCTCGACCCGCAGGGCGAAGCCGTCGGCTCGGCGCTCGGCCACCTCGGCTTCGAGGTCCAGGACGCACGGGTCGGCAAGGTCATCGACCTCGAGGTCGACGCCCTGGATGCCGCCGCGGCGAAGGCGGCGGTGGAGCAGATGTGCGAGAAGCTGCTCGCGAACCCGCTGATCGAGAGCTACGAGATCGAGGTCACTGCCTGATGGCGAGCCCACAGCCCCGGATCGGCGTCGTCACGTATCCCGGCTCGCAGGACGACCGGGATGCGCTCTGGGCGCTCGCGGCGCTCGATGCCGAGGCCGTACCGGTCTGGCACGGCGAGCTCGAGCTCCCGGACCTCGACGCCGTCGTCCTCCCCGGCGGCTTCTCGTACGGCGACCACCTCCGCTGCGGCGCCATCGCGCGCTTCTCCCCGGCGACCGCGGCCGTGCGAGCGTTCGCGGCGGGGGGCGGGTTCGTGCTCGGGATCTGCAACGGCTTCCAGATCCTCTGCGAGGCCGGCCTGCTGCCCGGGGCGCTCGTGCGGAACGAGTCGCTCCGCTTCGTCTGCCGGGACGTCCCCGTGACCGTCGAGCGGGACGACCTACCCTTCACGACGCGGTGCACGAAGGGCCGGCGTCTGGTGCTGCCCGTCAAGCACGGCGACGGGCGCTACCTCCCGCCGCCGGATCTCGATCCGGCTCAGATCGTCCTCCGCTACGTCGACAACCCGAACGGATCCGTCGACGGCATCGCCGGGATCTGCAACGAGACCGGCAACGTGATGGGGCTCATGCCGCATCCGGAGCACGCGGTCGACCCGCTGCTCGGCTCCGACGACGGCGCGCTCCTGCTCGCCTCCCTCGTCGACGCTGCGCGCGACCGAGTGCTCGCCGCGATCTGAGCCGCGGCGAGCCTCAGCGTCAGCCACCCATTCCCAGCGCCTCGGACAGCGCCGGATGCTGGGCGAGCGCGGCTTTCAGCCGTCCGATGTCTCGCTCCCGGAGCGTCACGGGCCCGCGGGTGCCGCCGCCCGCGCCCGCATAGGAGAAGCGGACGAGCCGCTCTCCCTTCGCCGTCTCGAGCAGCTGCACCTTCGACGCGAAACGCTTGGTGCCGGCCTGCTGCGGGACGGTCAGCTCCTCTACGAGATCCGCAGGTCCCCACGGTGTCGCCGCTCTCGTTGCCATGGGGACGAAGCTAGCCGGAAAGGCGTGACGTGTCTGTCACGCCTTTCCGGCCGGGGAGGGGAGGGTTTCTAGCCGAGCTTCGCGATGCGGGGATCGAGATACACGTCGTCGACCTGCCAGTTTCCGGACGTCGCCTGGGAGGTGAGCTGCACCTGGGCGGTCGACGTCAGGAGAGGAAGAGCGAGCGCCGAGAGGACCTTCGAGGAGGGCTGCCAGCTCGAGTAGGCGCCCGGTGAGAGGCTGCCGACGTTGAGCAGGCCGGTCAGGTTCCCGGTGAGGCCGTGGAAGTACACCTGCACGTGAAGCGAGCCGTTGGCGCCCGCGCTCCGCGCGAAGAACCGAAGCCACGGATCGAGCAGGCTGACCGGGAGCGGGGAGCTGAGCGCAGACGCGCCGGGCCCGAGCTGGAGGGCGCGCGTGCCGGCGCCCGACACGTGCCACGGCTCGTTCGCCGCGACGACCGAGGCGTTGCCGTGCAGCGTCCACCCCATGCTCCCGCTCTCGAAGCCGAGGTTCGGGAACGCGCAGTACGAGCCGCTGTCGCCCCACGGCGTGAACGGATGGCTCGTCGCCCCGCAGGAGGGAAGCAACCCGAGCCGGCCGAGCAACCCGGCAGAGGCAACAGGAACCGAAAGTCCGGCCGCGGCGACCACCGCCACGCCGACGAGCCACAGACGCCTAGTACCCCTCATTGGAAACCTCACAGGCCGCAGGGACAGTCCCCCCATCGTGCTCAGATGCGGCCCGGCCGGCAATCACTCCGCCGGGGGGCATCCTTCCCTCGAACGAGGGTTCTTCGGCTCGAACTCAAGCCATCCGGCCCTGCGTGCCGATCTTGGACGAGTGAGCGAGGCAATCGCAGGCGCACCCACGCGCATGACGGACGACGCCGTGCTCGCGCTTCAGCGCGAGAGCGAGTCGCAGCACCTGTCGAGCACGGGCCTCACCGGCGTGCTCGCCGCCGGCTTCCTGGCGGTTGCGTTTGCCGCCCTGCTCCTTCCCGCGCACCGCCCGCTCTCGCTCGTCGCCCTCGGGAGCGCCGTCGCCGCCTACGCGGTCACGTCCCGCGTCCACGTGGAGTTCCCCGGCTTCGTCGCGATCCCGACCGAGGCGATCTTCGTGGTCATGTGGTTCGTCCTGCCGCTGCCGGACGTGCCGCTCGCCGTCTGCGCCGCGATGCTCGTCGGCGCGCTGCCCGACGTCCTGCGCCACAGGATGCCGCCCGACCGGCTCGCGCTCACCATCGCGTCGTGCTGGTACGGCCTCGGACCGCCGCTCGTCCTCTACCTCGCGGGATCGCACATGCCGCGCTGGGAGGATGCCCCGATCTACCTCGCCGCGATCGCGGCGCAGTTCGCCTTCGACTTCGTCCCGCCCTTCCTGACGGCCCGCTCTGTCGTCCCGGTTGCATTGCGCGACGAGCTCCGGAGCGTCGCCTTCGTCTACGGCTTCGATCTCGTGCTCGCCCCGCTCGGGCTGCTCGCCGCCTTCCCCGCGTACCGCCATCCCGCCGCGCTCCTGCTCCTGATGCCGATGGTGCTGATCGTCGCCCGGCTGGGCCTGGAGCGGGAGGAGAAGAACGACAAGGTGCTCGAGCTGAAGAACGCGTACCAGGGGACGACGTACCTGCTCGGGGACATGATCGAGGCGGACGACGCGTACACGGGTTCCCACAGCCGCGACGTCGTCGAGCTCGTCCTCGCGGTCTGCGAGCGGTTCGACCTCGACGCCGACGGTCTGCGGATGGCGGAGTTCACGGCCCTGCTCCACGACGTCGGCAAGGTCCGGATCCCGAGCGAGATCATCAACAAGCCCGGCCCGCTCGACGACGAGGAGCGCGCCTTGATGAACACCCACACGATCCTCGGCCAGGAGATGCTCGAGCGCGCAGGCGGGCTCCTCGGCGAGGTCGGGCCGTACGTCCGGTCGTGCCACGAGCACTGGGACGGCAACGGCTATCCCGACCGGCTGGCGGGCGAGGACATCCCGCTCGTCGCGCGCATCGTGTGCACGTGCGACGCCTGGAGCGCGATGACCACCGACCGCTCCTACCGCCGCGCGCTCTCGCTCGAGGAGGCGGCCGCCGAGCTGCGGAGGTGCGCGGGCACGCAGTTCGATCCGCAGGTCGTCGACGCGCTCGTCGCCGTCCTCGCGGTCTAGCGGACGAGCAGCCCGAACACATAGCCCGCCGAGAGCGAGCCGGCGGGGCCGAGCACCCACGCGATCGGAATCGAGAGCAGGGTCCTGGTGTGGACCGCCTCGCGGCCGCGGGCGAAGCCGGCGCCGGCCATCGCCGCGACGAGCGCCTGGTTCATCGAGGTGAAGAAGCCGAAGGCGACGGCTGCAAGGACGACGGCGGCCTGGACGAGCTGCGCCGCCGTCGCCATGGCGCGGTCGACCTTCACGAGCTCGAAGGCGACCCGGCGCAGCAGCGGCTTCCCCCACGTGAGGACGCCGAGCGCGATGCCCGCTCCTCCGACCGCGCCCGCCGCGAGCGGCCCGAAGGTGCCCGTGCCGACAAGGGCGCCGCTCGCATTCGAGACGTCGTTCGCGCCCATCGCGAAGGCGGCGGTCGCTCCGACGGCGACGAGCGCCGCCCCCGTCCGGCCGCCGAGCGGCACGCGGTCGAGGCACTTCGTGAGCAGCGCCCCGAGGACGAGAGCCGCCACGGGCGCGCTCGCCCAAACGATCGCCAGGTGCCCGATCGCGCTCCAGCGAACTCCCCGGCCGGCCGCCAGCGCGACCCCGACCACGGCGAAGACGAGGATCTGGATCGTGGAGGTCGGCGCGCGCAGGCGGTTGAACACGGTCGTGAGCGCGAAGGCGACGCCGATCACGACCACCTCCTGGCCGATCGACAGCGGGCCGTCGGTGAGCCCGGAGCCGACGCGCTGCTCGACCGCGTGGCTCGCGAAGGTCGCGCCGAGGAACGCGAGCGGCGCCATGAGGAGGAGCGCCTGCCAGGCGCCGATCGCCCGCAGCGCGTGAGGCATGCCCATCACGGCGCCCGTGTAGTGGGCGCCGATGCTCCAGGCGAAGCCGATCGCGACGAGGACGAGTAGCGCCGTCACGCCGTCACGCCGTCACGCCGTCACGCGGTCTGCGGCGCGGTCACATCGCTGCCGCCACGCGCTTCGCGGCGGCCGCGAGCTCCTCGTCGGCCACGTTGGGAAGCGCGTCCTCCCACAGCGGGAGCATCATCCCCGACGCCTCGAGCATCCCGAGCGGCCTCGGGATGAACCAGACGTGGAAGTGTGCACCGCCGTCGCCCCAGCGGTAGACGTGGACGCGTCCGACCCCGCCGAGCGCCAGGATCGCGCGCTCGACGCGCGCCGCCACGCGGCCGAAGTCCGCGGCGAGCTCATCGGGGAGGTCGCAGAAGGAGTCCACGTGGGCACGGCTGGCGAGCCAGACCGCGCCGGGAAGGCTCCCGCCGATCGGAGGATGCAGCGTCCAGTTCTCGTCCGACCAGACCGCCGACGTCGTCTCGCCGCTGCAGATGCGGCAGGGCGGACCGCCCTCCTCCCCGCGACGCGGCGGTTCCGGGATCCGGCGCTCGCCCGGGTCCCGGGGGACGAGGGGCTCGAGATACGGCAGAGTCATGCTCATGTCGGCTCCTTTCGCCTGCCCGCAGGTTGCGGGCTCGCGGCACCGGCGATGCCGCCCAGGACGACGCCCACGACATGCCGGGTCGCCTCCTCCGCGGGCCACTCGTGGCGCCCGCGCAGATGGACGTACGGCCAGGCGACCATGTTGAACGCGAGATCCGCGGCCCGAACGACGTCGCCGGTCTCGGGCAGCGAGCCGTCACCGGCTCCCTCACGGAGGAACTGGATGAAGGGATGCAGGTAGTCGGGCGGCACGCCCGGTGCGGTGTCCTGATGAAACGCCTCGTCCGTGGCAAGCAGCAGCGGCAGGTGACGGTCGGCCACGCCGCAGAGCCCCTCGAGGCCGCGGATCAGCCGCTCGCGACCCGATCCCGCGGACGTGAGGATCGGGTACATCGTCTCGCGGAAGTCCTCGGCGAGCTCCCCGACAAGCGCTCCGATCAGCACCTCCTGGGAATGGCCCTGCCGCCAGAGCGTCGAGCGCGCACGGCCGCTGACCTCGGCGACCCGCTCGAGCGTCAGGCCCGAGAAGCCGCGCTCACGCAGGACATCGATCGTCGCGCGCCGCAGCTCCTCGTCGACCACCGGCGCCTGCTTCGTCTCTGTTGCGTTCATCGAACATGGATGTTGCACTACTGCAACGAACCTGTCAAGACGCGTGGCCGACCACCCGGCCCACGGCGCCAGACCTTGTCGTCGGAACGCGAGACGCGGTACGGTCCGCGCTGATGGAGGGTCGCGAGCAGCGCGATCCGGGCTACGACGACTGGTTCGACGAGCCCGAGCCGCCAACCGAAACAAATGCGGGCGCCGGCCGCAGCGTCTACGACGACGCCGACGAGGTCTGGGTCCTACCGGAGGACGAGCCCGCCTACCACCGCCCGCACCGGGACATCGTCATCGGCGGCCGGACGCTGACCACGACCCAGCTCGCCATCATCGCCGCGTCCGTCCTCGCGCTGTTCTTCGCGATCCTCGCGGCCGCCGGCGTGTTCAGCAGCAGCTCCCCCACACCGCTCGCGACGACCCAGGCGAAACCGCCTCCCGTGACGACCGCCACGACGACGGCCGTGACGACTCCGACCGCGGAGGCGCCGGCCCAGCCGCTGTCGCCCGGGGACACGGGCTCGCAGGTGAAGGTGCTGCAGCGCGCGCTCGCGGCGCTCGGGTTCTCGCCGGGGAAGCCGGACGGAGACTACGGCCCGTCGACGCAGGCGGCCATCGAGAGGTTCCAGGCCGCGCACGGCCTCGCCGAGGACGGTGTCCTCGGGCAGCAGACGCTCGCGGCCCTGCAGCAGGCGCTGTCCGGCTAGTCCGCCGCGGCTCAGCCAGGCTTGCCGAGCCCGTTCCGCTCCTGCGGGATGAGCAGCTCGAATCGCGCCCCGCCGGGTCGTGGGTCGTGGACGAGGTCTCCGCCGTGCGCCTGCGCGTAGGCGCGGGCGATTGCGAGCCCGAGGCCGTGGCCGGCGTCTCCGCTCCCGCGCGCGAACCGGTCGAAGAGCTTGCCCTCGAGCTCCTCCGGCACACCGGGACCGGAGTCCTCGACGGCGATCCGGAGATGGCGGTCGCGCTGTTGCGCGGCGATCCGGATCGGCGGCGAGCCGTACCGGGCCGCATTCGTGATCAGGTTCGAGACGACGCGCTCGAGCACGAGCGGGTCGACGACGGCGGCCAGGTCGTCGGGGATGTCGAGCTCGACGAACTCGGTCGTCGGAAGCGCGCCGCCGACGACCTCCGCCAGCGCCGCCTTCAGCACGACCGGTCGCGGCTCGACGATGATCGCGCGCGCGTCGAGGCGGGACAGGTCGAGCAGCTCCTCGAGCAAGCGCCGCAAGCGCTCCCCCTGCTCGACGCCGACCCGGAGCAGCTCCTCCCGCAGATCTTCGGTCAGCTCCCCACCGCGCTCCGAGAGCGTCTTGAGAACGCCGTAGACGGCGGTCGCAGGCGTCCGCAGCTCGTGCGAGGCGATGGCGACGAAGTTCAGCTTGAGCTGGTCGAGCTGGACGAGCTCCTCGTGCAGCCAGGCCCGCTCGATGGCGATCGCCACGCGTGCGGCGACCAGTTGCAGCAGCTCGACCTCGTCCCGCGTGAACTCCCGGTGCGTGAGCGTCCCGACGTGGAGGACGCCGAGCGAGACGCTGCGGACGAGCAGCGGCACGCCGATCATCGACTTCAGCTGCTTCTCCCGGAGGATCGGGTTGTAGACGGGATAGACGTCGACGTCGATCACCATCGGCCGCCCCTCGGCGGCGACCCTGCCGGCGAAGCCGGCGCCGAGCGGGATGCGGACGCCGACCTCCTCCTCGATCCCGAGCGCGGCTCGCGCCACGAGCTCGTTCGTCTCCCGGTCGAGCAGGAGCACGGCACAGGTGTCGGTCCTGAGGATGTCGCGGATCCGCGGCAAGAGGACCTTGAGCAGCTCGTTGACCTCGAGGTGCGCGAGGGCAGCGTCTGTGACGGCCTGGACGTGCTCGATGCGCTCGCGGGCGGCGCGCTCCGCCTCGAACAGGCGCGCATGCTCGATCGCGAGCGCCGCGCGGTCCGCGACGAGCTGCAGCAGCTCGACCTCCTCCTCGGCGAACGCGCGCGGGACGAGCGAGCCGACGTGGAACACGCCGCGCACCTCTCCCTCCACGACGAGCGGGACGCCGAGCATCGACTTGATCCCCTTCTCCCGCAGGATCGGGTTGAGGACGTGCGCGTGATCGACGTCGTCGAGGATGACGGGACGCTTCTCTGCCGCGATCCGGCCGGCGAAGCCTCCGCCGACCGGGATCCGGACGCCCTGCTCGACCTCCTCCTCGATGCCGAGCGCCGCGTGCGCCACGAGCTCGTTCGTCTCCTCGTCGAGCAGGAGGATCGCAGACGTGTCGACTTCGAGGATCTCACGCGTCCGCTCGAGCAACGCCACGAGCAGATCGTCCAGACGCAGGTGCGCGAGGGCCGCGTCCGTGACCGATTGCAGCCGCCGAACGTGCTCCGCCTTGGAACCGCCCTGCGGCAACACACCCCTGTCTTACCCGCAAAGCGCGAAAACCTAGTCCTCGGCTCCCCCGGCGGCCGGGCCCGATGCCCCACGTAGATTCCCGCCGGTGAGACCCCGGATCCCGCGGCTCATCCGCACGAACGCCAACTTCCGCCGCTACTTCATCGGCCAGTCGGTGTCGCTGCTCGGCGACCAGGTCTCGATCATCGCGCTGCCGTTGACCGCGGTGCTCGCCCTGCACGCGAGCGCCGCACAGATGGGCGCGCTCACGACCGCGTACCTCCTGCCGAACCTCATCCTCTCGCTCCACGCAGGCGTCTGGGTAGACCGTAGCGGACGCCGCCGCCAGGTGATGCTCGTCGCCGACGTCGTGCGCGGGCTGCTCACCGTGACGATCCCGATCGCATACGCCCTCGGCGACCTGACGTGGCCGCAGCTCTACGCCGTCTCGTTCCTGCTCGGCTGCGCGAGCGTGTTCTTCTTCGTCGGCTACGGCGGCTTCTTCCAGACGATCGTCGAGCGCGAGGACTACATCGACGCGAACACGCTGCTCAACGGCACGCGTGGCTTCTCGTTCCTCGCGGGGACGAGCCTCGGCGGCGTGCTCGTCCAGCTGCTTCGCGGGCCGTACGCGCTCGCGCTCGACGGCGTGTCTTACCTCTGGTCCGCGCTCTTCCTGAAGCGGATCGACGTGCCCGATCCGCCGGGCGCGCCGCGGGAGACCGGTGGGCTCGGGACCGGGCTCCGCTGGATCCGTGACAACCCGGTGATGCGCGCCGAGCTGCTCGGCGTCGCGACGATCAACTTCTTCAACTTCGTCTACTGGGCGCTCTTCCTCCTCTACGCGAGCCGCTACCTCCACGTCGCGCCCGCGACGATCGGGGTGGTGATCGGCGTCGCCGCGGCGGGGACGCTCGTCGCATCGGCGCTCACGGGCCGCATCGCGCGGGCGATCGGCGTGGGGCCGGCGTTCCTGATCGGCTGCTTCCTCTTCCCCGCCCCGCTGCTCCTCGTGCCGGCCGCGCGCGGGCCGCACTGGCTCGTGATCGCCTTCCTCTTCACGGCCGAGTTCATCTCCGGGGCCGGACTCATGCTGCTCGACATCCTCGCCGGGACGATCCAGGCGGGACTGATCCCTCCGGCCGTCCGGTCGCGGGTGTCCGGGGCGTTCATGGTCGTCAACTACGGGGTGCGGCCGCTCGGCACGAGCCTCGCCGGGGTGTTGGGCTCCACGATCGGCGTGCACAACACGATCTGGATCGGAGCCGGCGGCGCGCTGCTCGGGATGGCCTTCCTCCTCCCCTCGCCGATCCGCGGGCTGCACGAGGTGCCGGAGCCGGTGGACTAGCGGCGCCGATGAGTCCCGCCCGCCGGGCCGGTCCACGAGGTGACCGAGCCACCGGAGCGGAGGAGAACCCATGGCAACGAACAGCACCGTCGACGCGATCACGCTCTTCGTCGAGGACACCCAGCGCTCGAAGGAGTTCTACGGCCGCGTCTTCGGCCGCACGCCGATCTACGAGGACGAGTCCTCCGTCGCATTCCGCCTCGAGAACCTCGTCCTCAACATCCTTTGCCTGCCCGCGGCGCACGAGCTGATCGAGCCCAGGCCGGCGGCGCTGGCCACGGACGGCTCCAACTTCCAGCTGACCGTCGGCGTCGACGACGTCGACGGAGCGTGCGCGCAGCTGCGCGAGCAGGGAATCGAGCTCCTGAACGGCCCGGTCGACCGGCCGTGGGGCATCCGCACTGCGGCGTTCGCCGATCCGGACGGCCATGCGTGGGAGCTCGCCCGGGAGATCGAAGCCCCAGCCTGAGCCCGGGATCAGGCGCTGCTGCGGTCGATCAGCTCGATGCGGTAGCCGTCCGGGTCCTGGACGAAGCAGAGGAGCGACCCGCCCTCGCGGACGCGATACGGCTCGCGCTCCGGCTCGATGCCCTGCTGCTTCAGCTCCGCGAGGGTCCGCTCGAGGTCGTCGACGCCGACGGCGATGTGGCCGTAG
>JAICSH010000032.1 GCA_025936995.1 Thermoleophilia bacterium | reverse complement strand
GCCTCCTCCTCGAAGACGCGGATGAACTCGCGGCCGATGATCTTGCGCTTGTCCTCGGGCTCCTCGACGCCGTCGAGCAGCTCGAGGAACCGCTCTTGTGCCTGCACGTGGACGAGCGGCACGTGGAAGTGCTCGCCGAACGTCTCGACGACCTGCTCGGCCTCGTTCTGGCGCAGGAGTCCGTGGTCGACGAAGACGCACGTCAGCTGCTCGCCGACGGCCTTGTGCACGAGGAGCGCCGCGACCGCCGAGTCGACGCCGCCGGAGAGCGCGCAGAGCACGCGCTCCGAGCCGACCTGGGCGCGGATGCGCTCGACCTGCTCCTCGATCACTGCGGCGGGAGTCCACGACGGCGGCGCCTCGGCGGCGCGATAGAGGAAGTTCTTCAGGACGTCCATCCCGTGCGGCGTGTGCACGACCTCGGGGTGGAACTGGACGCCGTACAACCCACGCTCGGGCGCCTCGAACGCGGCGACGGGCGTCGCCGGCGAGCTCGCGACGACGCGCGCGCCTTCGGGAGCCTCGACGACCGTGTCCCGATGGGACATCCAGACCGTCTGCTCGGGCGGCGTGTCGGCCAGCAGCCGTGACTCGGTCGCCTCCATCGACGTCCTCCCGAACTCGGAGACGCCGGTGCGGTCGACGCGGCCGCCGAGCTCGAGCGCCATGAGCTGCGCCCCGTAGCAAATGCCGAGTGTCGGGATGCCGAGCTCGAACAGCGCGGGATCGACGCGCGGCGCGTCGTCGGAGTAGACCGAAGCCGGACCGCCGCTCAGCACGAGCGCGTACGGGTTCCGGGCGCGCACCGCCGCGGGCGTGATCGTGTGACCGACGAGCTCCGAGTAGACGCGGCACTCGCGGACGCGCCGGGCGATCAGCTGCGAGTACTGCCCACCGAGGTCGAGGATGAGAACCGGCCGGTCTCCGCGGACCGGCAACGCAACGACCTTGGCCTCCTCAGCGCCGATAGTTCGGCGCCTCCTTCGTGATCGTCACGTCGTGCGGATGTGACTCGCGAAGCCCGGCACCCGTGATGCGCACGAAGCGTGCCCGCTTCATCTCCTCGATCGTCGCCGCGCCGCAGTAGCCCATCGCCTGGCGGAGGCCACCGACGAACTGGTGGAGGACCGGGCCGATAGCTCCCTTGTAGCTGACCCGCCCCTCGATGCCCTCGGGGATGAGCTTCTCGGCCTCCTCGACGTGCTCCTGGAAGTACCGGTCCTTCGAGAATCCCTTGCGCATCGCAGCGAGCGAGGCCATGCCGCGGTACTCCTTGAAGCGCTCGCCCTGCACGATGATGATCTCGCCCGGCGCCTCGTCGGTACCGGCGAGCATCGAGCCGAGCATGACGGCGTCGGCGCCGGCTCCGATCGCCTTTGCGATGTCGCCGGACGAGGTCATGCCGCCGTCGCCGATCACGGGGACGCCCTCCGCTGCGGCCACGCGCGCGGTGTCGTGGATGGCCGTGATCTGCGGCACGCCCACACCCGCGACGACGCGCGTGGTGCAGATCGCCCCCGGCCCGATCCCGGCCTTGATCGCGTCGGCGCCGGCATCGATCAGCGCACGTGCCGCCTCGGCCGTCGCGATGTTGCCGGCGATCACGTCGGCGGACACGGCGTCCTTCACCTTCCGCACGGTCTCGATCACGCCGCGGGAGTGCCCGTGCGCCGTGTCGACGACGATGAGATCGGCACCGGCGCTGACCAGCGCCTCGGCACGTTCCACCGCGTCGGGCCCGACGCCGACGGCGGCGCCCACGCGCAGGCGCCCCTGGTCGTCCTTCGTCGCCTGCGGGAACTCGATCTTCTTCTGGATGTCCTTGACCGTGATCAGGCCGCGCAGCCGCCCGTCGGCGTCGACGACCGGGAGCTTCTCGATCTTGTTCCGGTGGAGGATCTCCTCGGCCTCCCCGAGCGTCGTGCCCACGGGCGCGGTGACGAGGTCGCGCGCAGTCATGAGCGCGGAGACGGCCTGGTCGACGTCGTTCTCGAAGCGTAGGTCCCGGTTCGTGAGGATGCCGACGAGCACGCCGTCGTCGTCGGTGATCGGGACGCCCGAGACCTTGTAGCGCGCCATCAGCTCGAGCGCCGCGCGGACAGGCGCGTCGGGCGGCAGCGTCACGGGCTCGACGATCATCCCCGACTCCGACCGCTTCACCTTGTCGACCTCGGCCACCTGCGCCCCGATCGGCAGGTTCCGGTGGACGATGCCGATTCCGCCCTCGCGCGCGAGCGCGATCGCGAGGTGGGCCTCGGTCACCGTGTCCATCGCAGCCGAGACGATTGGGATCGCGAGATCGATGGATCGCGTGAGGCGTGCGCGCGTCGAGACGTCGTTCGGCAGGACGTGCGACTCGGCCGGGACGAGGAGCACATCGTCGAACGTGAGACCCTCGCGCCCGAACTTCCGGTCGAGCTCCAGCAGCCGCTGGACGTCGTCGGTGTTCAGCTCGGCTGCTGCGTGCTCCGTCAAGAAGAGCAGGGTAACAACCGCCGTTGACAACGTCCTAACAGGGTGTAGCTACTTTCCAGAGGTGCGCGCCCTGCTCGCGACTGCGGGACTCCTCGTCCTCGCCGGCTCGGCTGCCGCCGCTGCCGGACCGTCCGTTCACACCCTCCGGAAGAGCGCGGACGGACCGATCGAGGCGATCGCCCAGGACAGCACCCTCGTTGCGTGGTTCTCCTCCGGCGACAAGACGTGCGACACCGTGCACGTGCTTGCGCCGGGCAAGCCGGACCGCGCCTTCCCTCAGCCGTCGTCGGGCAGCATGACCTGCCACTGGGACCTGTCCGACGGGCAGCCGCAGCTGGCCGTCGCCGCCCGCATGTCCGCCGCCCTCTGGACACTCCACGAGAGCGGCCCCGCCCCGTTCGACTACGTCGTCGCCGCCCCGATCGGAGGCCCGGAGCGGCGCGTCGACCGTCTCGCCCACGCGAGTGACGGCACCGGGAAGTGGCTCGGCGGCCTGGCCGGCTCGGGCCGGACGCTCGCCTATTCGTGGGTCGACGTGGAGTACATCGACAAGCTCGCGTGTCTCTCGGGCGGATCGTGCGCGCAGCGGATCGCCGGCGGTGGGGTCAGCGTCGTCTCCTCCACGAGCACCGCGCTGCTTCCGGGAGCGGATCCCGCCGTGGCGATCGCGGCGGCCGCGGGACGCATCGCGTACATCCCGGCGACGACGGTCGCGAAGGGCGGCCAGCCCGCCGCGAGCGCGGGCGCCTCGATCGAGGTCGTGGACGCCGTCACCGGGGACGAGGTGTCGCATGTCACGCCGAAGGGCCTGCCGCTCGCCGTCGCGCTGTCCCCGGACGTGCTCGCCGTGCTCACCGTGAACGGCTCGCACGACCGGATCCTGTGGTTCGACCCGGCGGACGGAGCGAAGATCGGAAGCGTCGCGATCTCGGCCCAGGCAGCTCCCCAGCTCACGACCGACGACGACTACATCGTCTATCGCGTCGGCCGCCTCCTGCACAGCGTCGACACCGGCACCGGCCGCGTCCGGACGGTCGCGAAGACGGCTCCGACCGCCCTCGGCCCCTCGCTCGAGCGGGGCGAGCTGGTCTGGGCGGAGAACACCGGCGCCACCGGCCGGCTCCGCGAGCTGACGCTGCCCTAGACCTCGACCGGCTCGAGCTCGACGATCTCGACGCCGCGGGCGAGCCGCTCGGCCTCGCGCGCGTCGAAACGGCCCGCGCCCAGCTCGACGACCGAGGCCGCAGCGCACCCAACCGCGGTCCGCAGCGCGTCGCCGACCGGGCGGCCGTTGAAGCGCTCCGACAGGTAGCCGGCGAGGAGGACGTCCCCGGCCCCGACCGGCGCGATGGGCTCCACACGCGGGATGGAGGCGCGGAACCGCTGCACGGTCCGCTCCTCCCGGACGAGCGCGAAGCACGCGGTCTCCTGGGTGATGAGGACGTTGCGCGCGCCGAGGTCGGCGATCGTGTCGAGCGCCATGACGAAGTCCTCCTCGTCCATGAACTCCTGCCCGACGAGGTCCTCGGCCTCCTGCTGGTTCGGCGAGACGAGGTAGGGCTCGGCCTCGACGCCGAGCCGCAGCGGCTCGCCCTCGCAGTCCAGCACGCAGCGGATGCCGCGCCGGTTCAGGTCGTGGATCGCGTCGGCGTAGAAGTCGTTCTCGACGTCGCGCGGGAGCGAGCCGCAGAAGACGACATAGCTCGCGACGCGGGAGAGGTAGTGGAGCTTGTCGGAGAGCATCTGCAGCTCCTCCGGGCCTACCGCCGGACCCCACTCGTAGACCTCGGTGAGCGAGCCCGCGGTCGGGTCGACGACCGCGATCGAGGTGCGGGACTCGTCGGAGATCCGGACGAAGTCGCTCAGCATCCCCTCGAGGCCGAGCTCTTCGACGATCCGATCGCCTGTGCGGCCACCCGCGAGCCCGGTCGCGACGACCGGTGTCTCGAGCGCCTTCAGCGCCCGCGCCACGTTGATGCCCTTGCCGCCCGCGCTCGTGAGCCTGCTGCTCGCCCGGTGCCGATGGCCGAACTGGAAGTTCGGAACCGTCAGCGTCCGGTCGACGGCGGCGTTCAGAGTCACGGTGACGATCACTGCCGGTTCACCACGCCGGAGCGGAGGTTACTGGACGCGGATCTTCTCACCGACCCGGAGCGCCGTCGGGTCGACGCCCGGGTTGAGCTGCTCGAGCTTCGCGACGGTCGTGCCCGTCCTGGTCGCGATCGACTCGAGCGTGTCACCGGACTGGACGGTGTACGTCTGCAGGTGCGGCTGCCTGTGAGCGTGCTTCTTCGTAGTCGTCGTCGTGCCGACGAGGGTCGTCGTGGGCCGGCCGGCGTGATGCTTGCCGTGCTGGAAGCCGGCGCGAACGACGACGGCGCCGATCGTGACGGCGGCGAGGAACGCGGCCGGCGCGGCGAAGCGCGTGAAGCGACCCCGGTCCACGGCTCAGCCCGGGACGGCGACGGCGCGCAGCTCGCCGGCGAGGCGCTCGGCCTCCGCGGCGGCGGCCTCCTGCCAGCGCGACCCCGGGTCGGCGTAGATGACGGAGCGCGAGGCGGAGACGAGCGCGCTCGCGGGGCCTGCGGCGAACGCGGGGGCCAGATCCTCCGGCCGCCCTCCCTGCGCCCCGACCCCGGGTAGGAGCAGGACGGCGCGCGGCAGCAGACTGCGTACGTCCTCGAGCACGTCGGGATGCGTCGCCCCGACCACGGCCCCGACCGAGGAGAGCCCGCTCTCCCCCACGAGGTCGGCCCCCCAGCGGTCGACGAGGCCGGCGACGTGCTGCCACAGCGGCCTCCCGTCCTCGAGCGGCAGATCCTGGAGATCCGCGCTGCCCGGGTTCGAGGTCTTGACGACCGCGAAGACCCCGAGCCCCTCACGAACGAGGAACGGCTCGAGCGAGTCGTGGCCCAGGTACGGGTTGACGGTCACCGCGTCGGCGAGCGGCGCGAGCGCAGCGACGTAGGCGCGCGCGGTCGAGGGGACGTCGCCGCGCTTGGCGTCGACGACGACGAGGAGACCGGCGCCGCGCGCGTAGTCGCAGACCTCGACCAGCGCCGCCCAGCCGGCGGCGCCCTGCGCCTCGAAGAAGGCCGATTGCGGCTTCACCGCGACCGCGGCCCCCGCCACCGCGTCGACGATCCCACGGCAGAACTCGGCGACGCCGAGCCCCTCCGGCATCAGCGCAGGATCGGGATCGAGCCCCACGCAGAGGGGTGCGCCCTTTTCCTCCACGGCCGCGGCGAGGCGGTCTGCGAAGTGGGCGGCCTCGCTCATCGCAATGAGGATACGGGGAGCCCCGGAAAGGACTTCCCGAAAACGAAGAGGCCGCCCGGAGGCGGCCTCTCGATCCTCGGAGGAGACGCGTGTGTCGCTAGTAGGACGACGTCTGCTTGACGGCCGACTTGAGACCGCTGCCGGCCGAGAACTTCGGAACCCGTGCCGCAGGGATGTGCACCTTCTCGGTCGGGTTGCGCGGGTTGACCCCCGTCCGAGCCGCGCGATTCGCGGTCGAGAACTTGCCGAATCCTGTGAATGCGACCTCGCCTCCACCCTTCAGCGTGTCGACGACGGCGTCGAGGAACGCGTCGACGGCCTTGCCTGCGTCGCGGTTGGACAGCTGCGCGCGGCGGGCCACCTCGGATACAAACTCCTGCTTCGTCACTCTCTCCTCCAGTCGCTAGATCGCTTGCTGGGCCTGAACGACCCTACCAACTCCTTGTTTGCGGCTCAACCATGCGGTTTTGCGGGGACTTTCTCCTCCTGGAGCAACTCTCCTGCCCGAAATAGGGGCCGCAGACGGACGGCTTGGCGCGCGAGAGCGTCCGCTCCGCCCTCCTCCCGGTCGACGACACAGACGGCCGTGCGGACGACGAGACCGGCTTCGCGGACGGCCGAGACCGCCTCGAGAAGCGCTCCGCCGGAGGTCACGATGTCCTCGACGAGGCACACGGTCTCGCCGGCTTCGAAGGGTCCCTCGATGCGATTCGCGGTCCCGTACTCCTTCGCGGCGTCGCGGATCATGAGGAACGGCAGGCCGGAGGCGAGCGACGCCGAGGCCGCGAGCACGACGCCGCCGAGCACGGGCGCGGCGAGGCGCGCGGCTTCGGGCTCGTGCTCCCTGACGGCCGCGGCGATCCGCTCGCCGAGCGACGCGAGGAGGTCGGGACGCGTCTCGAAGCGGTACTTGTCGAGGTAGTAGCGCGACCGCCTTCCCGAGCGGAGGACGAAGTCGCCCTCGAGATACGCGGCGTCGACGAGTGCCCGTCCGAGCTCCGCGTCGCTCATGCCTTGCGCGCTGCCGCGAGGACCTGGTGGGCGAGCGGGATGAGCCGCGCTCCCTCCGGCGAGGCGGGGGCGAACGTGACGAACGAGCCGTCGTCGAAATACACGTCGAGGCGCTCCTTGCCGCCTCCGAACATGCGCCGGTACACGGCCGTGCCCACGAGTGCGCCGCTCGCGAAGCCCGCGAGGGTCAGCAGCCTACGTCTCATCGCGAAGCCTCCCCAGGCACTGCTTCAGGTCGTAGAAGACGAGTCCGGGCGCAGCTCCCTCTTGCGTCACGGCGAGGATCGTCCGCTCGTCTCCACCGGCCACGGCGAAGACGTCTCCTCCGGACAGCGTCGCGTGCAGCTGAGTGACCCTGGCCGCGTCGCTCCGAAAGCCTGCGGCGCCGTCGAGCAGCTCGCGCACCGCGCGCGTGAGGATCGTCGCCCGCGCATCGGGGATGCCCACCGAGCCGGCCATCTCACCGCCGGCGGCCAGCACGGCGGCTGCCTCGATCTGCGGCGAGATCTCGACGAGATCCGCGAGAGCCCGCGCCGCCTCCATCGCCGTCGAGGCTATCAGCGAGGATTCGGGCATGACGCTTCGACGCCGACAGCTCGCGAAGAAGTTCTTCGCCGACCGCGGGACGCATCTCGCCGCCATGGTCGCGTACTTCGCGCTCCTCTCGTTCGTGCCGCTGGTCTTCCTGGCGCTGTCGCTCTTCGGCCTCGCGCACCGCGCCGAGGCGTCGGACTTCTTCGTCCGCGAGCTCAAGCACGCGTTCCCAGGGACGTCGCTCAACAGCATCATCAAGCTCGTCCGCCGCGTGCAGGACAACGCAGCCGCCCTCGGGATCATCGGCGGCACCGGCCTCGTCTGGTCGTCCCTTTCGTTCTTCAGCGCGCTCGAGTCCGCGCTCAACATCGTCTACGGCCTGCCGAACCGGCGCTTCCTGCACGGGAAGCTGCTCGCCGCGGCGCTCGCGACGAGCGTTCTCGTGACGCTGTTCGCGAGCCTCGTCGTGGGGGCGCTCGGCGTGAGCGTGCTGAAGCACAACCTCGGCGCGTTCGCCGACAGCCCCGTCCTCGCGTACATCGTCTCGATCGGCGCCTCGCTCACCGGCGTCTTCCTCTTCCTGCTCGCGGTCTACCGCTGGCTGCCGAACACGCGCGTCGAGCTGCACGAGGCGCTCCCCGGCGCGATCGCGGGCGCGGTCGCGCTCGAGGCGTCGTTCCAGGGGCTGCCGATCTTCGTCCGGCTCGCCGACGTCAACGTCACGCTCAGGACGCTCGGCGGCCCGGCGATCCTGCTCCTCTGGCTCTACGTGATGGCGAACGTGATCGTCTTCGGCGGCGAGATCAACTGGTGGTGGCGCGAGCGGCAGAGAGAGGCAGCATCACCGGCGGTGACGGGACGCGAGGAGACCCCACCGGCGTAGAAAGGGCGTGAGACGGAGTGTCCGGCTGCTCGCGCTCGCCGCCGCCGCGACGGTGGCCGCCGGCTGCGGCGGCGGGAAGCCGCACTTCCAACGTGCAACGGGATGGCAGCAGCTCTCGCGTCCGGGCGAGCTGGCCGCCGCGAACGTCCCCTTCAGGGCAGCCGATCGGAGCCTGCGGAGCCCACCCAGCGGAACGGTTGCGACGCTGCCGCGCTCTGGCATCGTGATCTGGCTACTGGTGTCCCGGCGCCACGAAGGGAGAGCGTGGGAGAGGAAGTTTCCGCCCGTCCCCCTCCGCGTGGACGAGACGGTCGCGACGAATCCGCCGGAGGGCTTCGGGTGCCCCCCGGCGGCGCGCCCCGACTGCTTCGAGGCGGGCGGGGCGATCCGGCGTGTGCAAGCGCGCGACTCCGGCTGGGAGGTCGCGGCGACCATCTTCTTCGGCACCGATCGCCCCCTCCCCGAGGATCTAGCCGCCGCAGACGCCGAGCTTGCGCGGCTTCGCTTACCCCGCGCGCACGTTCGCTCCCAGGCAAGGACAGCCGCTTGCGCTCGCCCCCCGGCAATCTCCTCCTCCTCCTATGCCTCGACGGTCAGACCCTCCTCGGGGCCACCGGGCTCGACCGCAACGATCTCTGGTCGTCTCCCGGGCAAGGTCGCGACCGAGGTCGCCGCCTACTGGAACCTGGACTTCGACCACTGGCCGTCGTTGGCGAGCTCCTCTCCGCGGGCCGTCGTCCGAGGTGTGCCCGTGAAGCTCGTTGGAGCGCAGTACGTCGCCGGCCGCTGCTCGTATCACGTGCACGCCGAGATCCCCTCCGCGCCGCCGGGCAGGTACCCCCTCGAGGTGCTCTACGGCGACGCGCTCGGAAGCGCAAGCCTCGTACCGGTCTACTTCCGCGTGACGGGCTAAGCCGTCAGCGGCTCCGGCTCCTCCGGCGCGGCACCGGATGCCACGTTCTCGTACCGGATGTGGCGTTTCAACCCGTTGATCGGGCGCTCGAAGTACGTCCAGGAGAGCGCTGAGATCGCGACGGTCAGGAGCGAGGTCGCGACGAAGTTGGGGAAGCCTTCATTCGTGTAGCCGCGGCCGAAGTGCGTCGCCGCGGCGCTGATCGCCACCGGCACGAGGAAGTGGTAGACGTAGATGCCGTAGCTGATCTTTCCGAGATAGGCGATCGGACGCCATTCGAGCAGCCGGCCGAAGCGTCCCGCGAAACCCATGCTCGCCGTTCCGATCAGCCAGCAGAACACGAGCGCCGCACCGGTGTCCTCGAGCGCCAGCGCCGCGTGCCGGTCATACGAGTGCTGCATCCAGAACAGGATCGCGTACATGACCAGCCCCACGGGAAGCGCGACGCCGGCGAGCCTCCGCCGGAGGACTCCCTGCTCGCGGTCGGCGTGGGCGACGAGCGCCAGCACGGCCCCGATCGCGAGGTAGTCGACGTTGCCGGAGGTAAAGGTGTAGGCGGCGTTCCAGTCGTGGGATGCGTAATGGAACGACGCCCAGAGGCGCCACGCCGGCCCGAGCAAGCACAGGGCGAGCAGGAACGGCATCAGCCATCTGCGCGGCAGAAAGAGCAAGACGAACGGCCAGACGAGGTAGAACTGCTCCTCGATCGCGAGCGTCCAGAAGTGCGGCACCGCATACGGGAACGCGAGGTAGTGCCACACGTAGATGTTGGTGGCGTAGCCGAACAGCCAGGGCCAGATCTGCCGGATCTGTCCTACGCCCGTGACGAGCAGGACGAAGAGCACCGCGTAGTAGATCGGGAAGATCCGCAGGAACCGGCGCGCGTAGAACTGGCGCATGAAGAACAGACGGCGGCGAGAGTCATGCCCCGCAAGCTCACGGCCGCCGATCAGGATGCCCGTGATGAGGAAGCCGCTGAGGACGAAGAAGAGCCGCACGCCGAGATCGCCCCAGTCGAGCCAGCCGACGATCGGCGTGTGTGAGGACGGCTGCCAGTTGTGAACGATGACGACGCCGAGCACCGCGAAGAACCGAAGCCCGTCGAGCTGCGGCATGTAACCGCGCTCGCGGGTCGTGGGCGTCCCCGCCCGTCCGGCGGGCCGGGGGGGCTTCGCCCAGCGGCGAGTCTTGCCGAGCGCAGTACGTCTCGACGACCAGGAACTCACAAAAAGGCCTCGGCTTTCCGCAGAAACTGCCCTCGGAGTCTGACACGATCCCGAGGAAGTTCAAGAATCGGCGGGGCCCGCCGACTCACGGCTCAGGCCCGGCTGAGGGCCGCGAGAAGCGCTTTCGCCGCCCGGGCACGGTGGGAGTTTTCCACCTTCCAGCCGTTCCCGAGCTCCGCCACCGTGAGCTCCTCGCCGTCGGGGGCGAAGACCGGATCGTAGCCGAAGCCCTCGCTGCCCAGGGCCGCGTGGGCGATCCTCCCCTCGAGCGTTCCGGTGCCGCGCAGCTCGCGCCCTTCCGGCGTGAGCAGCACGAGCTCCGAGACGTAGCGCGCGCGGCGGTTCTCCAAGCCCTCGAGCTCGCCGAGGAGCTTCGCGACCGCGGGGGCGCCTTCGGGCGCGTAGCGCGCCGAGAGAACGCCGGGACGTCCGTCGAGCGCCTCGACCTCGAGTCCCGAGTCCTCCGCGAGCACCCAGCCGGTGGTGTGATCGCGTCCGAAGCGAGCCTTGATCGCCGCGTTCTCGTAGTAGGTCGCGCCGGTCTCGGGCGGGTAGTCCTCCCGGTCGAGCGGCTCGAGCGTCCAGCCGGGCAACAGCCGCTCGAGCTCGCGCGCCTTGTGACGGTTCCGGGAGCAGAGAACCGCGTTCAGTCCGTCCACTGCACCTCGAGCACGCCGTCGACCTCCGCCACGCCGGCCACGACCGCGACGGCCGCTGTCCCCGGCGGCAGCTCGACGTCGGCCGCGACCGAGCGCCGGTCGCCTTCCTGTGTCACGTCGAGCGAGACGACGCGTCCTCCCTGCCGCTCGATCGCCTCGATGACGGGGACCGGGCTCCCGCCGGCGGGGATCTCGACGAGCAGGCGGTCGCGCCCGGGGCGGTAGCGGCTCAGGATCCGGAACGCGACGACGCGCAGCGGTCCGAGCGTGAGCAGCGCGCCGAACGTTGCGATGAGCGCTCCCTCCCAGTATCCGGCGCCCGAGGCCATCCCGATCGCGGCGACCAGCCAGAGCGAGGCGGCGGTGGTGAGCCCGCGCACCGACAGCCCCTGACGGATGATCGCGCCGGCGCCGAGGAAGCCGATGCCGCTCACGATCTGCGCGGTGATCCGCGTCGGATCGACCTTGCCCTCGAAGCCGTGGAAGCCGTACGCCGAGACGAGCGTGAAGAGCGCGGAGCCCACGGAGACGACCAGATGCGTGCGGAGCCCGGCCTGCCGCTCGCGCAGCTCGCGCTCCAGCCCGATCGCGCCGCCGAGCGCAGCGGCCACGAAGATGCGCAGCAGCACCTCCGGCCAGCCGATCGTGGATGCAGCGAGGAGCGGGCTAAGGGAGTTCACGCGCGACCGTCTCCGCCTGCAGCGCCCCGATCTCGACGATGCCGGCCGCGGCCAGCTCGAGCAGCTGGTCGAGCGTCTCACGCGCGAACGGGTCGCGCTCGGCGGTTGCCTGCACCTCGACGAGGCGCCCGTCGCCCGTCATCACGACGTTCATGTCGGTGTCCGCGCTCGAGTCCTCGCCGTAGTCGAGATCGAGGAGGGGGGCGCCTTCCACGACACCGACGGAAACCGCCGCCACCGAGTCGCGAAACGCGCGCGAGAGGCCGAACCGGTCGAGCGCCCGCATCGCGGCGACGTAGGCGCCGCAGATCGCCGCGCAGCGCGTGCCGCCGTCGGCCTGCAGGACGTCGCAGTCGAGCCAGAGCGTCCGCTCGCCGAGCGCCTCGAAGTCGACCACCGCGCGGACGGCGCGACCGATCAGGCGCTGGATCTCCACCGTGCGTCCCTGCTGCTTGCCCCGTGCCGCCTCGCGCTGGACGCGCTCGCCGGTCGAGGCGGGAAGGAGCGAGTACTCCGCCGTGATCCAACCGCGGCCCTGGTTGCGCATCCACCGCGGCACCTCCTCCTCGACCATCGCCGTGCACAGCACCTTCGTCCGCCCCTGCGTGATGACCACGGAGCCGTGCGGGTTCTCGAGGTAGTCCGGCTCGAACGAGATCGCGCGGAGCTGGTCCGGCCTGCGGCCGCCCTCGCGACCGCTCATGCCGCCGCCTCCTCGAGCGTCGCCACTGTGACGTGCTGGACGTCGCGCACGGGAAGCTGGAGGAAACGGCGCCCGAGCTCGCGGAACGCGTCGGGGTCGCCGGTCGAGAGGAAGCGGTATGCGCCCTCCCTGCCGCGCTCGTTCTCGACGCCCTTGCGCGCGAGCGTCTCCGCCACCTCGCGGGCGGTCTCCTCCGCCGAGAAGACGAGCGTCACGTCACGGCCGAACACGCGCTCGAAGATCTTGCGGATGAGCGGGTAGTGCGTGCAGCCGAGGATCACGGTGTCGACGTTCTCCGCCTGCAGCGGCGCCGCATATTCGCGCACCGCACTCTCGGTCTCCTCGCCGTACGGATCGTCGCCCTCGATGAGCGGGACGAGGCGAGGACAGGCGACCGGATGGAACGAGATCCCGGCGTCGAGCGCGTGCACGAGCTCGGCGTAGCGGCCCGCGTCCACGGTCGCCTCGGTCGCGAGAAGGCCGACCCGGCGATTGCGTGTCGTCTGTACGGCCGCGTGCGCCTCGGGCGTGATGACGCCTACGACCGGGACGGTCAGCTCCTCCTGCAGGCGCGGCAGCGCCGCCGACGTGGCGGCGTTACACGCGACGAGGATGAGCTTCACGTCCTGTTGCTCGAGATAGGCGCCGATCTCGCGCGCGAAGCGGCGAATCTCCTCGAGCGGGCGCGGCCCGTACGGCAGGCGCGCGTGGTCGCCGAGGTAGACGAAGTCCTCGTTCGGCATCGTGACGAGACACTCGTGGAGGACGGTCAGCCCGCCGACGCCGGAGTCGAATACGCCTACGGGTCTCGAGTCCATGGCGCCCATCGTAAAGGGGCGCTAGCGTGCTTTCCCGTGGGTCGGATCCGGCTCCTCGTCGCAGTCGCCGTCGT
This sequence comes from Thermoleophilia bacterium, assembly GCA_025936995.1. Lineage (GTDB taxonomy): Bacteria > Actinomycetota > Thermoleophilia > Gaiellales > Gaiellaceae > Palsa-739. Next base: position 7,848 of record JAICSH010000032.1, on the reverse strand, counting down.
CGTGCTCGGCTGCGTCGTGGCCGCGTCGGGCGTCCTCGCCGGGACGCGCACCTCGAAGGTGACCACGCAGGAGCTCACGATCACGGTCTCGGACGGCACGAAGCTCGCCTGCGGGCTCGTCCTCCCGGCCGGCAGCCCCCCGGCCGGCGGCTGGCCCGGGCTGCTGCTCTTCCACGGCCTGGGCGAGACGCACACCTTCATGGAGACGATCGCGAGCGCGGCGGTCGCGCCCGCCGGCTTCGCGTCGCTCGCATGCGACGCGCGCGGCACGGGCGCCTCCGGCGGCACGTTCGGCCTCGACGGGCCGACGGACGTCCAGGATGCTCGCGACCTCTTCAACTCGCTCACGGCGCTGAGCGACGTATCGGATACCGAGATCGGTGCCTTCGGTCTCTCGCTCGGAGGAGCAGCGGTCTGGAACGCGGCCGCCGCTGGCGTCCCGTTCAAGGCGATCGTGCCCGCGATCGCATGGACGGATCTCGGCTCGGCGCTCAACCCGAACGGGGTGCCGAAGTCCGGCGAGGTCGCGCAGCTCGCGCAGGCAGTCCCCTTCGCCGGCTGGGATCCGTCGCTCACCCAGGCACGGAACGACCTGCTCGGCGGCGCAGTGACCTCCGCGGTCAGGAGCACTGAAGGCGCGCGCTCCTCGCGGTCGCGCCTCCACGCGCTCACCGTCCCGACGCTCCTCCTGCAGGGACGGCGCGACTTCCTCTTCGACGTCGACCAGGCGCTCGCGGCGTACAAGCTTCTGGCCGGCCCGAAGCGGCTCTACATCGGCGACCTCGGCCATGCGCCCGCGACGAGCCCCGCGGCCGAGCTGCCGACTTACCTCGCCGAGGCCGTCGCCTGGTTCAGGCACTACCTGACCGGCGCCGGGAGCGTGCACGGCGGGGTCGAGCTCGCGCACGACCCCTGGGACGGGGCGACGACCTCGTACACGAGCCCGCCCGCCACGCGGAGGACGAGCGTCAACCTGCCCGGAACGAAGAAGCTCGGCGCGGCCGGCTCGGTGAACCGCTCGGTGCGCCTGACCGGCGGTCCGCTGGAGACGTTCGGCGACGGTTACCTCTCCGTTCGCTACTCCGCCAACCAGGCGTACGGAAGCCTTTTCGCGTCGGTCGCGGTCAGGGGCCGCTCGACGCCGGTGACCTTCGGCGCTGCCCGGGTGACGAAGGCGGCCGGCGTCGTTCGGATTCCGCTGAGCGACCAGGCCGTCCTGCTCCCGCGCAGCAAGCAACTCGTGGTCACGGTGGGCAGAGGATCCGCGGGCGGCGTCTACACCCCGTCGGGCCTTAAGAGCGGCTCGATCACGATCGGCCGGGTGACGCTCACCCTCTCGCTGCTCAGGCACACCGTCTCGAAGTAGCGTCCGCCGCATGGCCGCGACGATCCGGATCGGAACCTGCTCGTGGGCCGACGAGGCGCTCTCGAAGTGGTTCTACCCGCCGAAGCTGCCTGCAAAGGAGCGGCTCGCGTGGTACGCCGAGCACTTCGACACCGTCGAGGTCGACTCGACCTTCTACCGGCTGCCGGGCGAGTCGATGGTGCAGGGCTGGGCCGAGCGGACGCCCGACGGATTCACGATGCACATCAAGGCCTTCGGCCTCATGACGCGGCATCCGGTGAAGGCGGAGGTGCTCCCGGAAGACCTACGAGCCGAGATGCCGATCGACGAGCGCGGCCGCGTCGACCGGCCGCCGCGCGAGCTGCGCGGCGAGGTGTTCCGCCGCTTCCTCGAGGCTCTCGAGCCGCTCCGCTCGGCGGGCAAGCTCGGCGGGATCCTCTTCCAGCTGCCGCCGTACATCGTCCACAAGGAGTCGTCCCTCGACTACCTCGAGTGGGCGCGGGAGCAGATCGGCCGGGACGAGATGCTCGTCGAGTTCCGCCACCGCTCGTGGCTCGACGACGAGAATCGCGCCGCGAGCCTCGCCTTCCTCGAGCGGATCGGCGCCGGCTACGTGGTCGTCGACGCGCCGCGCTCGGACACCGCGAAGAACCTCGTCCCGACGGTCGTGGCGACGACCTCGTCCACGGCGTACGTCCGTTTCCACGGGCGGAACCTCGCGACCTGGAACAAGCGCGGCGGCTCGGCAGCGGAGCGGTTCGACTACCTCTACTCGGACGAGGAGCTCGGGGAGTGGATGGAGCCGTTGCGCGAGCTCGCCGGCCAGGCGCAGGAGGCGTATGCCTTCTTCAACAACAACGCCTCGTCGGAGGATCCCGACAACCCGCTCGGACGAGTCGCGCAGGCCGCGACCAACGCCCGGCAGCTGCGGCGCCTCCTCGACGTGAACCGGATCACAGCGAGCGGGGGAACGTAGGCTCGCGCGGTGGAGGTTCTCTCGATCGTGCACGGCGGGGACGCGGGCACCGAGCTCTTCGGCCCTCTCGTCGCGGAGGGAGGCCATCGGCTCCGCGAGTGGAGCTTCGAGCGAGGATCACCACCGCCGGAGCCGCTCGACGCGTACGACGCGGTCTTCGTGTTCGGCGGCTTCATGCACCCCGACCAGGACGACGCGTATCCGTGGCTCGCCGACGAGGTCGCCTGGCTGCGCGGGCTGGTCTCGGGACCGGTCCCCACCATGGGCATCTGCCTCGGCTCGGAGCTCATCGCAAGGGCGACGGGAGCGTGGGTCGGCCGGCTCACCGTGCCCGAGATCGGCTGGGGCGAGGTCGAGCTGACCGGGGCCGCCGCCGCGGATCCCGTCTTCTCCGCGCTGCCGCCGAGGTTCGAGGGGCTCGTCTGGCACCACTACGCCCACGATCTCCCGGAGGGCGGGACGGCGCTCGCGCACAGCGCGGCGTCGCTGCAGGCGTTCCGCCTCGGCGAGACCTGCTGGGGAGTCCAGTTCCACCCGGAAGTGACGGAGCCGCAGCTCGAGCGCTGGATCGGGGACGAGACCGACCCACCGCCGGATCCCGAGGGATTGCGCGCCGAGACCCGCGAGCGCATCGACGGGTGGAACGAGCTCGGGCGCCGCCTCTGCCGCTCGTTCCTCGCCGCCGCCGAGCGGCTTCGTGCCGGCTGACGCCCTCGCCCTCGCGCTCGCGGCGGCCGTCCTCCACGCGGGCTGGAACGTCCTGCTTCGCGGCTCCGACGACGTCGAGGCGCGTACGGCGGTCGTCCTCGGGCTCTCGCTGCTTCTCTTCGCTCCGGTCGCCGCGGCGACGTGGTCGGTGTCGTGGTCCGTCGTGCCGTACGTCGCCGCCTCCGCCGCATTGGAAGGCGCCTACTTCGCGCTGCTCGTCGTCGCCTACCGCCGGCGGGAGCTGTCCGTCGTCTACCCGGTCGCGCGCGGCTCGGCCCCGCTGCTCGTCCTGCTCGGGACCGCCGTCGTGCTCTCCCGGCACGTGTCGGCCGGAGCCGCCGGCGGGGTCTGCCTCGTCGCCGCCGGAGTCGTCCTCGTACGCGGGATCCGGCGCGGAGCGGAAGGCGTGCTCGTCGCCCTCGCGATCGGCTGCGCGATCGCCGGCTACACACTGGTCGACAAGGACGGGCTCCGCCACGCCGCCGCGCTCCCGTACCTCGAGCTCGTCATGGCCCCGGTCGGGCTCGCGGCCGTGCCGATCGTCGCGGCGCGCCGGGGCGCGCAGGCGCTTCGAGCCGAGCTCGGTTTGAGCGCGCTCCTCGCGGCCGCGGGCTCGTTCGGCGCCTACGCGCTCGTGCTCGCCGCCCTGCGGCTGGCGCCCGCGCCCGAGGTCGCGGCCGTGCGCGAGACGAGCGTCGTCCTCGCGACGCTGCTCGCGGCGGTCTTCCTCCGCGAGCGGGTCGGAGCGGAGCGGCTGGCGGGCGCCGCCGCCGTCGCGGGCGGTGTCGCCCTTCTAGCCCTTTCCTAGCGCGTGATGGGCGCCTTTCGAAGGTCGGCTCCGTCCGGGGGCCTGTTCACGATAGGCCCCGATTCGGGGGGACTTAGGCGGAAGTCCTGGAGGTGGACAGCATGCGGTTCGACTGGAAGAGTCTCAGCACGCTCGACCGTGCGGTCGTCGGAGGTGCGGGGGTCGCGTTCATCGCAGCGTTCTTGCCCTGGTACGGGGCGACTGTCGGGCCGTTCAGCGTTTCGGTGAGCGGATGGTCGGCAGGCTTCACCGCCTGGGCCGGCTCGCTGCTCCTCACGGCTGCCGGCGTCCTCCTGGTGCTGCGGCGCTCGGGCGTCTCCTTCGCCCTCCCCAACATCGCGCCGACGGTGCTCGTCGCCGGAGTCGCCGCGCTCGGGCTCCTGCTCGTGGTCATTCGCTGGATCAGCTTCCCGCGGTACCACGGCGCCGACGTCGGAGCCAGATACGGGATCTACCTGGCGCTGATCGCGGGGATCGTCGCGGTCGCAGCGGCGGTCAAGGAGATGCGCGCCTCGGGCGAGCCGACGCCGTGGACTCAGGCGCAGCCGGGCGGGGGGACGGAGATGCCGCCGGAGGCTCCCGCAATACCCGACGAATAGATCAGCGCTCGATCGGTAGCTCGTCGTGGCGGCTCCACTCGTGCCAGGAGCCGGCGTAGTTGCGTGCGTCGTAGCCCGCAGAGCGCAGCGCGAGCGTCGCCAGCGCCGAGCGTGAGCCCGAGTGGCAGTAGGCGACGACCTCGGCACCTTCGGGAAGTCCGACGAGCTCGCGGATCTGCTCGGGCGGCGCCGGGCGTCCCGGGGCCTCGAACAGGTCGCCGACTTCGAGATTCCGGGCTCCCGGGATGTGGCCCTGCCGCGGGTCGCACTGGTTGCCGCGCCGCCCGGTGTATTCGTCGGGCGTGCGCACGTCGAGCAGCACCAGCGACGAGTCGTCGAGCCGGCCCTCGAGCTCCCGCCGGGTCGGCAGCGCCCGGGGATTCGGCTCGAGATCGGCCTCCCGCACGGGCTCGAGCTCGACGGTTCCTTCCTCCAGCTCGCCGCTCCAGGCCGCGATCCCGCCGAGCAGGATCGCGACACGCGGATGTCCCGCGAGCTCGGCCATCTGCGCGGCGGGCATGGCGCCGACGCCGTCGCCGCGGTCGACGAGCACGAGCCGCTCACGGCCGGTGATCCCGTGCCGCCGCAGACGGAGCGCGATCTCATGCGCGAGCGCGCGCGCAGACTCCTCGTCGGCGGCCGGAGGCGGCGAGCCCAGGACGAGCGGGCGCGAGCCGGCGATGTGACCGCGCGTGTGGGCGTTCGGCCCTCGCACGTCTCCGACGACGAGGTCGTCCTCGCCGAGATGCTCGGCGAGCCACCCGGAGTCGACGACCGTCCTCACAGCGCGGCGACGATACCTGCTTCGGCCGCGATGGCGGGCCGCTCCTCGAGCCGCGCGAGCCAGTCCGAGAGCGACGGGAAGCGGTCGAGGTCGACGCCGAGCATGTCGCGGGCACGCAGGAACCAGGGAACGAGCGCGATGTCTGCGAGCCCGTACTCCGCGCCGCCGAGGTACGGCCGCCCGGCGAGCATCGTGTCGAACCGGCCGAGGACGGTGTCGAGCTCCTCGGCTGCTCCGTCCTCGCCGCGCCGCAACGCGTAGTACGGATCGGTCAGGTCGTCGTCGCGGAAGATGAGGAGGCGAACCGCTGCCCGGTCCGCGGGATCCGGCGGCAGCAGCGCCGGGTCCGGGTAGCGCTCCTCGAGGAACTCCATGATCACGGCCGACTCGGGCAGCGGACGGCCGTCCTCCTCCAGCACCGGCACGCGGCCCGTCGGGTTCTTCTCGTACAGCCACGCGGGCCGGTCGGAGAGGTCGATCTCGACGACCTCGAGCTCCACGCCCTTCTCCGCGAGGAGGATCCGGACTCGCGCGCAGTACGGACAGCGCGGCGCGTCGTAGAGAACGAGGCTCACGGTTGCACCCCCATCACGTCGGCGATTTGCTCGTACAGCTCCTGGGCGGGCGGAAGGTCGGCCGGCGACGCCGCGGTGCGTGCCACCTCGCGGAAGCGCCTGGGATCGGCGCCGGTGAGGCGGGCGACCACGGTCGCGTTCGCACCGAGCGCGTAGGCGTCTCCGGGCGGCAGCGGCCCGTAGTACTCCGGGACGGACAGGTACTCGTCGACGTCGGAGCCCCGGTCGAAGAGATCGTATCGCACGACCGCGCCGCGCTCGACGCCCAGGGCGACGACCACGCCTCCGGACGTGTACGAGAGCTCCTTCCCGAGCGCCTTCAGCCGCGCGGGATCCCCGTCCGTCGCATCCGACCGCACTCGCACCCAGCCTCTTCCGGCCTCGAGCTCGGGCTCCGCGCGCAGCACCTTCGCCGCGTCGCGCCGCACCTTCTCCACGTCGTCCGTCTGGACGTGGACGAACCCGAACGTCGGCCCCTCCGTCCCCTTCTCGACGAGGGCCGCCGTGGGCATCGCGAGCACGCGCTCGATCGTCCGGAAGCCGAGCCGGTCGTAGAGGCGCCTGGCTCCGGCGTTGGATTCGAGCACCTCGAGCGCGAGCATCTCGGCGCCGTGAGCCTGGACGTGCTCGGCGGCGGCGCGAAGCAGCTCGGTTCCGAGGCCCTGTCCCCGCGCCGAGGGCCGGACGTAGAGCAGGTCGAGGAGCCACGTCCGCTCGCTCTTCCGGTCGAGCGCCGCGATCCCGGCGTCGTCCGCAAGGAGGACGAAGTCGTGCTCCGCGTCCGCGTCGTCGTGGCTCCAGAGCTCGTCCGGGACCTCGCGCTCGAACTCGGCGGTCAGTTCGCGGACGAGCGACAGGTCGTCGGGGGTCGCGGGACGGATCACACGCACCAAGAGGTCAGACAGTCAGGTACTGGGCGAGGAGGTAATGAGCAGTCAGGTTCTGGAAGGGCTCGAACCGCGCTCCCGTCGCGCGGACGTCCACGTCACCATAGAGCCCGCGCACCGCCTTGCGCAGCGCCAGGTCGCCCGCGGGCCAGGCGCGCGAACGGCCGAGATATCGCGCGAGGAACCAGTCGGCGGTCCACTCGCCTAGACCGCGCAGGGACGTCAGCTGCGCCTTCACCTCGTCGTCGGGAAGGAGCGCCAGCCCCTCGAGGTCGAGGTCGGAGCGCGCGAGCCCGACCACGTACTCGGCCTTCCGCCGCGAGAAGCCGAGCGAGAACAGCTCGTCCTCCGAAACCGCAGCGAGCCGCTCGCGCGGCGGAAACGCCCAGACCCGGCCGACCTGCTCGCCGAACTGCTCCACGAGGCGGTTGCGAATCGCGACCGCCGAGAAGAGCGAGACCTGCTGCGCGGTGATCGCGCCGACGAGCATCTCGAACGGCTGGGGAGCGAGCGTGGGCCGGTAGCCCGCGAAGCGGACGACGAGCGGCGCCAGCAGCTTCTCTCCCGCCGCCCAGGCGGAGAAGGCGACGAGGTCGAAGTCGAAGCCGAGCAGCCTGCGCACGACCGGCTCCGTCTCCGCGTCGAGCGGATCCACCTCGACGCCGCCGTCCGCAGCCGAGAGCCGAAGCTCCCGCCCCTGGACGGCGCGGTACAGCGCGCCGTCCTCCCAGACAGTCGCCCGGTCGAGCCCGAACGCGCGGAAGCGAGCCGTCGTCAGCTCGAGGGAGAACGGCTGCGGGACCGGCAGCAGCGCCACGCGCCCGGACGCGCTAGAGGTGCGAGGTCAGCCCGGCGCCCGACGCGTCCGCGCCCTCGGGCGCGTCGCCGTCCTGCGCGTTCGCGTACCACGAGCGCCAGTACGTCCCGTCGTCGAGCGCGTGCGCGAACTCCGTGAGCTTGAGTGGGTTGAACGTGTCGCACATCACGGCGAGCTCGTGCGTCTCGTGCATCCCGATCGCCTTCTCCGCGAGCCCCGGTTGCGGCCCATGCGGCAGGCCCGACGGGTGGAGCGTGATCGAGCCGACCTCGACGCCCTTCCGCGAGCCGAAGTTGCCGGAGACGTAATAGATCATCTCCTCCGACTGCAGGTTCGAGTGGTGGTACGG
>JAICSH010000044.1 GCA_025936995.1 Thermoleophilia bacterium | reverse complement strand
CTTCGTCCCGAAGTCGACCGCGCGAACCTCGGCGCCGAGCAGGCGCATGCGCTCCACGTTGGGGCGCTGCCGGCGCATGTCCTCCTCGCCCATGTAGACGACGCACTCGAAGCCGAAGCGGGCGCAGACCGTCGCGGTGGCGACGCCGTGCTGGCCGGCCCCGGTCTCGGCGACGATGCGCCGCTTGCCGAGCCGTCGCGCGAGCACGGCCTGGCCGAGCGCGTTGTTGAGCTTGTGCGCGCCGGTGTGGAGGAGATCTTCGCGCTTGAGGTGGAGGCGCTTGCCCGGCGCGAAGCGCTCCGCGAGCGTGAGCGGCGTGGGCCGGCCGGCGTAGGTCGTGAGGAGGCCGTGGAGCTCGGCGCGAAACGCCTCGTCCGCGAACGCCTCGCGCCAGCCCCGCTCGAGCTCGTCGAGGGCCGGGATCAGCGTCTCCGGGACGTAGCGCCCCCCGTAGTCGCCGAAGTTCATCGCGCCGCCTGCACGAACGCTCGCACCTTCTCGTGGTCCTTGACTCCCGGAGCGGACTCGAGCTGTGACGCAGCATCGACGGCCCAGGGCTCGACGGCGTCGATCGCGGCTCGCACGTTGTGCGGGCCGAGCCGGCCCGCGAGCACGAGGCGGTCTTCGTCGCCGCGCGCGGTGCGCCCGTGGTCCGGATCCGCGCCCTCCCAGGGCAGGTCGGCGACGCGGGCGACAGGCTCGCCGTCCCGGAGGAGGACGGCGTCGCGCCCGCGCACCGTCCCTTCCTCTTTGGCGTAGAGCTGGACGAGGTCGGCACCGCGCTCCTCCGGCTCGCCGACGAACACGGCGACGCTCAGCACCGTGTCCGGCACCGGGAGGACGTCGGGCGCCCGGCGCGGCGAGCCCTGGGCGAAGATGAAGCCGCAGAGGTCCGCGCCCGCCTCGACTGCGGCGTCGACGTCCTCCTGCCGCGTCAGGCCGCAGACCTTCACGAGCGGGCGCGACAGCAGCTCTCGGAGCTTCGCGGCCGGCTCCGCCGCGCGCATCAGCGACGTGCCGACGAGCACGGCGTCCGCGCCCGCCAGCTCGGCCGCGGCCGCCTGCGCCCGGGTATGGATCGCGCTCTCGGCGACGATGGTCCGGTCACGCGGAGCTTTCGCCACGAGCGCGAGCTGCGCGGCGCGGTCGATCCGGAAGGTGCCGAGGTCGCGCGCGTTGACGCCGATCACGCGCGCGCCGAGGCGGGCCGCGCGCTCGAGCTCGTCCTCGTCGTGGGCTTCGACGAGCGTGTCGAGACCGAGCTCGTTCCCGGCTTGCATCAGCGTCGCCGCCGTGCCGTCGTCGAGGTCGCGGAGGATGAGAAGCGCTGCGTCGGCTCCGGCCTCGCGAAGCTCGCGGAGGTGCTTCTCCGTCGAGAAGAAACCTTTCGCCAGGAGAGGGAGGTTGGTCGCGGCGCGCGCTGCGCGCAGGTCGTCGAGGGAGCCCGCGAACGCTGCGTCGACGAGGACAGAGACCGCGCGCGCCCCGCCCGTTTCGTAGGCGGGCACGGCGTCCTCGACCCTGGCCACGGGGCTGATGTCCCCCGCCGACGGCGAACGCCGCTTGAACTCGGCGATAGCGCCGAACCCGGGCCGCGCGAGCGCCTCCGCGAACTTCACCCGTCTCCTCTGGACACGTCCGGAACCAGGTTCCGGACGTGTCCGCTCGAGACGCCGCGACCGCTCAACCGTGCGGCGGAAACGAAACGGACAGGTCCGTCGCGGCCACCGTCCGGTACCTGGTACCGGACGTGGCTGTTGGAGACGTGGGTCATTGGGAGACCTCGGTTTGCGAGAACTCGACCAGCTCGTCGAGGCGGGTCGCCGCCGCTCCGGAGTCGATCGCCTTGCGAGCAAGCGCGATTCCTTCGCGCAGGGTCTCGACATGGCCGGCCGCGGCGATTCCGCCCGCTGCGTTGAGGATGACCGCGGAGCGATGGCCGCCGTCCGCGCCGGCGAGGACGTTCCGCAGAGCCGTGGCATTCGTCGCCGGGTCGCCGCCACGCAGCTCTGCCGGGTCGCAGCGCTCGATCCCAAGCTCGAGCGGATCGAGCTCGTACTCGCGCACGGCTCCGTCCTCGACCTCGCAGACGAGGTTCGGCCCGCAGGGGGACAGCTCGTCGATGCCGCCAGCGCCGTGCACGACAAAGGCCCGCGTCGCCTCGAGCTGGACTAGCGCATCCGCGAGCGTCCGGGCGAGCTCCGGCGAGTAGACGCCGAGGACGAGAGCGCGCGCTCCCGCCGGGTTCGTGAGCGGTCCGAGCACGTTGAAGACGGTACGCGTCGCGAGCTCCCGGCGGACGGGTGCCGCGTGCCTCATCGCAGGATGGTGCGCCTGGGCGAAGAGAAAGCCGAAGCCGAGCTCGTCGATCGAGCGCTCGATCCGCTCCGGCGACTGCTCCAGCCTGAACCCGAGCACCTCGAGCACGTCTGCGGCTCCCGTCTGCGAGGAGGCCGCGCGGTTGCCGTGCTTCGCGACCGCCGCTCCCGCCGCCGCAGCCACGAGCGCCGCAGCGGTGGAGATGTTGTACGTGTTCGCGCCGTCGCCGCCGGTGCCGACCACGTCGACGAGGTCCTCGCGCGACGGCGTGACCCGGAGGACGTGCTCGCGCATCGCCTCCGCGCAGCCCGCGATCTCGTCCGCCGTCTCGCCCTTCGCGCGCAGCGCGACGAGGAAGCCGGCGATCTGCGCGTCGGTCGCCTCGCCGGCCATGATCACGGCCATCGTCCCCCGGGCCTCATCGCGCGAGAGGTCGCGGCCGTCGAGCAGCCGTGCGAGCGCCTGCTGAATCACAGGCGCCCCTCGAGGAAGTTCCGCGCGAGCGCCGGTCCGTCCGGCGTCAGCACCGACTCGGGGTGGAACTGCACTCCGACGGCAGGCAGCTCGCGATGCCGCACGGCCATCACCTCGCCGTCCTCCGCGATCGCCGTCGGCTCGAGCACGCCCGGGATCCGTGTCGCGGCGAGCGAGTGGTAGCGCCCGGCCTCGAACGGATCCGGCAGCCCCTCGAAGAGCCCGCGACCCTCGTGACGCACCGGACTCGCCTTCCCGTGCACGAGCTCCCGCGCGTACCCGACCTCTCCGCCACACGCCTTGACGAGCGCCTGGTGCCCGAGGCACACGCCGAGCGTCGGCGTCATCGGCAGGAGCCGCTCGACGATCGCGAGCGTCGCGCCTGCGGCGGCGGGACGGCCAGGGCCGGGCGAGACGACGAGGTGGGAGGGAGCGAGCCGCTCCGCTTCGTCCGCGTCGAGCTCGTCGTTCCGCCGGACGACGACGTCGGCGCCGAGCGCCCCGAAAAGATGCGCGAGGTTGTACGTGAACGAGTCGTAGTTGTCGACGAGGAGGATCACGGCACGGCGTCCTGCTCCGACTCTGCCAGGTCGATCGCGGCCTCGAGCGCGCGCAGCTTGGCGAGACACTCCTCGTGCTCGGCGGCGGGATCGGAGTCGGCGACGATGCCTCCGCCGGCCTGGAGATGGGCGACGCCGTCGCGCAGCCACAGCGTCCGGATCGCGATGCACGTGTCGAGCTCCGCCGTGTCCGGCAGGTGGTAGCCGACGGCGCCGGCGTAGATCCCACGCCGGTAGCCCTCGAGCTCGGAGATGATCTGCATCGCGCGCACCTTCGGCGCTCCCGAGACCGTGCCGGCCGGAAAGCACGCGCGCAGCAGCTGGAACGGAGTGACGCCCTCCTGCAGCTCGCCCACGACCTCCGAGACGAGGTGGGTCACGTGCGAGTAGCGCTCGGCCTCCATGAACCGCTCGACCCGCACCGAGCCGGGCACGCAGACCCGCGAAAGGTCGTTGCGGCCGAGGTCGACGAGCATCGTGTGCTCCGCGCGCTCCTTCTCCGACGCGAGCAGCGCGGCCGCGTCGCCCTCGCCCGGCGCGATCGTCCCCGCGATCGGGTTCAGCTCGGCGCGCCGGCCGGCGCACTTGACCACCGTTTCGGGCGAGCTCCCGACCAACGCCACGTCGCCGAACTCCAGGAGGAAGAGGTACGGCGACGGGTTGACGCGCCGCAGCGCCCGGTAGAGCTCGACCGCCGACGCCGAGGTCGCGCGCGTGGCCCGTTGCGCAATCACGACCTGGAAGACGTCGCCCTCCCGGATGTGCTCCTGCGCGCGCTCGATGCGGCGGAGATGCTCCTCGCGCGACGGCTCCCGCTCGACCGGCCCGCGAGGCGTCGAGCCGCGAGGCAGCGGCGGCGGCGAGCCGGCGAGCGCATCCGCCGAGCCGCGCAGGAGCTCGGCGACCCCGCGCGCGTGGTCGAAGCGAAGCAGCACGTCCGGGACGAGGAACACGCTCTCCGGCACGTCCGGCCCCTCCTCCGGCAACGGCACCGTGGGCTCGAGCTTCGCCACGGCGTCGTAGCCGAGGTACCCGACGACCGGTGCGCCGAGCGTCTCGGCCTCCTCGAACGAGACGAGTCGCGACCCCGCGCCGACGAAGCTGTGACGGCCGAGCCGTCCGCGCTCGACCGACTCCAGCAGGAACGCCCCGCCGGCGCCCTCGCGCAGCGCGAGGTACGCCCCGAGAGGCGTCAGGAGGTCGGTTGCGAGCTCGATTTCGGCCATGAAAAAGGCTCCTCGCGGAGCCGGGCGGAGCGGACGGGCTGTGTGGGCGCGGTTCAGCGTGCGCCCAGGCTCCCGCCTCGCTCGGCGCGCCAGGCCCACCGGGTGAGGACGGAAGTCACGGGTTCAGCGTAGGCCAGCCCCGGCGCGAGCGTCAAGCGGCGAAGACGTGTCCGGCGTCCTCGAGGGCGTCGGCGGCGCGACCGAGGTCGGAGGAGCGGACGAGGACGTAGTCCGACTCGAACGTCGAGATCACGAAGATCGGCAACTCGGCGTCCGCGAGCGGCTGGACGAGCGACGCGACGACCCCGCTGAGGGAGAAGTCGAGCGGCCCCATCACCTCGAGGACCGTCCAGCCGCGGTCGACGCTCTCGCCCTCGGGCACGTCGGGGTCGCGGCAGACGACGGAAACCTCGTGCTCCGTGCGGGTGACGGACCGGAACGGCCCCTTGTCCACCCACTCCGGCAGCTCCGAGCCGGGCTGCAGGCGAACCACCGCATAGCTGTCGGGCAGCGTCCGGAGTTTCACAAGCGGACGCTACCGCGGACCAGCGCCGGAGGGCGCAGGTAGTGTCGGGCCGCCATGCCGCTCCCCGACCTGCTCGAGCGCCTCTTGACGACGCCCGGCCCATCCGGGGAGGAGCGGGCCGCCGCGGCCGTCTGGCGGGAGGCCGCCGCGCCCCTCGGCGAGGTCTCGTCCGACGTCCTGGGGAGCTCCTGGGTGCGGGTGCCGGGAACGGGGGGAGGCCCGGCGCTCCTGCTCGTCGGCCACATCGACGAGATCGCCCTCCTGATCACGAATCTCGGCGACGACGGCCTGGCCGCGGTGCGGACGACCAGCGGCTGGGATCCGGCCGTGGCGGTCGGCCAGCGCGTAAACGTGCTCACGCGCGGGGGCGCCGTTCCGGGGGTCGTCGCCGCACGACGCCAGAAGCGCAAGCGAGGCGAGGACCGCAAGCCCATCGACTCCGACGACCTCGTCCTCGACGTCGGTGCGAAGGACGGCGACGAGCTGCGCAGCCTCGTCCGGCCCGGCGACTCGGTGATCTGGCACGGGGCGCCGCTCGCTCTGCACGGAAACCGGGTTGCCTCGCGCGCGTTCGACAACCGCGTGGGTTGCTACATAGCACTGGAAGCTGCCCGGAGGATCGGCGAGCGCGGGGGCGCGCCCGGCGACGTGATCGCCGCGGCGGCCGTGCAGGAGGAGGTCGGCGACTACGCGGGCTCGCGGACCGTGGCGTTCGCGACGAAGCCGGACGTGGCCGTCGCGATCGACGTCACGCATACATCCGACGTCCGCGGCGGGGATGCCGACGACGAGGGCAGGATCCTCCTCGGCGGCGGACCGACGCTCACGCGCGGCCCTTCGATCCATCCGGACGTCTTCGAGCTGCTCCACGACACGGCCGAGGCCGAGGGAGTCCCATTCGCGGTCGAGGTCTCGCGAGGGACGACGTGGACCGATGCCGACGCCGTCTATCTCAGCCGCGCGGGCGTGGCCACCGGGTTGATCGGACTCCCGCTGCGCTACATGCACTCGCCGATCGAGATCGCCGATCTCGGCGACGTCGAGGATGCTGTGCGTCTTCTCGTCGCGTTCGCGCTGAGGCTGGAGCCCGGACTGAGCTTCGCGGGCTAGGTTGGGATCGTGAGCAGGAGCGTCATCGTGTCCGCGGTGCGGACGCCGTTCGGGAAGCTCAACGGCGGCCTCGCCGCGTACCCCGCGACCGAGCTCGGCGCGATCGCGATCCGCGCGGGACTGGAGCGCGCCGGCCTCGAGGGCCGGGAGATCGAGTACGTGATCATGGGCCAGGTGCTGCAGGCGGGCGCCGGCCAGGCTCCCGCACGACAGGCCGCGGTCGCGGCTGGAATCCCGATCGAGGTCCCCTCCGACACGGTGAACAAGGTGTGCGCCTCCTCGATCCGCGCCGTCGAGATCGCGGACTCCATGATCCGCGCCGGCGACGTCGAGCTCGTCGTCACCGGCGGGATGGAGTCGATGACGAACGCGCCCTACGCCCTGCCGAAGGCGCGCACCGGCTACCGGATGGGCGACGGGACGCTGCTCGACCTCATGATCTGGGACGGCCTGCGCTCCACGTTCGACGAGCTGCACATGGTGCAGCAGGGGGCGAAGGTCGCCCGCGAGCTCGGCATCTCCCGCGAGGACCAGGACGCGTGGGCGCTCCGCTCGCACGAGCGGGCCGCGGCTGCGCAGGACACCGGCCGCTTCGACGACGAGCTCGTCCCCGTCGGTGAGGTCACCGCGGACGAGGCGGTGCGCCGCGACACGACCCTCGAGAAGCTCGCGTCCCTCAAGCCTGCGATGGATCCCGAAGGCACCGTCACGGCCGGCAACGCGCCCGGCGTCAACGACGGAGCCTCGTGTGTCGTCGTCTGCTCGGAGGAGTTCGCGCAGAAGCGCGGGCTCGAGCCGCTCGCGACGATTCTCTCGCAGGGCTACGTCGCCGACGAGTTCGCCTGGCTCGCGCGCACCCCCGCGAACGCCGGCAAGCAGGCGCTCGAGAAGGCCGGGAAGTCGATCGGCGACGTGGAGCGCGTCGAGGTGAACGAGGCGTTCTGCTCCGTCGCTCTCAACTCGCTCGCGATGCTCGAGGCCGACCCGGAGAAGGCGAACGTCAACGGCGGCGCCGTCGCGCTCGGCCACCCGATCGGCGCGAGCGGCGGCCGGATCCTCGGCACGATGGTGCACGAGCTCCGGCGCAACGGCGGCGGGCTCGGACTCGCCGCGATCTGCTCCGGCGGCGGCCAGGGCGACGCGCTCCTGATTGAGGTCCAGCCCGTCTCTTGACGGCGCGCTTTCCGCACACCACGATGTGCGGAAGGAGGCGCGATGGACGAAGAGGCGCGTCTGCGGCTGGAGTACGACCGTGGGTCGGAGCTGCTGCGTGACCTGACCGAGACGCGATTCCGGCTCCTCGCGCTCGTTCCAACCCTGTCCGGCGCGGTCGTCGCGCTCGTGAGCGGGACCCGGAGCGACGTCGAGCTCCTCGCGATCGGACTCCTCGGGCTCTGCGCGAGCCTCGGCGTGCTCGTCTACGAGCTGCGGAACGGCGAGATCCAGGCTGTGGTCCGGCGTCGTGTCAAGGAGGCCGAGCGCGTGCTGTTCCCGCATGGCCCGCTCGTCGACGTACCCCGCGGACGCCTGCTCGGGCTCGTTCCGGTCTCACGCACGGCCGGGCTCGCACTCGTCTACGCCGCCGCCCTCGGCGGCTGGGGCTACCTCGTCGCGTGGGGCGGCCTGCGCGCCGCGGGCGCGGCGGGCGGCGCGCGGCCAGGCGGGCTCGCGATCGGCGCGCTGTTCGGGCTCGTCGTCGCCGTCGAGATCGTCCGGCTCGAGCGCTCCGACTGACCGCGCGCCGGACCTCCTGAGGGCCGCGAGGCGTATACATTTGGTCATCCGAAGGAGGAAGCCATGCGCAGGCTCTCGCTTTTCCTTGTCGTCGCGGTCGGGGTCCTCGTCCTCGCCCCCGCCGCTTTCGCGTCCGGGCCGTCCTTCGTCACGCAGGGAGGTGGGGGCGTCGCGACCCACAACGGCGCGTTCCATTACGTCACGGTCTCCGACGGAACCACCGGGGCGACGCTGCTGGAGAAGGTCGCCGGCGGCCGCGTCGACTACTGGATCCGGCTCAAGGGGTCGTGGGGGACACCGACGATCGGGAACGGATCCCAGACCGGTCAGGGACTCTCCCGCGACGGCCGCACCCTCGTGCTTGCGTCGATTCCGGGGCCGCCGTACGCGTCGCCGAGCCGGCTGTTGGTCCTGGATGCGCGCCGGATGAAGGTGATCCGGAAGATCACGCTCCGGGGCTACTTCTCCTTCGACGCGCTCTCCCCGGACGCGTCGCGGATGTACCTCATCCAGTTCAGGCCGGCGAGTGCGGGGGACTCGAGCCACTACATCGTGCGCGGCTACGACCTGCGCGCGAACCGGCTGCTGCCCGGGAAGATCGCCGACCGCTCCGAGGACGAGAAGACGATGGCCGGGAACGCGATGACCCGGGTGACGAGCGCCGACGGGCGCTGGGTCTACACGCTGTACGAGAAGCCGAACGGCGCGCCCTTCGTCCACGCCCTCGACACGGTCCGGGGCGCGGCGTACTGCATCGACCTGCCGAAGAACCGCGCGCTCTACAACATCGTCCTCTCGCTGCGGAACGGCGGCCGCACACTCGCCGCCCACTGGCGCAGCGGGCGGCCGTGGCTGAGGGTCGCAACCGGCAGTTGGCGGATCTCGTCTCCGAGCTCCGGCTTCCCCTGGGCATGGCTCGGGGCCGGGGTCGGCGGCGGTCTCGCGCTCCTCTCGGCCGGCGGCCTACTGCTGTGGCGCCGCCGCCGCGAGGAACTCCAGCAGCACCCGCGACAGGAGCTCGGGCTCGCGGAGCGTCACGTAGTGGTCTGAGTCGAGCTCGACGTGGCGCGCTCCGGACGCGTCGCGCGCCACGAGCGGGCCGATCTCGCGCATCCCCGGCGGGTCGTGCTTCGCCGTGACGACGAGCGCCGGCACCGCCAGCTCGGCGAGCCGCTCCTTCGCCGGCGCGCCGGGCGGATCGAGCGGCTCGATTCCCGGCGGGACGCCGTTCGCATCGGGCGTCGCGTGCCACAGCTGCCGGATGCGCTCGTCGGCGCCGAGCGGCGCCCACACCTCGAGGTCGATCTCCATCGCCGCCTCGAGATTCCCTTCCGCTTCCGCGGCCTCGTAGCGCGCCTCGTGCTCCTCGGTGTACGCGTTGCCGGCATGGCCGCCGAGGGCGGGCGCGACGCCGACGACGGCCCAGAGCCGCTCGGGATGCGCCAGCGCGACGTCGAGCGCGAGCTTGCCGCCGAGCGAGAGGCCGACGAGGGCGGCTCGCTCGACTCCGAGCTCGTCGAGGACGCCGATCGCGTCGTCCTGCCACGACCACGGCACGGCCGGGCCCGTCGAGCGGCCGTAGAAGCGGAGGTCGGTGCGGATCGTCCGGAACCGCTCGGCGAGGAACGGGACGACCGGCTCCCACAGGCCCGAGTCGCCGAGACCTCCGTGCAGGAGCAGGACGGCGTCGCCGCTCCCGGCCTCGTCGTACCAGAGGCGCGCGCCGTTGACGTCGACCGTCGGCACGGGGCGACGTTAGCCTCTCGGCCGTGGACTTTCCACACGTCCTCGTCGTCGGAGCCGGCCAGATGGGCGGTGGGATCGCGCAGGTCGTCGCGGCGTCCGGCCGGCGCGTCTCGCTCCACGACGCCGCGCCCGGCGCGACGGAGCGCGGCCTCGCGACGATGCGGCGGAGCCTCGAGAAGCTCGCGGAGAAGGGCGGGGCCGACCCCGAGGAGGTGCTCGCGCGCGTCGAGCCGGTGGACGATCTCGTGCCGGCCGATCTCCTGGTCGAGGCCGTGATCGAGGACGCGGACGTCAAGCAGGACGTCTTCCGCCGCGCCGACGAGCTCCTCGCCCCTGAGGCGATTCTCGCCTCGAACACGTCCTCGATCCCGATCACGTCGCTTGCGGCGGTCACCTCCCGTCCCGACCGGGTGATCGGCATGCATTTCTTCAACCCGGTTCCGGTGCTGAAGCTCGTCGAGGTCGTGCGCGGCCGCGAGACCTCCGACGAGACGGCGGCCGCGATCGTCGCGCTCGCCGAGGAGCTCGGGAAGACGCCGGCGGTCGCGAACGACTTTCCGGGCTTCGTCTCGAACCGGATCCTGATGCCGTTCATCAACGAGGCGGTCTGGGCGCTGCACGACGGCGTCGCCGAGCCGGAGGCGATCGACACGATCGCGAAGCTCGGCTTCGCGCATCCGATGGGGCCGCTCGCGCTCGCCGACCTGATCGGGCTCGACACGTGCGTCGCGATCATGGAGGTGCTGCACGAGGGTCTCGGCGACGAGAAGTACGCGCCGTGCCCGCTCCTGCGCGAGCATGTCGACGGCGGCCGCCTCGGCCGCAAGTCGGGCCGCGGTTTCTACGCTTACGGCTGATGGACTTCGAGCTCTCCGCCGAGCAGAAGGAGATCCAGGCGCTCGCCCGCGACTTCGTCCGCGCCGAGGTCGAGCCGCACGCGGCCGAATGGGACCGCGAGCACCACTTCCCGCGCGACCTCTTCGGCAAGCTCGCCGAGCTCGGGCTGATGGGCGCCTGCGTGCCCGAGGAGTACGGCGGCGCCGGGGCGGACTTCCTCTCCTACGTCCTCGTGCTCGAGGAGCTCTCGCGCGGCGACGCCGGGGTCGGGGTCACGGTTGCCGTGCACACGAGCGCGGTGACGCTCCCGCTGCTGCGTTTCGGGACGGAGGAGCAACGCGCGCGCTTCGTGCCGCCGCTCGCGCGCGGCGAGCACCTCGGCGCGTTCGCGCTCACCGAGGCCGAGGCGGGCTCCGACGCCGGAGCGCTCCGCACGCGCGCGGAGGTCGACGGCGACGGCTGGCGCATCACCGGCGCGAAGCAGTGGATCACGAACGGCCGCCACGCCGGCACGTTCCTCCTCTTTGCACGCACCGACCCGGAGACGCAGGACGCCCAGGGCGTCAGCGCGTTCGTCCTCGACGCCGAGCACGTCCGGATCACGCGGGACGAGGAGAAGCTCGGCCTCAACTCCTCGATCACGAACGACATCGTGGTCGAGGGCGCGCAGGTCGGACGCGACCGGCTGCTCCACGAGGAAGGGAAGGGCTTTCACGTCGCGATGGTCACGCTCGACGGTGGGCGGATCGGGATCGCCGCGCAGGCGGTCGGGATCGCCCAGGCGGCCTACGACGTCGCGCGCGAGTACGCGAAGGAGCGGCACGCGTTCGGGCGGCCGATCGGCGAGTTCCAGGCGATCCAGCACAAGCTGGCGGACATGTCGATGGAGATCGACGCCGCGCGCCTCCTCGTCCATCGCGCCGCGTGGCTGAAGCAGAACGACCTGCCGCACGCCGAGGCGGGCGCGAAAGCGAAGCTCTTCGCCTCGGAGATGGCGCGCCGCCAGACCGGCGAGGCGATCCAGATCCTCGGCGGCTACGGCTTCACCAAGGAGTTCCCGGTCGAGCGCTACTACCGCGACGCGAAGATCACCGAGATCTACGAGGGGACGAGCGAGATCCAGCGGCTCGTCATCGCGCGCTCGATCCTCGGGCTGCAGGAACGCGCCCTGGCGCAGGGCTAGCCCGAGACGAGCACGAGCTCGACCGGAAGCTGGGTGATGGCGTCCGGCCACGGCTCGAGCGCAGCGACGACGAGCGCTCGATGAGGTCGAACGAAGTACGCCGTCCGTTCCTCGATGGGATGCGGCTCGACAGTGTCGGGGACACGATCGCCGGCGTGGTACCGCTCGCGCAGGAACTCTGTGCTGCGCTCGTTCATGGGCGCCGTCAAGAGGATCGAGACGGGGAGGCCGTGCCGCTCGACGTCCCGGTCGAGGTACGCGAGGAACTTCTCCTCGTCGCCCGGCGGCAGGAGTGGATCGAACAGCACGACCGCGTCCGGTGCCTCGTAGTAGACGCATCCGATCTCGGGTGCCGGCGTCCAGCGCCACAGCCCTTCCTCTAGGCGCTCGACGTCCACCGGTACCGCACGTCCGGAGTCTTCTCCTCATTCGCCTCGCCGTCCGTGAACTCGACCGCGACCGCGCCGTGGGCCTCGTAGAACCGCCTGGCACGCTCGTTCTGCTGGAAGACCCAGAACTGGAAGCCGTCGGGCCGCAGCGTCGTCACGTGCTCGAACAGCGCGTGACCGACACCCGTCCCGATCTCGTCCGGGTGGACGTATAGGTGCGTGAGCCAGTCTCCCTGGACGATCGCGACGCCGCGGCCGAGGATGTAGGCCTCGCCGTCGCGGACGCAGCGGCCGAAGTAGGCGAGACCCTCCTCGTGCGTGTGGAGCTGCGGCAGGAAGTCGAGCAGCGCGAACGACGGCTCGATGATCGCCACGATCTCCTCGACGTCGTCGCTCGTCGCGCGCCTGATCACGTCAGTCGTCGCTGCGATCGACCGCGTAGAGGCGCCACTCGTCGGGCACGCCCTTCAGCGTCGCCGTGCCTTGTTCGAGGAAGCGGAGCCCGGAGCCCGCGACGAGATCCTTGACCGTGCTCGAGACGAGCACCTGTCCCGGCTGCGCCTCCTTGGCGACCCGCGCCCCGATGTGCACTGCGATCCCGCCGACCTTCCCGTCCATGAGCTCGCATTCGCCTGTGTGCAAACCCGCTCTCAGCTCCAGCCCGATCTCGCGCACTCCCTCGGTGATCGCGCACGCGCACCGGACGGCGCGGGCCGGGCCGTCGAACCGGGCGAAGAAGCCGTCGCCCGCGACGTCGAGCTCCGATCCGCGGAAGCGGACGAGCTCCCGGCGGATCAGGCGGTGGTGCTCCTCGAGGAGACCCCGCCAGGCCCGGTCTCCGAGCTCGGCCGCCCTCGTCGTCGAGCCGACGATGTCGGTGAAGAGCACGGTGGCGAGGACGCGATCCGGCTCGGTCTGCTCCCAGCCGCCGGCGGCCCTGACCTCTTCGAGGAACTGCTCGATCTCCTCGCCGATCGGATCCGCTGTCGGCCCGCCGAGGGCGAGGTGTCCGATCCCCGGAAGCTCGACGATCCGGGAGGTCGGAATCTGCGCCGCCAGGTAGCGCGCGACCTCGATCGGGACGACCGTGTCCTCGAGACCGTGCAGGATCAGCGTCGGCACGCGGACGCTCGGCAGGACGTGGCGGATGTCGATCTCCTTGTTCATCCGGTGG
This sequence comes from Thermoleophilia bacterium, assembly GCA_025936995.1. GTDB lineage: Bacteria > Actinomycetota > Thermoleophilia > Gaiellales > Gaiellaceae > Palsa-739. Next base: position 2,649 of record JAICSH010000044.1, on the reverse strand, counting down.
AGCGCCTGCAGTGCTCCCGGGCTGGTTCCGAACCGCATCATCTGCAGGAACAGCCCTGCCTCCTCGTCGGTGAAGATACCCAGCCTCCGGATGGCCGCCAACGCCCGCTCGCGGGAGCCGAAGACCTCGAGTGCGTCGGCGACCTCGCGCTCGTAGTCGGCTTCGGTGCGGCCCCACGGGTAGTCGGGCGCCCACATCCGGCGCGGAAAGGCGCTGCGGACGGCGAGCGCGGCGACCCGCTCCGGATAGGTGGCCGCGAACAGGATGCTCATCGCGGCGCCCTCGGACAGGCCGTAGAACGCCGCCCGCTCGGTTCCCACGGCGTCCATCACGGCACGGACGTCGTCCATCCGCGCCTCGAGCGTCGGCGCTCCGCTCACGCCGTCGGACATTCCGGTGCCGCGCTTGTCGAACCGGATGAGCCTCGCGAAGGACGAGAGGTGTTCGAGGAACGGCGTGAAGCTCGGGATCGACCAGTGCAGCTCGAGATGCGTGACATAGCCGGGGACGAATACGAGGTCGACCGGTCCGTCGCCGCTGACCTGATACGCGATGTTCAGGTCGCCGCTCCTCGCGTACCGGGTCTCCGGGATCTCCATCGGGGTAGTGTCGGCGCCCGCCCGTGCCCGGCGCAACCTCCGGTCGTAGGCTACGGGCATGCGCAAGCGCGACGAGCCCGTCCGCCTGACGCGCATCTACACGCGTGGCGGCGACAGGGGCGAGACGAGCCTCGGCGACGGCACGCGCGTCTCGAAGCTCGACCCGCGGGTGGCCGCCATGGGCGAGGTCGACGAGCTCAACTCCGTCGTGGGCTGGGTCGGCGGCCTCGACCGCATCCAGAACGAGCTCTTCGACGTCGGCGCCGATCTCTCGGTTCCGTTCGGAGTGGAGGACCGGCTGCGCATCAGCGACGACGCGATCGGGCGCCTCGAGCAGGAGATCGACGACGCGAACGCGGCGCTCCCGGAGCTGAAGAGCTTCGTCCTGCCGGGAGGGAGCGAGCGCGCCGCTGGCCTTTTTCTCGCGCGGGCGGTCTGCCGTCGGGCCGAGCGGGCTGTGCTGGCAGTTCCCGACGCGAATCCGGTCGCAGCCGTCTACCTCAACCGGCTCTCGGACCTGCTCTTCGTCCTCGCGCGGGCTGCGAACGCGGAGGCCGGCGTCGAGGGGCCGCTCTGGCGTCCAGGCGCCTCTTGACGCGCCTCGGGCAAAGGACGATGCTCCGGGCGAGGGCACTCCGTTAGGAACCAGAGGGTGACATGGCCACCGTTTGCGGCGCCGATCGGCCGCGGGCGGCTCACCATCTGCGGCGCCGTCTTCTGCGCCTGACAGGCTGCCGCCTGCATCGACAACGTCCAATCGGAGGTTTCCCATGTTGAAGCGCAGGTTCCGCCTGCCGAGCCCGGCTCTCGTGATCTCGATGATCGCGCTGAGCCTCGTGCTCGGCGGGACCGCGTTTGCCGCCAGTGGTGTCGTGACGGCGAAGCACAAGGACGCGAAGGCCGACACGAAGCTCGTCAAGAAGCTCGCGCCGTCACTCAGCGTGAAGCACGCCAAGACCGCGACAAACGCGACCAATGCGGTAAACGCGACGAATGCCGTGAACGCGACCAACGCGACGAACGCGACGAACGCGACGAACGCGACGAACGCGACGAATCTGGGCGGCGTCCCGGCGTCCGGCTATTTCAAGGCGGACAATGCCAGGGCCGACGGCTTTGCCGCAGACACCCAGATCGACAACTTCACGAGTCCGACCTTCACCCCGATTGCGACGAAGTCGTTCACCGCTCCGACGGCCGGGTTTGCGTTCATCACAGCAACTCTGTCGACGGAAGATGACGGGACGCTCGCAGGAGCCGGCCGGTTGTGGTACCAGCTCGCGCTCGACGGGACGGCTCTCGACGCGCACGCGTTTGCTCACGAGGTCTCCACGGACTCGTCCAATGGCAATCCGGGTGGCTCCGGTGCGGTCACCGACGTCGTGGCGGTGGCAGCCGGCGCCCACACCGTAGACCTGAACGCCGAGGAACTCGGCACCGGCGATTTCATCGAGAGCGAACAGATCTCGATTCTGTTCGTGCCGAACGGAAGCGCATCGACGCCTCCATTCGCAAGGAAGCAGAGCCCGTCGAAGACACAGTAGGTACGTACACCTTCGTCGACGACGCAGCGAGGGCGCCACTCCGGCGCCCTCGTTGAGTGCGACTTCGCCTTCTAGACTGTGGTCGGGATGGCGACTACCGACCGCGAAAAGCTGACGGGCGGCGCCGACGAGTGGCGGAGCCGCTACGAGGCGGCGCCGGAACGCGAAGGAGAGCTCTTCTCGACCATCTCCGGCGTCGAGAACGAGCCGCTGTACTCACCTGAGAACGTCGCGTTCGACTATGAGCTCGAGCTCGGCTGGCCAGGGGCGTATCCGTTTACCCGCGGCGTCTACCCGTCGATGTACCGGGGCCGGCTCTGGACGATGCGCCAGTTCGCCGGGTTCGGCACTGCGGAGGAGACGAACGCGCGTTTCCGCTACCTCCTGGAGCACGGGCAAACGGGTCTCTCGACGGCGTTCGACATGCCGACGCTGATGGGCTACGACTCGGACCACGCGCGCTCGCTCGGCGAGGTCGGGCGCGAGGGCGTGGCGATCGACTCGCT
>JAICSH010000068.1 GCA_025936995.1 Thermoleophilia bacterium | reverse complement strand
GGGCGGACGGGGACCGTGCTCGCGTGCATGGCCGTTCTCGCCGGGGTCCCGGCGGCGGACGCCGTGCCGTGGGTGAGGGAGGCGTACGTGCCCGAGGCGGTCGAGAACGCGGCGCAGGCGCAGTGGGTGGCGTGGTTCGCCGCGTGGCGAGAGTCGAAGGCCCAATCGAGCCCCGAAGGAGGCGGTTCATGAGCGAATACGCAGTTGCGCACCTCGACGAGATCGAAGAGCTGACCGACGGTCGCTGCCCCTGGCGTCCGGTCCGGTTCCAGCTCGGCATCACTGCGTTCGGCGTCAACGCGTTCACGGGTCGCGAGGCGGGCGACCGGCTCATCAACGAGCACGACGAGTCGGAGGAGCACGACCTGCAGGAGGAGCTCTACCTCGTCCAGCGGGGGCGCGCGACGTTCGAGCTCGACGGCGAGCGGGTGGACGCGCCGGCGGGCACGTTCGTCTTCGCCCGGCCGGGCGTGAAGCGGACGGCGTTCGCCGAGGAGCCCGGCACGACGCTCGTCGCGATCGGCGCGACCCCGGGGAAGGCGTACGAGGCACACGGCGCCGAGCTCTGGCTGCCGGTCCACCATCTCTACGAGGCCGGCAGGTACGCAGAGGCCGCCGATCAGGCGCGCGCGTCGATCGAAGCCAATCCCCAGTACCCAATGCCGCTCTACAACCTCGCGTGCTCAGAGAGCCTCGCCGGGCGGCCCGAAGACGCGATCAGGCACCTGCGGCTGGCGATCGACGGGTCGGAGCAGTTCCGGGCGATGGCCGCCGAGGACTCCGACTTCGATCCGATTCGCGAGGACCCCGCGTTCGGGGAGCTGCTCTCTTCCGCGCCTCAGTAGCGGTCGAGCTCGTGGAGGCGCTCGTCGCTGATGCCGAAGTGGTGCGCGATCTCGTGCAGGACGACGCGCCGCGTCTGCTGCTCGAGCAGTGCGCGGTCGTGGCCCCACGTGCGCTCGAGAGGGCCGCTGTAGATGCTGATCCTGTCCGGCAAGACGCCGCTGTACGACCCTGTGCGCTCGGTGAGCGGGATGCCGTGGTAGAGACCGAGGAGCGGCATCCCTTGGGGCGGCTCTCGCTCGACGACGATCGACACGTTCGTCATCGCGCGGCGGAGGTCGGGCGGCAGCGTGTCGAGCGCCTGGTCGACCGCCTGCTCGAAGTCGAAACCGTGGCCGGTCCGCGCGACGTAGACGAGCGTGTGCTCGTCCACGCCCTGCCGGACGTCGATCTGCGCGAATCCGGCGCCGTGTAGGAGCGGCACGAGCTCCTCTCGGCGCCAGAAGCGCATCGTGAGAGCGTGCTCCTCGCGACGCCCGTCGCGCGCTTCGGCGCGAATCGTCATGTGGACGCAGCGATCCGCCTCGTCGACGGCGTCGACGCGGCTCCGTAACGAGATCTCGCCGCCGGACGGCTCGTTCCAGCCCCGCACGTGCCAGTCGAATGGCTGCTCGTCGTTGTCGAGCACGAGCGTCCCACCGGGGCGCAGCGCGTCGTGCAGCCGTGTGAGAGCGCGAACGTCCTGCTCTCGTGTGCTGCCGAGGCCGAGGACGCCGCTGCAGACGATCGACGCGTAGCGGCGCGGCGGGTCGAGCTCGTGCAGCGGCGACACCCACAGCGTCGCCTCCGGCGCGCGCGGGCGGGCGCGCCCGAGAAGGCCCGGCGGCGCAGCGCCGCCGCCAGACTAGACCCCCCCGCTGCGAAACGTCCAGCGCAAGGGCCGAGCGCCG
>JAICSH010000012.1 GCA_025936995.1 Thermoleophilia bacterium | reverse complement strand
TACCCGCGCGTCATGTTCACGCGCGAGCGGCACCGGCCGGGCGTCTGGTACTTCGGCCCGTACGCGAACGCGAAGAAGGTGCGCGAGACGCTCGACGTCCTCAACCGCGTCTTCCGCTACCGGCCGTGCGAGGGGCCGAAGCCGGGCCGCCACAGCGGGATCCCGTGCCTCGACTACCACATCGACCGCTGCCTGGCGCCCTGCGTCGGCTACGTGTCCGCGGAGGACTACCGCGGGATCGTCGACGGCGTGATCGAGTTCCTCTCCGGCGACGTGAAGCCGATCCAGCGCGAGCTCGAGCGGCGGATGCAGGAGGCCGCGGCCGAGGAGCGCTACGAGGACGCGGCCCGCTACCGCAACCGGCTCTATGCCGTCCAGCATCTCGTCGAGCGGCAGGCGGTCGAGCGGCAGTCGGTCGGGACCGTGGACGTGATCGGCTTCGCCGCCGAGGGAGACCGCGCCGTCGTCCAGATCTTCCCGCTGCGCGGCGGCAAGATGGTCGACCGCCACTCGTTCCATCTCGAGAACGTCGGCGGCCAGGACGTGACGACGATCCTCGAGTCGTTCGGGCTCGAGTACTACGGGAGCGCGCCGAGCGTGCCGCCGCAGATCGTCGTCCCGAGCGACGCCGGCGACCTCTCGGCGCTCGCGGAACTGCTCACCGAGCGCCGCGGCGCCCGGGTCGAGATCCGGGTCGCCGAGCGCGGCGAGAAGCGGCGGCTGCAGCGGCTCGCCGACGAGAACGCGCTGCACGTCCTCACCAGCGACCTCGCGCAGGGCGAGCAGCGTCGCCTGCGCCGCGTCGAGGCGCTCGAGCAGCTGCGCGAGACGCTGAACCTCGAGTCGCTGCCGATCCGGATCGAGTGCTTCGACATCTCGACCGCGATGGGGCAGGACAACGTCGGCTCGATGGTCGTCTTCCAGGACGGCCTGCCGAAGAAGGCGCACTACCGCAAGTTCTCGATCCGCGGCCAGGAGGGGATGGACGACTTCGCCGCGATGGGGGAGATGGTCTCGCGGCGGGTCGCGCGGCTGGCCGCGGGCCCCGCAGCCGACGACTACGACGAGTCGTTCGCGGCGACGCCGAACCTCGTGGTGGTGGACGGCGGGAAGGGCCAGCTCGCAGCCGCGCTGGCGGCGATGCAGGCGTTCGACCTGCCGCGCGTCGCGGTGATCGCGCTCGCGAAGCGCGAGGAGGAGGTGTTCGTGCCCGGGCGCCCGAAGCCCGTGGTCCTCTCGCGCCACGATCCGGGCCTGCAGCTTCTGCAGCGGATCCGCGACGAGGCGCACCGCTTCGCCGTGGGCTTCCACCGGCAGCGCCGCGAGACGCGCGGGTTCACGTCCCTGTTCGACGAGCTCGAGGGCGTGGGGCCTGCACGGCGCCGCGCGCTGCTCAACCACTTCGGCTCGGTCGACGCGATGCTCGCCGCGACGCCGGAGGAGCTCGAGGGCGTCCCCGGCGTGCCGGCGAAGGTCGCCCGCAGCGTCTACGCGCAGCTGCACAAAGCCGGTCGTGGCTAGCGACACGGGCCCGAGGGCCGCGCTGCGGCTGATCGGGCACCGGAACTTCGGCCCGTACTTCGTCGGGAATGCGGCGTCGGCGAGCGGCACCTGGTTCCAGAATCTCGCCGCCTCGGTCTACGTCTACGAGCAGACACACTCGCCGTTCCTTCTCGGCGTCCTGCAGTTCGGCAACTTCGTCCCGATCCTGCTGCTCGCGCCGTGGGGCGGCAGCGCCGCCGACCGGCTCGACCGGAAGCGGCTGCTGCTCGCGACGCAGGTCGCGTCGACCGTGCTCAGCGCCGGGCTCGCGGCGCTGACCTGGGCTGGGCTCGCCTCGGTGCCGCTCGTGATCGGCTGCGCGGTCGGCCTCGGCGTGAGTAGCGCCTTCAGCGCACCCGCGAGCCAGGCGCTGATCGGCGACCTCGTCCCGCGCAGCGAGCTCCAGTCGGCGGTCGCGCTCAACTCGATGACGTTCAACCTCGCGCGTGCGGTCGGGCCGTCGCTCGGCGGTCTCTCCGTCGACCAGCTCGGCTTCGCGCCTTCGTTCGCGATCAACGCCGCGTCGTATCTGCTGCTCGTCCTCGGACTGACGATCGTCCAGCCGCGTGCACGCGAGCTCGCCGGCCGCGGCGCCGCGAGGCTGCGCGAGAGCCTGCGCCTCGTCCGGGAGCAGCCCCGCCTGCTCGCGTTCCTCCTCATCGTCACCGCGGTCGGGTTCGCCTCCGACCCGGTCAACACGGAGTCGCCGGCGTTCGCGAGCACGTTCGGGCTCAACCCGCGCCTCTGGCCCGGGATCATCGTCGGCGCGTTCGGCGTCGGCGCCGTCACGGCGGTGTTCCTCGTCGCCGGCCGGGTCGCGGGCTCGCGCCGGCGGATGACGCTCACGCTGTCGCTCCTCGCCGCCGGCATCGCCGGCTTCGCGCTCTCGCCGACGATCTGGCTCGGCCTTGCCTTCCTCGTGGTCGGCGGCGTCGGCTACCTCGCCTCGAACACGGCGGCGACGAGCCGCCTCCAGCTCGACGTCGCCGACCATCACCGCGGCCGGATCATGGCGCTCTGGAGCGTCGCGTTCCTCGGGTTCCGGCCCGCCGCGAGCCTCCTCGACGGCGCGCTGGCCGAAGTGTTTGGAGTTCGTGCGGCCGGCGTCGTGCTCGCGCTGCCCGCGCTCGCGGCCGCGGCGGCCATCCTGTTCGTGCAGCGACGCGTGCCGTAGCGTTCCGGCGTGCCTCGCTTCTGCTCGAGCTGCGGCGCGCCGATCGGGAGGACGGCGCCCGTCGCGTGCCCGGCCTGCGGGAAGGAGCACTGGCTGACGACGAGTCGTGCCGCCGCGGCGCTCGTCGTGCACGAGGGGCGCCTGCTCCTGACTCGCCGCGGGCTCGAGCCGTGGCTCGGAAGGTGGTGCGCGCCGTCCGGTTTCTGCGACGGGCCCGAGCATCCCGCCGCGACGGCCGAGCGCGAGACGCTCGAGGAGGCCGGCCTGCGCGTCCGCGTGACCGGCTACCTCGGCCACTGGGTCGACGAGTACCTGCCCGGCGAGGAGGGAGGCGTCGAACCGCAGTGGTGCGCCGTCTCCTACTACCACGCCGTCCCGGCCGGCGACCTGGAGCTGCGGCTCGACCCCCGGGAGGTGAGCGACGCGGGGTGGTTCCTCCCGGACGAGCTGCCGCGACCGCTCGCGCCGCCGAGCAACGGTGCGCGGATCTATGCGGCGTGGCGCGAGGCGTTCCGCGCCGGCCGGCTGGAGACGCTGCTGGCCGACCGCTAGCCGGCTCGGAGCGTCGTCCAGCTCAGCCGGTGCTTGACCGGCAGCCGGTACGCGTCGCCGAGTAGCGGACGTACGCGGGCGAACAGTTCCGTGCGCTCGGCCTCCGGCAGCAGCGCGAGGGAGCTCGTCGTCGAGTACATCCCGAGCAACGTCTCGGTGTCCACGGCCAGCTCCTGCTCGAACTCCTCGTTGCGAAGCGGCTCGAACGACGAATCGTCGAAGACGCCGTCCGAGGCCGTCGGCCGTTGGGCCGCGAAGCGCTCGAACGGCTCGCGGAGGATCCCGACCGCCTCCTCGGGTAGCGGCGGCTCGGTCTCCCACCAGTGCGTCCAGACGATCGCGAGGCCGCCACCCGGGGCGAGCACCCGTGCGATCTCCGCGATCGCGCGAGGGGCGTCGAACCAGTGGAACGCCTCTCCCGCGAAGACGCAGTCGACGCTGCCGTCCTCGAGCGGAATCGCCTCCGCTGTGCCGGCCAGGACGGTCCCGCAGTCGATGAGCGCGCGCATCTCGTCGTCCGGCTCCACGGCGACGACGGCCGCGAAGCGCCGCGTGAGCTCGCGGGTGAGCCGCCCGGTTCCCGCGCCGAGGTCGAGGACGCGCGCCTGGGCCGGGACTTCGAGCACCTCCTGCGCGCGGTCGAGCAGAGGGACGAAGTAGGGCGGACGAACGCGGTCGTACGTCTCGGCGACGTTGCCGAACGCGAACGGCAGCGTGCGCGGCCGGCTCAGCTCCCGGCGTCCGGCTCGGGCGCGAGGAACGGGTAGCGGTAATCCCGCGGGGGCACGAACGTCTCCTTGATCGCGCGCGGGCTGACCCAGCGGATCAGGTTCCACATCGAGCCGGCCTTGTCGTTCGTGCCCGAAGCGCGCGCGCCGCCGAACGGCTGCTGTCCCACGACGGCTCCGGTCGGCTTGTCGTTGACGTAGAAGTTGCCCGCCGCGTAGCGGAGCCGGTCCCGCGCCGTCTCGACCGCCGCGAGATCGCGCGCGAAGACGGCGCCCGTGAGTCCGTAGGTCGTGCCCTTGTCGATGAGGTCGAGCGTGTCCTCGAAGCGGGAGTCGTCGTAGACGAACGCGGTAACGACCGGGCCGAACAGCTCCTCCTTCATCGTGCGGAAGTCGGGATCGGAGGTCTCGATCACGGTCGGCTGGACGAACCAGCCGTCGCTGTCGTCGTACCCGCCGCCGGCGATCACCTGCGCCTTGCCGCCCGACGCCTTCGCCTCCTCGATCGCTTCCTTCTGCGTCGCGAACGAGCTCGCGTCGATCACGGCGCCGACGAAGTTCGAGAAGTCGGCGACGTCGCCCATCCTCATCTCGCCGATCTCGTCCACCACCTGCTCGCGCACCTGCGGCCAGAGGCTCGCGGGCGCGAAGACGCGCGACGCGGCGGAGCATTTCTGGCCCTGGTACTCGAACGAGCCGCGGAGGATCGCTGTCGCCACGGCTTCGGCGTCGGCACTCGGGTGCGCCACGATGAAGTCCTTGCCGCCCGTCTCGCCGACGATCCGCGGATAGTTGCGGTAGTTGCCGATGTTCTCGCCGACCTTCCGCCACATGCCCTGGAAGACGGGAGTCGACCCCGTGAAGTGGATGCCCGCCAGGTGCTCACTCGCGAGCGCGGGGTCGCCGATCGCCGCGCCCGAGCCGTAGACGAGGTTGATCACGCCAGGAGGCAGGCCTGCCTCCTCCCAGAGCTTCATGACGAAGTGCGCGCTCACGGCTGCGGTCGAGGCGGGCTTCCAGACGACCGTGTTGCCCATGAGCGCCGCGGAGGCGGGCAGATTGCCGGCGATCGCCGTGAAGTTGAACGGCGTGACGGCGAAGACGAAGCCCTCGAGCGGCCGGTACTCGAGCCGGTTCCAGATCCCGGGCGAGGAGATCGGCTGCTCCTCGTAGATGCGCGTCATGTACTGGACGTTGAAGCGCCAGAAGTCGATGAGCTCGCACGCGGAGTCGATCTCTGCCTGGTGCGCGGTCTTCGACTGGCCGAGCATCGTCGCGGCGTTCAGGGTCTGGCGCCAGGGCCCCGCGAGGAGCTCGGCCGCTCGGAGGAAGACGGCGGCGCGGTCCTCCCACGGCGTGCGCGACCAGTCCTCCCATGCGTCGGCCGCGGCGGCCACGGCCCGGTCGACCTGGTCCGTGCCGCCCTTGTGGACGTCGGCAAGAACGTGGCTGCGCTTGTGCGGCATGACCGCTTCGAACGTGTCGCCGGTTCTGATCTCCTCGCCGCCGACCACGAGCGGGATCTCGAGCCGCTGTCCAGAGAGCTCGTCGAGCCTGCCGCGCAGCTCGTCCCGCTCGGGGCTGCCGGGCTCGTAGCCGAGGACCGGTTCGTTGTACGGCTCGGGGACCCGGAAGATGCCGTGAGTGCTCACTGGAGGCGATTCTAGGATTCGGAGTCGTGGCGGTGACGCAGGTGGCGTACGAGGCGGAAGGCTGGGGGGTGGGGGAGCTCGTGGTCGACGACGGTCGAGTGGTCTGGCACGAGCTGCCGTGGCCTCGCCCCGAGCAGGCTCGGTCGCGCGGAACGGGCGGCCGCAGGACCCCATCCCAAACCCCCACCCACCCGGGGCTCGGGCTCGGGGCCGTCGTACCACGCGAAGGGTCAGGGAAGGGTCGAGGCTTCGTGACGGAAGTCGTTCAGTTGCTGCAGGCGTACTTCGCCGGCGAGGTGGTGCCGCTCGAGGAGGTGCCGGTCGACCTCCACTACGAGACGCCGTTCCTCTCGCGGTGCGCGGCCGCGCTTCGCGCTATCCCGCGCGGCGAGGTCGTCACGTACGGCGAGCTCGCGGCGCTCGCCGGAGCCCCGGGAGCGGCGCGCGCCGCCGGGAGCTTCTGCGCCCGCAGCCACCTCTCCGTCTTCGTGCCGTGCCACCGCGTGGTGTCCGCCGGCGGACCCGGCTCGTACGGCTCCTACGGGCTCGCGTACAAGCGCCGCCTGCTCGCGCTCGAGGGCTACGACCTTGCTCTCTGACGACCTGCGGGAGGAGCTCGCGGCGATCGCGCCCGCGGACGAGTGCGACCGGCTCGCCGAGGTCTCGGGGCTCTTTCACGTCGCCGGACGAGCTCATCTCCGCGGTCGCGGCAGCGTCGACGTCCACCTCGACGTCTCCAGCTCGACCGTCGCCCGCCGCGCGTTCGCGCTGCTGCGCGACTGCGGCGTCCGGTCCGAGATCCGCACCTACCCCCGGCGGGCGTTCGACCGGGCCACGCGCTACCAGCTGCACGTCGAAGGCTCGGAAGACGCGTACGCGACACTCCACAGGGCAGGCGTGCTCGACCGCGGTCACCGGCCCCTCGACCACCCGCCGCGCCGCGTGGTCGCCCGCCGCTGCTGCGCCGCCGCCTATCTTCGCGGCGCGCTGCTCGGCTCGGGCACGCTCAGCGGCCCGAGGGATCCGCACCTCGAGATCCGGACGGCGGAGGCCGAAGGCGCGCGCTTCCTCGGCGGGCTCGCGGCACGCCTCGGCGGCGGGCTCCGTGTGCAGGAGCGGGGCTCGCACGCCACGGCGTACGCGAAGGGGACCGAGGCGATCGCCGACGTCCTCGTCGCCGCGGGCGCCGTCGACATCGTCCTCGCGCTCGAGGAGCAGGCGGTGCTGGCGGCGACGCGGGCCGACGCGAACCGGCTCGCCAATGCCGACCATGCGAACCTCGTGCGGACGAGCCGCGCCGCGCACGGCCAGCTCGAAGCCCTCGGCCGTCTCGATCTCGACACCTTGCCCGACGACCTGCGCGAGATCGCGCTCCTCCGGCAGCGTCATCCGACCGCCTCGATCGCGGAGCTCGCACGCCGCTGCAAGCCCGGCCTGTCGAAGTCGGCGGCGTATCGCCGACTCCGTCGTTTGCAGGAACTTTCCCGTTCCTGAACTGCGTCGTTATCCGTTGCAAGTCTTCTAGCGCGGCAACAACGCAGGAGTCATACTCGCCAAGGCGGGTCCTGCTCGTCCGGCGGTGGATTCAGACCCCGTCCGCCGTCAGGTCTCGAGCGGGTGAGGGACCGGGAGGGTCGTCCTCGGAGCTTCCCGGTCCGCCCGCCAGCTCGCCGTTACTAGACTCGGTTGGAGCGACGAGGGAGGACAGGGATGGCCAAGACGAGGGTCGGAATCAACGGCTTCGGCCGCATCGGCCGCAACTTCCTGCGCGCGCACGTCGCGCGTCAAGGCGACTTCGAGATCGCGGCGGTGAACGACCTCGCGGCACCGGAGATCCTCGCGCACCTGTTGCACTACGACTCCTCGCACGGACGTCTCGAAGGGGTCGAGGTCGAGGGCGACCGGATCAGCGTCGACGGCACCTCGTTCCAGGTGCTCGGCGAGCGCGACCCGGCGGCGCTGCCCTGGGGGGACATGGGCGTCGACGTCGTCGTCGAGTCGACCGGCCTGTTCACCTCCCGCGACGGCGCGCAGCAACACCTCGACGCCGGGGCGAAGAAGGTCCTCATCTCGGCGCCCTCGGCCGACGCCGACATCACCGTGGTGCTCGGCGTCAACGACGAGGAATACGACAAGGACTCCCACCACATCGTCTCCATGGCCTCCTGCACGACCGGCTCGGTCGCGCCGATGGCGAAGCTCCTGCTCGACAACTTCGGCCTCGAGGCCGGCTTCATGACGACCATTCACGCCTACACGACCGAGCAGCAGCTGCAGGACCAGGTCGCGATGACGCGCAAGGGGACGCCCGACCTGCGGCGGATGCGCTCCGCCGCGCAGAACATCGTCCCCGCCTCGACGGGGGCCGCCCGCGCGATCGGCGAGGTGATCCCGGAGCTGAAGGGCAAGCTCGACGGCATGGCGCTCCGCGTGCCGGTGCCAGACGGCTCGGTGACCGACCTCGTCGTCGATCTCGCGCGTGAGGCGACGGTGGAGGAGCTCAACGACATGTTCAGGAGCGCCTCCGAAACCGACCGCTGGCGCGAGGTGCTCGAGTACACCGAGGATCCGATCGTCTCCTCGGACATCGTCGGCAACTCGCACTCGTGCATCCTCGACGGCCTGTCGACGATGGCGCACGGGCGGCAGGTGAAGGTGATCGGCTGGTACGACAACGAGTGGGGCTACAGCTGCCGGCTCGTCGACCTCGTCGCGCGGATCGGCCAGAAGCTGCCGGCCGCCGTCGCCGCGTAGTGCGCCTGCCGCGATCGGTCCGCGATGCCGACGCCGCGGGTAAGACGGTGCTCGTCCGCGCCGACCTCAACGTGCCGCTCGAGGACGGCCGCGTCGCCGACGACACGCGCATCCGCGCCTCGCTGCCGACGCTCCGGCTCCTGCTCGACCGCGGTGCCGCGAATCTGCGCGTCTGCTCGCATCTCGGGAGGCCGAAGAGCGAGGAGGACCGCGCGAAGTACGCGATGGCCCCGGTCGCCGCGCGGCTGCGAGAGCTGTTGCCGGACGAGCGCGTACACGTGCTCGAGAACACCCGCTTCGACCCCGGCGAGACGAAGAACGACGAGCGCTACGCCCGCGAGCTGGCGGACGGCTGCGACCTCTACGTCGACGACGCATTCGGCTCCGCGCACCGCGCGCACGCCTCGACCGAGGCGGTCGCGCACCTGCTCCCGGCGTACGCCGGGCTGCTCCTCCTCGACGAGCTCGAGCACCTGGGTCGCCTGCTCGGCGACGTCGAGCGGCCGTTCGTGCTCGTCTCGGGCGGCGCAAAGGTCGAGGACAAGCTCGGCGTGCTCCGCAACCTCGGCGGCCGGGCAGACACCGTGCTCATCGGCGGCAAGATGGCCGAGGAGCTGCGCGCCGAGAATCCGCTCGACTTCGAGGTCGAGCTGCCGGTGGACGTCGTCGGCGCGGCGGAGTTCGCCGCCGATGCCGAGTCGCGGGTCTGCGCCTACGACGACCTTCCGGCCGGCTGGCTCGGCCTCGACATCGGCCCGGAGACGCGCGCCCGGTTCGCCGAGCGGCTGGCCGCCGCGCGGACGATCTTCTGGAACGGGCCGATGGGCGTCTTCGAGTGGCCGCCTTTCGCGAACGGGACGAAGGCGGTTGCCGAGGCCGTGGCTGCGAACCGGGACGCGTTCTCGGTCGTCGGCGGCGCCGACTCGGTGCGGGCGCTCAACGAGCTCGGCCTCGCCGACCGCGTTTCCTGGGTCTCGACCGGCGGTGGGGCGAGCCTCGAGCTCCTCGAGGGCAAGGAGCTGCCCGGCGTGGCGGCGATACCGTCCGCTTAGGATCCACGGCGTGCTGATCGCCGGTAACTGGAAGATGTTTCGCGGGCCGGATCCAGCGGCCCTCGTGGGGCTCGACGCGGTCATCTGCCCGTCGTACACCCGCCTTCGCGACTGCGTCGAGGCTGGCTTGACCACGTTCGCGCAGAACGTGCACTGGGAGTGGGAGGGCGCGTACACCGGCGAGATCGCCGCGCCGCTGCTGCTCGAGCTCGGCGTCGTCGGGTCGCTCGTCGGCCACTCCGAGCGGCGGCAGTACTTCGGGGAGACCGACGAGACCGTCGCGAAGCGCGTGCGGGCTGCGCTCGACGCCGGCCTGCGCGTGATCGCGTGCGTCGGAGAGACGCAGCACGAGCGCGAGGGCGGCGAGACCGAGGAAGTCCTCCGGCGCCAGCTCGCGGTGCTCGAGCCGCACCCGGAGCTCGTGCTCGCGTACGAGCCGGTCTGGGCGATCGGCACCGGGCGCACCGCGACGCCCGAGATGGCGCAGGAGGCGCACGCGTTCATCAAGTCGCAGCTCGACGCCCCCGTTCTCTATGGCGGGTCGGTCAAGCCGGACAATGCGGCCGCCCTGCTCTCGCAGCCGGACGTCGACGGCGCGCTCGTCGGCGGCGCATCGCTCGAGGCTGGCTCCTTGAAGGCGATATGCGAGACGGCCGCACGTATCCCCTCGTAGCCCTCGTCATCCTCGACGGCTGGGGCATCGCGCCGGCCGGGCCGGGGAACGCGGTCGAGCTCGCCGAGACGCCGGTCTTCGACCGGCTGTGGCAGGAGTGCCCGCACGCGCAGCTCGCCGCGTCGGGCAAGGCGGTCGGCCTGCCGGAGGGGCAGATGGGCAACTCCGAGGTCGGTCACCTGACGATCGGCTCGGGCCGCATCCTCCTTCAGGACCTCGTGCGGGTGAACCGGGCCGTCGAGACCGGCGAGCTGTTCGAGAACGAGGCGCTGCGCGGCGCGTTCGAGCGCGGCGAGAACGTCCACCTCCTCGGGCTCGTCTCCCACGGCGGCGTCCACTCGCACATCGCCCACCTGCAGGCGCTGCTGCGGTTCGCGCCGGAGAAGACGTGGATCCACGCCTTCACCGACGGCCGCGACGTGTCGCCCGACTCGGCGGTGCACGACCTCGCCGAGCTTCCGGTCGACCGCATCGCGACCGTCGCTGGCCGCTATTACGCGATGGACCGCGACAAGCGGTGGGATCGCACCGAGCGCGCGCTGCGCGCGATCGTCGACGGCGACGGGGAGCACGCGGGCGATCCTGTCGAGGCCGTGCAGGCGAGCTACGACCGCGGGATCACGGACGAGTTCATCGAGCCGGTCGTGATCGACGGGCGCCCGCGTCTCGACCCCGCGCACGACACCGCGATCTTCTTCAACTTCCGGCCGGACCGCGGGCGGCAGCTCTCCGAGAAGCTCGGCGAGCTGGACGTCGACCTCACGACGATGACCCGGTACCGCGACGACTTCGACTTTCCCGTCGCGTTCCCGGAACAGGAGGTCCCGCACGTCCTCGCCGAGGTGCTGTCCGCGCACGGGATCCGCCAGCTCCACGCGGCCGAGACCGAGAAGTACGCGCACGTCACCTACTTCCTCGACGGCGGCCGCGAGGAACCGTTCGCCGGCGAGGAGCGGATCCTCGTCGCCTCGCCGCGCGACGTCCCGAGCTACGACCGGAAGCCGGAGATGTCGGCTCAGGAGGTCGCCGACCGCGTCGTCCAGGCGATCGAGGAGGACGGCCTCGGCTTCGTCGTCGTCAACTTCGCGAACCCGGACATGGTCGGCCACACGGGCGAGATCCCGGCCGTCGTGCAGGCGGTGGAGACGACCGATGCGTGCCTCGGGCGCGTCGTCGAGGCGGTCGGGCGCGCGGACGGCGTCGCGCTCGTGATCGCCGACCACGGGAACTCGGAGACGCTTCTGCAGGACGACGGCACAAGCCCGCACACCGCCCACACGACGAACCCGGTGCCGGCGCTCCTCACCGCTCCGGGAGCCCGGTTGCGCGACGGCGAGCTCGCAGACGTTGCTCCCACGGTGCTCGCGCTGCTGGGGATCGAGAGTCCGTCCGAGATGACCGGTACAAATCTCGTACAAGACTCGTGAAAAATCGGTCTATACTGCGGCACCTTGTCGCTGCCCCAGCCTGATCACGGCGTCCTGCGGAAGGCGCAGCGAGGCGACGAACGCGCCTTCTGCATCATCGTTCGTGCGTATCAGGTCCCGGTCTACAACTACGTCCTGCGCATGGTTGGTGACAGGACGCTCGCCGAGGATCTGACGCAGGAGGTCTTCCTGCGCGTGTACCAGGGTCTGCCACGCTTCTCGCTCCGCTCGAAGTTCACGACGTGGCTCTTCCAGGTGACGAAGAACCGCGTCCTCGACGAGCTCCGGGCCACCGAGCGTCGGCCGCGGGCGGTCGTCGATCTCGACGACATCCCGCCGCTCGAGGTCGTCGACGCTCCGTTCGAGCGGCTGGAGGCGATCGACGCTGTCTGGCGCGCAGTCGAGCGGCTGAGCGTCGACCTGAAGATGGCGCTGCTTCTCCGCGACGTGGTCGGCCTCTCCTACAGCGAGATCGCGGACTCCCTCGAGGTGACCCTCTCGACCGTGAAGTGGCGGATCTGGAAGGCACGCGAGGACGTCCAGCTCGCGCTCGCCCGCGAGGGCATCGAGGTCTTCGAGGACCGCGAGGCGGAGGCCGTCGCGGCCGTCGCCGTGCCGGTGCTCGCGCCGCCCGCTCTTCCCGCTGCCTAGGGCTAGAGACCGAGCTCGAGCCGCGCGGCCAGCATCTCGGGCAGGTCCGCGTCGCGCATCTCGTGCTGCGTCCGCCCGACGTCGTACTCGACCCGGCGGAAGCTCGCGTGTTGGCCGTCCAGGTCGAGGAGGAGGTAGGCGGCCCGCGGGTCGCCGTCTCGCGGCTGGCCGACGGAACCGGGATTGAGGAGCGCTCGGGCGCCGCCCAGGTCCTGCTCCGTGCCCGCCGCGGCGACGCCGCCGTCGAGGTCGCCGTCCGACTGCACCAGGCGGAGCGCGACGTGGCTGTGGCCGACGAGGACGAGCGGCGAGCCCGCGAGCTCGAGCGTCGCGAGGGCCGCCTCGTCGCTCAGAACGTACTCCCAGATCGGGTCGCGCGCGGAGCCGTGGTAGAGCCGGACACCGTGGGCGGCGCCCTCCGGCTCGAGGCGTTCGAGCAGGTCCTGCGCGGCAGGATCGAGCACCGTGCGTGTCCAGGTGGCCGCGATCCCGGCCTCCCCGCCGAACTCGGCGAGGTCGATCGTGCCGCGTACGGCGAGGTCGTGGTTGCCCGCGAGGCAGACGTCGGCGCGCTCCGCGATCAGGGCGCAGCACTCGTTCGGCCGTGGCCCGTACCCGACGAGGTCGCCGAGGCACCAGAGCTCGTCAGGCGCCTCCGCCTCGATCGCCGCGAGAACCGCCTCCAGCGCGTGCAGATTCGAGTGGATGTCGGAGACGACGGCGACGCGCATGAGCGGCCGAGAAGGCTAGTCCGGCGAGAACGGGCACCGTCGCCGCGACCTCCGAGGTCACGAAGAGGAGAAGGCCCCACGCTCCCGCGGCGATCCCGGTGACCGCCGCGGCGCCGAGCTTCCGGCGGCCCGCGACGACGACCCCGAGCAGTGCGGGAGCGAGCAGATCGAGCCATCCCATGACCGCGGAGCCGAAGGTCGCCTGCTGCAGGCTCGGTAGGGACATGCCGGCGGCGTGGGGAAGGCCGACCGTCTCGAGCGAGTTCGTCGCCTCCTGTACTCCGGTCGTGCCCCAGACGAGGACGACGTCGAGCGCGGCAAGTGCGACGAGACCCGCCCGGATCGACCAGGCGGGAGCGACGGCGGCCGCGGCCGAGGCGGCGGCGAGGCACGCTCCCGCGATCAGCGCCAGCCCGGCCGCGTCCCGGACGAGACCGCTCGCGAGCCAGGCGGCGAACCACAGGCCGACCGCCGCCGGCGGCCAGAGCCACCAGCGGACGCTGCCGCGGAAGAAACCTCCCGTAGCGGCCAGCACGGGCGTTCCGAAGGTCGCGAGCAGAGCGAGCGCGTGCGGCCCCCGCGGCACGAGGTCGACGATCGCGACGCCCGCGGCGAGCAGCGCTGCCGGCACGGCCAGCCATGTCCAGCTCCGTCCGAGGGGACTCGCCTGTCGCGCCGGTGCCGCCACCGTCGCCGCCTGCGCCGCGCAGAGAACCGCGTAGGACGGGACGAGTGAGAGCGTCAGTCCTCGGGCTCGGGCTCGTCCGAGTGGCCCGACGCCTCGGGCAGGTTCCGGATGCCCTCGCGCGTCACGTACTTCGACCACGAATCCTGCAGCGCCGCGATCAGCTCCGGGATGAAACGCGGCGACGCGTTCACCCTCGAGACCACCGCGCCGGGGACGTCGCCCTCCTCGACCTCGTGCTCGATCCGGGCGAACGTGAGCGTGAACTCGTACTGCGAGAAGCTGACGTTGGCGAAGTTCGCGTACGTCCCGCCGACGAGCTCCGCCGGCATCTGGATGTTGAGCCGCCGCTCGCCCGGCTCGGGCTCCGGTAGGCCGAGCTCTTCGTCTTCCATGGCCACATACTAGGGGCGTGCCAGCGCGTGTTCGCCTGCGTCAGATCGAGCGGTTGCTCGGCGCCGTCGCGGCGATGCTCGCCGCCGGGACGATCGGATTCCACGAGACCCTCGACGAGGCGTGGTTCCAGGCGTTCTACCGCACGGTCGTCACGATGACCCTCACCGGCCTCGACACCGTGCCGGCGAACACCGGCTCACGGATCCTGTCGCTCGTTCTCGTCGGGGCCGGCCTGACGATCATCGGCTACGCAGGTGCCGTTATCGTCGAGGCGATCGCCGGCGGCCTCGTCACCGGCGCG
Organism: Thermoleophilia bacterium; assembly: GCA_025936995.1. GTDB lineage: Bacteria > Actinomycetota > Thermoleophilia > Gaiellales > Gaiellaceae > Palsa-739. The sequence goes on along the minus strand of JAICSH010000012.1, from coordinate 34,317 downwards.
CTGGCGGAACGGCGGAGGGAGCGGACGATCGAGCAGCTGCGTGACCACTTCATCATCTGCGGCTACGGCCGGGTCGGCCGGCGCGTCGCCGAGGAGTTCCGCGCGGCCGACGTCCCGTACGTCGTGCTCGACCTCCATGAGGACGCCGTCGAAGCGGCGCGAGAGGACGGGGTGCTCCTGATCGAGGGCGACGCGACGACGGACGAGAGCCTCCGCCGCGCCGGTCTCGAGCGGGCGCAAGGGCTCGTCGCCGCCTCCGACTCCGACGCCGACAACCTCTACGTCGTCCTTTCCGCGCGGTCAGCGCGACCCGAGCTGACGATCGTGGCACGTGCCTCGGGGGCGGACGCCGAGCGGAAGCTCGTCCTTGCCGGAGCGAGCCGCGTCGTGCTCCCCTACACGACCGCGGGCCGGGTGATGGCAAACCTCGTGCTCAAGCCCCAGGTCACCGCGTTCCTCGACGCCGTGACGACGTCCGCCGGCCCGGATCTCCAGCTTGCCGAGATCGAGGTTCGCCGGACCTGTGCGGCGGCAGGCCGGACGATCCGCGAGCTCCGCATCCGGCACGAGACCGGCGCGATCGTCATCTCGTTGCGCAAGCCGGACGGGAGCTTCGACACGACGCCTGAGCCGGACACCCCGATCGAGGTCGGCGACGTCCTCATCGGCGTCGGCTCGCCCGACGAGATCCGGGCGCTGGAAGACCTCTTCGCGCCGCGCGAGACCGTTGCCGGCTGATCCCGTCACGTCGCTCGCGAGCGCGGTCGCCGCCTCGGCCGGCGCGGAGCTCGAGCTCGAGCGGCCGGGCGAGGCGGAGCACGGCGACTACGCGACCAACGTGGCGCTCCGCCTCGCGGGGGCGCGCCGGAAGCCGCCGCGCGAGATCGCGGCCGAGATCGCGGAGTCGGCGACCGCCCTGGATGCGGTCGAGCGCACCGAGGTGGCAGGCCCGGGATTCGTCAACCTCTTCCTCCGGGACGAGTGGTTCGTGGCGGCGCTCGCCGAGATGCTCGCGGACGGCGAGGCGTTCGGAGGCGGCGTCCCGGGAAAGCCGGAGCGCGTGCAGGTCGAGATGGTCTCGGCGAACCCGACCGGACCGCTCCACGTCGCCCACGGCCGCAACGGGGCGCACGGCGACGCGGTCGCGCGCCTGTTCGAGCTCGCGGGCCACGAGGTCGAGCGCGAGTACTACTACAACGACTCGGGCGGCCAGATGGACCGCTTCCGCGCGTCGGTCGAGGCAGTGCGGCGCGGTGAGGAGCCGCCCGAGGACGGGTACAGGGGCGCCTACATCAACGATCTCGCCGCGCTGAAGGGCGATCCCGTGCCGCTGATGCTGACGGAGATCGAGGCATCGCTCGACCGGTTCCGGATCCGGTTCGACAGCTTCCGGAGGCAGAGCGAGCTCGAGCTGCGGCTGCCCGAGCTGCTGCCGCGGCTCGACACGTTCGAGCAGGACGGCGCGCTCTGGGCCCGTTCGTCGGCCCACGGCGACGACGAGGACCGCGTCCTCCTCCGCTCGGGCGACCGCACGCCCACCTATCGCGCCGCGGACGTCGCCTACCTCGTGGACAAGCTCGACCGCGGCTTCGACCGCGCGATCTACGTCCTAGGCGCCGACCACCACGGCACGCGCAACTGGTATGCCGCGGTCGCCCGGATGCTCGGCTACGACCCCGAGCGCGTCGAGGTGCTCCTCTACCAGATGGTCAATCTCACGAAGGGCGGCGAGCAGACGCGCCTCTCGCGCCGCCGCGGGGACATCGTGCTGCTCGACGAGTTCATGGACGAGATCGGCGTCGACGCCGCACGCTGGTTCCTCGTCAACCGCGGCCCCGACCAGACGATCGAGCTCGACGTCGAGCTCGCCGCCGAGCGGACGCAGAAGAATCCCGTCTACTACGTCCAGTACGCGCACGCTCGCATCGCCGGGATCCTGCGCAATGCGGGCGCGGCGGCCGTCTCGTCCGAGCCGAACGCCCCGCTCGTGGCGGAGGAGCGCGAGCTCGTGAAGCGGCTCGCCGAGCTGCCGGAGGTCGTCCGGGACGCGCTCGAGAAGCGCGGCCCTCAGGGCATACCCACGTACGCGATCCGCGTGGCCGACGACTTCCACCGCTTCTACCACGAGCACCGCGTGCTCGAAAGCGAGCAGGAAGCCTTCCGGCTCGGCCTCTGCCGCGCGACTCGCTCCGTGATCGCGCGCTGCCTGGATCTCGTCGGAGTCGAAGCGCCTGAGCGCATGTAGCGCACTCCTCGAGCCTTTAGGATCGCCGCGGTGGAGACGCCGGAAGCGCCACTTGACGGGAACGCGATCAGGCTCGGACGCGCGGCGCAGGCACGCGGGCTCGCGGTCGCTCGCCGGGCGGGCCGCGGTGACGAGGAGCGGGGGATGTCGATGCTCGCTCTCGTGCTGGCGGCCGCGTTCTTCGTCGTTCTCTTCCTCCCCTGGATCGGGAGCCACGGCCAATTCAGTGAATCCGGCTGGATCCTGGCTCGCGATCCGGGTGACCTCGCGCTGGCGGTCATCCTCGTCGAGGTGCTCCGTCTCGGCCGGATCTGGATCTCGCGCGGTTCGGGATTGCTCGCCTTCTGCCTGACCGGGGCGGCGGGCATTCTCGGCGTCGAGAGCCTTGCGAACATCGGCTGGGGCGGTTTGCTGCCGTCGACCTTCCGAGCCTTCCAGTACGGGGCTTGGCTCGCGCTCGCCGTTTCGATCCTCTTGATCGCCGTTGCCGCATTGCGCCTGGCTTCGCTCTGGGGGTCGGCTCCCTGAGCGCCCGGCAGGCCCCCGACCGCAACATCGCGATGGAGCTCGTGCGCGTCACCGAGGCGGGCGCGATGGCCGCTGCGCGCTGGATCGGACGCGGCGAGAAGGAGAGTGCCGACCAGGCCGCCGTGGACGCGATGCGCTTCGTCCTCGACTCCGTCTCGATGCGCGGCGTCGTCGTGATCGGCGAGGGGGAGAAGGACGAGGCGCCGATGCTCTACAACGGCGAGGAGGTCGGGAACGGCGAGGGGCCCGAGGTCGACGTCGCGGTGGACCCGCTCGAGGGGACGCGGCTGACCGCGCTCGGGCAGCCGAACGCGATCGCGGTCATCGCCGTCGCCGAGCGCGGCACGATGCTCTTCCCGGGGGCCGCCTTCTACATGGAGAAGATCGCCGTCGGACCTGCCGCGATCGACGCGATCGACATCGAGCGGAGCCCGGCCGAGAACGTCGCGGCCGTCGCGGAGGCACTCGGCAAGACGCCGCGGGAGGTCGACGTCGTCGTGCTCGAGCGCGAGCGCCACGAGGAGCTGATCGGCCAGCTGCGCGCAGCCGGAGCGCGGGTGCGCCTCGTTCGCGACGGCGACGTCGCGCCGGCGATCGCAGCGGCCCAGCCGGGGACCGGAGTGGACATGCTCTACGGGATCGGCGGCACGCCCGAAGGCGTCATCTCCGCGGCCGCGCTGAAGTGCGTCGGCGGCGGGATCCAGGGCAGGCTCTGGCCGCGCAACGACGAGGAGCGGCAGAAGCTGCTCGAGGCTGGCCTCGATCCGGCCCGTGTCCTCCGCACCGACGATCTCGTCTCGGGCGAGGACGTGTTCGTCGCCGCCACCGGCGTGACGTCGGGCTCCCTCCTCCGGGGCGTCCAGTACACGCCCGGCGGCGCGGTCACGGACTCGATCGTGATGCGCTCACGCTCGGGGACGGTCCGGCGCGTCGTGGCGCAGCAGTCGCTGGCGAAGCTGTCGGCGTTCACCGGATTCGAATACACGTAGCGACCCGGAGGGGGGCCCGATGGACGAGGCGAGGATGGAGGAGACGCCGTACGGGCGCAACCCTGCGTCGGAGGGTCGGTTCGTGCTCAACCTCGGCGACGCGCTCGCGCTGCGGAACGAGGAGAAGGGCGGAGCGGTCTATCCGCTCGAGCGCGAGGACGAGCCGTTCACGGGCCTCGGGGTCAACGTGCACGTCCTCCGGCGGGGCGAGCCGAACGGGCACTACCACTCATAGCGGTCAGCCCGCGGCGTCGGCCGCGAGCCAGGCGTCGCAGATCGAGGTGACGTGGCGGATGTCCGTCCCGCAGCAGCCGCCGAGCACCTCGAGCTCGGGCAGCCGCGTGCGCAGGGCGACGTAGCGCTCGGCCAGATCGAGCGGGTCGCCCGAGTCGAGCTCCTCCGATTCGTCGAGCTCGGCGTGGCTTCGCGTCGACGCGTTCGCCCGGAGCCCGCGGATGCGCGCGCGCGACTCGCCCTCCGGAAGCGCGTCCGCGAAGTGCGTCGGGTGGGCGCAGTTGATCATGAAGGACCGCGCTGCGCCGTCCGTCGCCTCGTCGACCGCCTCGATCGCCCGCTCGATGGAGGTGCCGTCCGGCAGGCGTCCGTCCGTCTCGACCGTGAAGCCGATGACGATCGGGAGATTCTCCGCGGCTGCCGCACGGACGACCCCGGTAGCCTCGTCGACGTAGTTCAGGGTGAGGGCCGCCGCCTGCGTGCACCCGGTATCGGCGAACGCCCGCAGCTGGACGCAGTGGTACCGCTCTGCTTCGTCAGCGTCCATGAGGAAGGTCGGGTTGTAGGCGTCGCTGCGCGGCCCCACGCATGCCTCCACGAGGACCTCGTCCCGTTCCGCGGGCTCGAGCAGCTCGTCGCGCATCGCTTCGAGGAATGCGACCGAGCGGCGGTTGACCGCCGTGAGCTCGTCGCCCTCGTACCCGAGGAGAGCGCCCCAGTCGGGATTCGCGCGCCAGGTGGGGGTCGAGAGGACGAGCGGCACGCCGCGATCCCGCGCGAGCGAGACGAACGGCTCGTAGTAGCGCCGCAGCGCGGCGCGCCCGTCGTCCCTGTCGACGAGCGGGAACGCCGCGAAGTGGGGGAGGTCGAAGCCCTCGTCGAACAGGAGCGTCGTCTCCAGACCTGCGTCGGTCAGCTTCAGACGACCGCCGCCTCGCGCTCCATCTCGGGTCCGTAGGCGCCGGTCCGCGCTGCCGCGTTCATCTTCGCGCGGTGGTAGTAGGCGCGCTGGCCGGCCTCGACGCACTCCGGCTTCCCCTCCCAGGCCTTGAGCGCGGGCGCCTGCAGCGCGCGGCCGTAGGAGAAGGACAGCTGCCACGGATGCGGGCCGACCGCGTTCATCGCGTTGAGGTGTGCGGTCGCGTCCTCGTCTGACTGGCCGCCCGAGAGGAACACGATCCCGGGCACTGCGGCCGGCACGTGCTTCGAGAGCGTGTGCAGCGTCGCCTCCGCGACCTCGTCCACCCCTGCGCGGTCGGACGCGTCGTAGCCCGAGAGGGTCATGTTCGGCTTGAGCAGCGTCCCTTCGACGTCGACGCGCTGGTCGAAGAGCTCGGTGTAGACCGCCGCGAGGACGCGCGACGTGACGAAGCCGCTCCGCTCGATCGAATGCGTCCCGTCCTGCAGCACCTCGGGCTCGACGATCGGGACGATCCCGGCCTCCTGGCAAAGCGCGGCGTAGCGAGCGAGCGCGTGCGCGTTCGTCCAGATGCAGTACTCGCTCGGGAGCGTGTCGCTGATCGAGTACGTGGCGCGCCACTTCGCGAACCGGGCGCCGAGCCCACGGTACTCCTCGAGCCGTTGGCGCAGCCCGTCGAGTCCCTCGGTGACGGTCTCGCCCTCCGCGTGCGCGAGCGGCTTCGCGCCCTGGTCGACCTTGATCCCGGGGATGACGCCCTTCGAGGCGAGCAGCTCCGGGAACGGCGTCCCGTCGTCGGCCTTCTGGCGGATCGTCTCGTCGTAGAGGATGACGCCGCTGATGTACTCCTCGACGCCCGGCGTCGTGAAGAGAAGGTTCCGGTAGGCGCGGCGGTTCTCCTCGGTCGACTCGACGCCGATCGTGTCGAAGCGCTTCTTGATCGTGCCACCGCTCTCGTCGGCGGCGAGGATCCCCTTCCCCTCGGCGACGAGCGCGCGCGCGGTCTCGTGCAGCTCGGTGTTCGGCATGGGAAATCTCCCTGTCTCGCTGGTCTCTCGGTCTGGGGTTCCATTATGGCCGGGCTACAATCGCCAACACCGGCGGACGTAGCTCAGTTGGTAGAGCATTGGCTTCCCAAGCCAAGGGTCGCGGGTTCGAATCCCGTCGTCCGCTTCGACCTCGTTGGGCGAAAAGCCCCGGTTACCGGGGCGTTTCCTCGCCTTACGCATCGTCCGACCTGGGGAACTAGCCGGCGGGCGAGGGGCCGAAGTCGACGCTCGTCAGCTGTGCGCCCCGAGGGATCCGCTTGAGCGCCACCTTGCCGGCAAGGGCCGACGGATCAACGAGCGCGCCATTCCGGACTTGGCTCTTCCGGATTGCCGTGACCGCGTAGAGACCATCTCCGCTGACCACGTTTCCTGGTGTTCCCTTCGCGATTGGCTGTTTCGCCACGAGCACGGCGACTGGCGGTCCCGTGTCGCCGCCGTTGCTGTGGTGGTTTCGGTACACCCCTACCGCGATGAACCCCAGCGCGATTACCACGGCGATCGCGCGAAAGCGGCCCCTCGTCACCCCGAGATCATCCGCCTTCCTGTGAAGTGCGGCAAGGGAGTGCGCGCGGGAGCCGGCATGGCGTGAGCCTGCTGGACTCGCCTACCCGGAACCGTTTAGTCTCGCCCCCGACAGCAAGCGAGGAGGAGCCGTCATGCACGCAGTCGTGGTACGGGTGACAGTCAACAACCGTGAGGACGCGGAGCAGAGGCTCCGCGACGAGGTCGTACCCCAGGTGTCCAGCGCTCCTGGTTTCCAGGCGGGCTACTGGACGGGTGAAGGTGACACCGGTCTCTCGATGGTCATCTTCGATTCGGAAGAGAACGCCCGTGCAGCGGCCGAGCGGGTACCTGCGGGCATTCCTGAGGGCGTGGTGACCTTGGAGGGCGTCGAGGTGCGCGAGGTTGTCGCCTCCGCATAACCCGAGGAATGCGCTCCTCCGATGTCAGGAGAGCGCGCGAAGCCCTGCGGCGGTGGCGGCCGCGAGGACGATGACGACGATCAGCGGCAGCCGGAGGTAGATCGCGATCGCGGCTGCGACGAGGCTGCCGATTCGCGCGTCGATCGTGATTCCGCGCGTGCCGGAGTGCACTGTCTCGTAGATCACGAGCGCCGCCAACAGCGAGGGCGCGATGAGCGAGATGACCCTCGAGAGCCGCGGGGAAGGCTGCCGGTGACCGAGCGCGACTGGGCCGGCCGCCTTGATCGCGGCGGTGCCGGCCGCGAGGACGCCGATGGTCAGCCAGACGTTCGTCGCTCTCTCCTGAATCCGAGCAGTGCGGCTGCGCTCGCGGCGACGATTGGAAGCCCGCCCGGGGCGAACGGGACCAGCCCCAGCGCGATCGCTCCGCCGGCAAGGGCCGCCGCTCTCGCCCGCGGATTGCGGAGCTCGCCGACGAGCAGCGCGAGGTAGAAGGCCGGGAAGATCCCGTCGAGCCCGAACCGGTCGGGATGGGCGAGGGCGGATCCCGCGAAGACCCCGACCGCGGTTCCGGAGATCCACGCCACTGCCTGCGGGATCGTCGCGCCGAACAGCAGCCCGCGGTCGAACGTCCCGTCGCCGCGGCTCGCGATCGCCCACGACGCGTCGACGACCGTCTGCCCCTGCGCCGCGCGTGCCAGCCGGCCTCCCCGGAAGCACGAGGCGACCGAGAAGCCCATCGGCAGGAAGCGCGCGTTCAGCAGCAATCCGGCGGCGATCGCGGCGCCTACGCCACCACCGCCGAGCAGGACCGAGAGGGCCGCAAACTGCGACGCCCCAGCGAAGACGACGACCGACATCACGATCGGCGCCACGCGACCCATGACCGGGCGGGCGAGGACGCCGAACGAGACGGCGAGCGCGAACACCGGCAACAGGAGTGGCAGCCCGGCCCGGATTCCGTCGCGGATCGAATGCTGCGAAGTCGGTTCGCGGGCGATCTCCAGAACCTATCGGCAGCGGTCCGGTGAACCGCTCGCGCTCCGAGCGCGTAAGAGGGTGAAACCACCTACGCGAGAGGAGAGTTCGCTATGCGTTCTCTAAACGCGGTCGTGGTGGGGGCGATAGGTCTGGCGGTCCTGGCCGCCGGTTGTGGCGGGGCAATTCCGAGCTCCGACGGCGGTCCGGCGACCCTGAAGATGGCCCGCTCGACCGACGGACGCGTCCTCGTCGATGCGCGGGGACAGAGCGTCTACCTGTTCGATAAAGATGAGAGCGGCGAGAGTTATTGCAACGGCGCGTGCGCGGCGGTCTGGCCGCCGCTCGAGACGTCGGTGGCTCCGCAGGCAGGCGCCGGAGTCGCGGGTGGAGCGCTCGGGACGATGAAGCGCGACGACGGCGACTTGCAGGTGACCTATCGCGGTCATCCGCTCTACTACTACGCCGCGGATGCGAGTACTCCCGGAAAGACCAAGGGAGAGGACATCGAGCAATTCGGCTCTTCCTGGTACCTCGTCGGCTCGCACGGTCAGCCGGTCGAGCCCGAGTCCGGCGGGGGCTCGAACTCGAACTCGAACTCCGGCTCGAACGGAGGGGGAGGTGGCTACTGATGAGCCAGCTACGCGAACGCACGACCTACACGGGTAGGCCCGCGCCCGACGAGTCCGTCCTGCAAGAGGAGCGCCGGAGCGGCCGCGCGCCGACGGTGCTCAGGATGCTCGGAGCGGCGGCGGTTCTCGCCGTCGGCGCCGTGCATCTCCAGCAGTACCTCGGCGACCACTTCAACGTGGTGCCGATCATCGGCCCGCTGTTCGTGCTCAACTTCGCCGGCGCCACGGCGATCGGGCTGGGCCTGCTCGTCCCGGCGGCGAGGATGAGGTTCCTGCACATCCTGCTCGCGCTCGGGGGGATCGGCCTCGCCGCGACCTCGTTCGTCTTCCTGTTCGTCAGCGAGCACCAGCCGCTGTTCGGGTTCCAGGACTACGGCTATCGAGCGGGGATCGTCGTCGCGCTCGTGGCCGAGGCCGTCGCCGTCGTCATGCTCGTGGGCTATCTCGGCGCGCGAGCACGCGCTCGCGAGTAGGCCTCAGGCCCAGGTGTCGCCGAGGACGCGCAGCCAGTTCCGGTGCGTGACCTTGGCGACGCCCTCGTCGTCGAAGCCGGCGGCCCGCAGTTCGGCCACGAGCTTCGGGAGGCCCGCGATGCCGCCGAGCTCCTCCGATACGAGGGCGCCGTCGAAGTCCGAGCCGAAGGCGACGTGGTCGATCCCGATCCGTCCGGCGACGTACTCGACGTGGCGGACGATCTCTCGCAGCGGCGTCGCGGCGACCTGGCCGCCGTCCTCCCGCAGGAACGAGACCGCGAAGTTGATCCCGACGACCCCGCCGGACACGCCGATCGCGTCGAGCTGGGCGTCCGTCAGGTTGCGCGTCGAGGCGCAGATCGCGTGCGCGTTCGAGTGGGTGGCGACGAGCGGCGCGGTCGAGAGCCTCGCGACGTCCCAGAAGCCCGCCTCGTTGAGATGCGAGAGGTCGACGAGGATCCCGAGGCCGTTGCACCTGCGGACGAGCTCGCGCCCGGCGCCCGTGAGTCCAGGCCCGGTGTCGGGCGAGGACGGAAAGCGAAACGGGACGCCCTCGGCGAAGGCGTTTGCGCGCGACCACACCGGCCCGATCGAGCGCAGGCCGCGCGCGTGCCACTCGTCGAGATCGGACAGGTTTTCGGCGAGCGGCTCGGCTCCCTCGAGGTGGAGGATCGCCGTGACGCGATCCTGGCCGAAGTCCTCCGGGCTCGTGGCCAGCTGAACCGGGAGGGAGAGGAAGACGTCGTAGAGCTCGGCTGCGACCCGGGCCGCCTCGTCCCTCGGGACCGGCTCCGACAGCGGCAGCGCGTAGTGGTCGGCGGGCGGCGGCTCGGCAAGCTTCGGCGACGGGACGTAGAGGGCGAAGAACCCGCCGGCGAAATCGGCATCCGCCGCCTGGTCGAGGTGGACGTGTCGAACCTCGTCGCCGCGCCACAGGCGCGCCACGAGATCGTTGTGCCCGTCGATGATCATCCCGGCCCCCGCCGCGGGAGCCTACTTGTCGACGAACAGCATGCGGGCGATGTCCCCGAGCATGAGGAGCATCACCCCGACGGCCACGACGGCTACGCCCATGCTTTTCTCCTACCCCCGGCCGCGCTCTTCGACTCCAGCCATTCGGGCGACATCGCTACCGCTTCGGCCAGGCTTGCGCCAGCTTCCGGCGCGTCTCGAGCAGGTGCTCGGGGATCACCTTGATATCGGCCAGCACCGGCATGAAGTTCGTGTCGCCGTTCCACCGTGGGACGACGTGGACGTGTCCGTGGTCGACGATGCCCGCGCCCGCGACGCGGCCGAGGTTCCAGCCCACGTTGAACCCCTCGGGCGAGAACACGCTCCGCAGCGCCGCCATCGCATCGACCGCGAGCCGGTGCACCTCGAGCGCCTCGGCCTCGTCGAGGTCGTCGAAGGCGGACCCGTGCCGGTACGGCGCGACCATGAGATGGCCGGACGCGTACGGGAACTTGTTGAGCAGGACGAAGGCGAGCTCACCGCGGTGGATCACGAGCTCCGGCTCGTCCTCGGGGAGCCCCGCGGCGCGGCAGAAAACGCATCCGTCGCCGTCGTCCGCATGTTGGACGTACTCGAGCCGCCACGGCGCCCAGAGCTGCTTCATGCCCGGAGGCTACTGGCGGGCCGGCCCGCACGAACCTTGTAGCATCGCTCGCATGACCAACTGGCTGAAGCGCCTGTTCGGTGGATCCGGATCGTCCGCGACCGAGGCTCCCGAGCCGGCGACGGCGCCGGAGCCTCCTTCGATGCCGGCCGAACCCGCCACCGAGACGGGCTCGGGCGAGACCGAGCCCGCGGACGACGAGCCCGCCTGAGCAAGACTCCTGCGGCGACTTGACGACCATCCTCGAGCCGTTCGACGAGCGGCATCTCGTCGCGCTCGGGGAGATGGTCGACGACCCGGAGCTGCTTCGCTTCATGCGCGTCCCCGAGCCGGTGCCGCCGGACTTCGCGCGCACCTGGCTCGACCGCTACGAGGAGGGTCGCCGCGACGGAAGCCGCGAGGCGTTCGCGATCGTCGACGAGGACGGCGCCTTCCTCGGGCTCGCGCTGGCGCCGCGGATCGAGCACGACGCGCGAACCGCGGAGCTCGGTTACGTCGTCGCGCCCGCGGCGCGCGGCCGCGGCGTCGCGACCGAGGCGTTGCGCCGGCTGACCGAGTGGGCGCTCGAGGAGCTCGGAATGCTCCGGCTCGAGCTCCTGATCAGCGTCGACAACGTCGCGTCGAAGCGCGTCGCCGAGCGCTGCGGCTACGTCCGCGAGGGCGTCCTCCGCTCGCTCCACGTGAAGCAGGACATCTTCGAGGACACCGAGATCTGGTCGCGGCTCGCGACCGACGCCTAGCCGGTCAGAGCCAGCGCTTCCAGCGGAAGAAGGCGAGCATGCCCGCGATCGTGACGGCCATCAGCCCGAGGCTCCCCCAGAACGCCTCCCACGTGTTGAAGCCGGGGAAGTGGACGTTCATCCCGAAGAATCCGGTCAGGAAGGTCAGCGGCAGCATCACGACGCTGAAGATCGTGAGCACGTAAAGGATGTCGTTCTGCTGGTGCGAGATCAGCGACTCGTTCGTGTCCTCGAGCGCCTCCACGACCTCTTTGTAGTTGTCGAGCAGGTCCCAGATCCGCTCCGAGGCGTCGACGATGTCGTCGAAGAAGAGCTCGAGCTCCTCGGGCAGGAACCGATCGATCTGCCGCTCGAGCTGCCGCAGCGTCGGCCGCTGGGGCTTGATGATCTTGCGGTAGGAGATGATCTCCTGCTTGACCTTGTGGATGTCCGTGACGAGCTCGCGGGCACCCTCGTCCTCGCCGATCGACTCGTCGATCTGCTCGAGCTTGAAGCCGATCTTGTCGAGGATCGGGAAGCAGTAGTCGTAGAGGTCGTCGAGCACCTCGTAGAAGAGGCGGCCCGAGCCGCGCGAGAGGAGCTGCTCCCGGAACTCCTCGCTCTCTTCGGCCCGGCGGAAGAGAAGGCTGACCGGGCGGAGCTCGACCGCAGGCAGCGTGACGAGGTAGTCGGGACCGATGAAGGCGTCGAGCTCGCCCGCGTTCAGGCGGCCGACGGCGGCGTCGTAGACCGGGAAGTGAAGGACGGTGAAGAGGTAGCCCTGGCCGCTGACCTCGTCTCCCGCGTAGACGTCGACCTTCGGCCGCTGGCGCCGCGAGAGGACGTCCTCGATGTCGAGGGGATGCCACCCGAAGCGGCTGGCGAGCAGCTGCGCCTCGCCGTCGGTCGGCGCGAGGAGATGGACCCAGGTGACGCCGCCGGCGCGGAGCTCAGCGGGCCCGGGGCGCGTCTCGACGACCGGAGCGCCCGGTGCAGCACGGCGCGAACGGATGCGCGGCAGGCTGGGCATCGGTACTGAGGGGGTCGACGGTCGCTGCCATGGCCCGGGAATGCTACCCGCTCGCCGCAACCGCCACGGGTTTCGCGGCCTCCTCGTGCGGCGTCCTGCGCACGCTCTCGGGAAGGCGCCGCTCCAGCGCGAGCGCGGCGCCTGCGCAGGCGAGGTTCGCTCCGGCGGCGATCGGCCAGAGCAGGAGCGGCCGGTGCTGGAGGAGGAAGCCGCCCGCGGCCGGGCCGATGATCCAGCCGATCTGCCACGAGATGCTCGAGGCCGCGAGGTAGCGGCCGACGAGTTGCGGCGGCGCGAGATCGACGCTGAGCGGGGCCTGGATCGCGCCGTGCAGGCACTCCCCGACGGCGAAGACGAGCATGGCCGCCGCGAGGATGCCGAACGCGGCGGTCGCGCGCGTCCACGATCCCGCGGCCCACACCGCGAGGAACGAGGCGGCCCAGAGCACGCCCATCAGCGCGAGGCCGTGCATCCTGCGCTTCCCTTCCGCGAGCTTCACGAGCGGCAGCTGAAAGAGCACGACCGCGACGGCGTCGAGCGCGAACACGACGCCCACCTCTCGCTCGTCGATGTGCGCGACGTTCTTCCCGAACGCGGGCAGCAGCTCGACGGCGAGCGAGATCGCCGCGGTCATGAACGCGGCGTTGAGCAGCGTGAACGAGGTGAAGACGCGGTCGCCGAGGACGGCGCGCCAGCTCCCGCCGAGCCGTTCCTCATGCAACTGCGGAGAGCGGACACGGGCGAGGACGACCATGTAGCCGAGGAAGGTCACGCAGTCGATCGCGAACAGGACGGTGAACGTCCCCGGATGGCGCACGGAGGCGATGAGCCCGGCTGCGACGCCGCCGATCGCGACTCCCGCGTTCATCGCCAGCCGCTGCAGCGCGTACGCGGGCGCCCGCCGCCCGGGCGGCGTGAGTCCCGCGAGGAGCGCGGACTGCGACGGCCAGAACGAGCCGCTGCCGACGCCCCAGAGCGTGTAGATCGCGAACGCCTCCCAGGCGGTCCGGATCAGCGGCATGAGCGCGAACGCGACGGTCATCACCGCGAGCGCGCCGAGCAGCACGCGCTTCGGACCGAGCCGGTCGGAGAGCGTCCCGCCGAGGAAGCCGCTCGCGAGCGCCGCCGCCGACTGGACAGCCGCCGCGCTCCCGGCGAGGCCGAACGGGATCCCGCGCACGTTGTGGAGGTAGATGAGAAGGAACGGCAGGACGACGCCGTTGCCGAACGCGTTGACGAGCGCACCGAGCTCGAGCACGTAGACCTCGCGCGGCAGCCGCGGATCGAGGGAGCGGAGGTAGGCCGCAAGCGGGCGCACGAGCTGAACCTTGCCGTGGGATGATCGCCGCGTGCCGAGGCGATCCCGGCGAGTCCTCCTGCTCTGCCTGCTCGGCGGCGTCGCCGCGGGCGTCGCCGCCGGAGCCACCGTCGTCTTCGGCGGCTCCTCGACGCCCTCCGGCACGCTCGGAGCGCAGGCGGCGAGGGACGTTCCGACGTGGGTGGAGGACGAGCACCTGCCGCGTACGGCGGTGGCGGGCGCGACGGTGTTCGCCGTCGCGGGCTGCACGGCCTGCCATACCTACGACGGCTCCGGCCGGTCCGCGCTGAACGCGCCGGACCTGACGTCGATCGGGTCGCATCGTCTCGGCATCGGCTTCGAGATCCGGTTCCTCCGCTGTCCGACCTGCGTGAACCCGGGCTCGCCGATGCCGCACTTCGAGAGACTCGGCGCCGCTCGCCTGCGTCAGCTCGCGGTTTTCCTCGAGGCGTCGAAAGGAGCTCGCTAGCGATGCGCCTGGCAGGAATCGAACCTGCGACCTCGCGCTCCGGAGGCGCGCGCTCTATCCCCTGAGCTACAGGCGCCGGGGAGAGCCAGTCTACCGGCGGTCGTGCGTTGGTACGTTCCGGCCGTGGACGTCTCCACGCGAATCGTCACGCTCGAGCTCGCGGAGACGTTCGTCATCTCGCGCAGTGCCCGCGACACCGAGGACGTGCTCGTCGTCGAGCTGCGCCACTCCGGCGTCTCCGGCTTCGGCGAGGCGCAGCCCATCGAGCGTTACGAGGAGACGGTCGAGTCGGCCCTGGCGTACGTCGAGGAGCACGCGGAGCAGCTGGGAGGCGACCCGTTCGCGCTCGAGGAGGTCATGGAACGGCTCCCGGCGCGCGAGTTCGCGGCTCGTGCCGCCGTCGATGCGGCGCTCCACGACCTCCAGGGCAAGCTGCTCGGCCAGCCGGTCTGGCGGCTGCTCGGGCTCCGCCGCACCGGGCCGCCGACGAGCTGGACGGTGTGGCTCGGCGATCCCGACGACATGGCTCGCCGCGCCGAGAAGGCGCTCGACCGCTTCCGGCGTCTCAAGCTGAAGCTCGGCGGCCGCGACGGGCTCGACGTCGAGCGGGTGCGGGCCGTCCGCGGTGTCGCCGGCGACCTGCCGCTGCAGGTGGACGTCAACGAGGCGTGGAGCCTCGACGAGGCGGTCGAGGCGCTGCGTCCGCTCGCCGAGCTCGGCGTCGAGTACTGCGAGCAGCCACTCGCGGCCGGCGACCCCGGCGGGCCGGAGCTGAAGGAGCGCTCGCCGATCCCGATCTACGTCGACGAGGACTGCCACACGCTCCGCGAGGTCGCCGCGTGCGCCGACCGTGCGCACGGGATCAACGTCAAGCTCGCGAAGTCCGGCGGGATCCGCGAGGCGATGCGGATGGTGCACGCGGCCCGCGCGCTCGGCCTGGGGTGCATGCTCGGGTGCATGGTCGAGTCGGGCCTGGGCATCTCGGCCGGCGCGCAGGTCGCGTCCCTCTTCGACCACGTCGATCTCGACGGCAACCTCCTGCTCGCGGAGGATCCGTGGCCGGGAATCCCGTTCGTCGACGGTGTCCAGCTTCCACCGGAGGAGCCGGGACTCGGTGTCCACTCGCTATCTGCTGCTCGCTGAGGGGTTCTCGGGCGACCCGCATTACGGCAAGACCATGCGCGGCGTCCTCCGCTACCGGCGGGACGACGTGGCGGCGATCCTCGACTCGACGCGCGCCGGCGAGATCGAGGAGGGCGTCGCGGTCGTCGGCAGCGTCGAGGATGCGCTGCCGCTCGAGCCGACCACCGCGCTCGTCGGCGTCGCGACGCAGGGCGGCCGGTTTCCGCCGGAGTGGATCGACCTCCTGCGCTCGTGCGTCGAGCACGGCCTCGACGTCGAGAACGGCCTCCACGTCTTCCTCGCCGACGACCCGGAGCTCCGCGCACTCGCCGAGGAGCGGGGCGTCGAGCTGCGCGACCTGCGGCGACCGCCGGCGGGCATCTCGACCGCGACCGGCGAGAACCTCTCGGTCGACGCGACGATCGTCCTCACGGTCGGCTCCGACTGCGCGATCGGGAAGATGACCGTCTCGCTCGAGCTCGATCTCGAGGCGCGGCGCCGCGGGCTGCGCTCCGTCTTCGTCCCGACCGGGCAGACGGGCATCGCGATCGCCGGCTGGGGAATCGCGGTCGACGCCGTCGTCTCCGACTTCGTCGCGGGCGCCGCCGAGCGCCTGGTCGTCGAGGGACGCGATCGGGGCGGCGAGCTGCTCTGGGTCGAGGGCCAGGGCTCGCTCCTGCACCCGGTCTACTCGGGCGTCACGCTCGGCCTCTACCACGGCAGCGTCCCGCACCTGCTCGTCCTCTGCCACGAAGCCGGACGGACCGAGATCGAGGGCGCCGGCGGCGGGCCGCACCCGATTCCGCCGCTCGGCGAGCTCGTCGAGTTGCACGAGCGGCTCTCGCTCCCGGTGCGTCCCGCGAAGGTCGCGGCCGTCGCGCTCAACACGCGCTGGCTGGACGAGGATGCGGCCCGCGCGGCCGTCGCGGCCGCCGAGGAGGAGACCGGCCTCCCGGCGGACGACCCGGTGCGCTTCGGAGCCGCGAGGCTCGTCGACGCGGTCGTGGCGGCCGCGTCCTGACGGTGCTCGTCGCGGTCATCGCCGACACCCACATGCCGCGCGGCGGGCGGCGCCTCCCGGACTCGTGCGTCGAGCGGCTCCGCGCCGCCGACCTGATCCTCCACGCAGGCGACGTCGTCGGACCGGCGGTGTTCGGGGAGCTCGAGGCGCTCGGTCCTCCGGTGCAAGCCGTGCACGGGAACATGGACGAGCCGGCGCTCCGGGAACGGCTCCCGCCGACGCTCGTCGTCGGGGTGGGCGGCCTCCGCGTCGGGATGACGCACGATCCGGGCCCGCGCGCCGGCCGGGAAGCCGCTCTCGTCCGCCGCTTCCCCGGCTGCGCCGCCGTCGTCTACGGCCACACGCACGAGCCGCAGGTCGCGCGCGTGGGGGAGGTCTGGATCCTCAACCCGGGCTCGCCGACTGAGCGGAGACGGGCACCGACGCACACGATGCTCGTGCTCGAGGTCGCGGAAGGCCGGATCCAGCCCGAGCTGATCCGGCTGCCTTGACACGAACAGACGTTCGTTCTATCATGCGAACAGATGTTCGGAAAGTTCCTCGTCCTGCTCTGCGCCGCGGCTCTCGCCGTCGGCCTCGCGGCCCACAGCTCGAGCGGCGCGGGGCCGAAGCAGATCTACGTCGTGCGCCCGGGCGACACGCTCTGGTCGGTCGCCGAGCGCACCTACTCGGGCGATCCGCGGCAGGGGGTCTGGCAGATCGAGCAGCGCAACCACCTGGGCGGCGCGACGATCACGCCCGGGGAGAAGCTCGTCGTTCCCTAGGCGGCAGGCGGGAGGTCGATCCCGGTCGAGTAGACCTTCTCGCCGCGGAAGAGACTCCGGTCCGGGTCCCACGGGAACCAGATCACGACCTTCCACTCGAGCCGCCCCTCCACGGGAGGCTGCCCGAGCCACGGCGCCTGCTGGGTCGCCGTCACGTTCGCCTCCTCGCAGACGCCCTGCGGGCCGATCACGATGTCCGTCAGGTCGAAGTGGATGTCCGGGAACGCGGTCAGCAGCTCCGTGTAGAAGCGCGCGGCGCCGTCGTGCCCCTCCCAGCGATGACCCGTCTGGACGAGCTCGTAGACGCAATCGGGCGTCAGCGTCGAGATCAGTCCCGCGAGGTCGCGCGCGTCCTCCGCGACCGAGTGCCGCTTGTAGAGCTCCCGGACGTCCCGGTAGAGCTCGGGCGTCACCTCGCGCCGGTAGACCTCGAGCACCGTCGGGTCGGCCACGGCGTGAGCCTATCGCGGAGCGGGGCTCAGGCCCGGACGAGCTCGCCGGCCGCCGGATCGATCCCGAACAGCTCGGGCACGCGCTCCACGAGCGCGACGTAGGCGTCGACGACGTCCGGAGCGAACTGGGTGCCGCGGTTCCGCACGATCTCGTCGGTTGCCTCCTCGAGCGTCCGGGCGGAGCTGTACGGCCGGTCCGTCGTCATCGCGTCGACCGCGTCCGCGAGCCCGACGATCGCCGCCTCGATCGGGATCCCGTCACCGCTCAACCCGTGCGGATAGCCGTTCCCGTCCCAGCGCTCGTGGTGATGAAGGACTGCCGGCACGGCTGCACGGAGCCGCTGGAGCCGGCCGACGATGCGAGCGCCGTCCTCCGGATGGCGCTTCACGATCTCGAACTCGAGCTCGGTCAACGTCGACGGCTTCGTGAGGATCGCGTCCGGGACGGCGATCTTGCCGATGTCGTGAAACAGCCCGGCGAAGCGGAGGATGTCGAGCCGCTCGCGATCGAGGCCGAGCTCCTCGCCGAGCGCGATCGCGATTCGCTGCACGCGCTGGGAGTGCCCCGCCGTGTAGGGATCCTTGGCATCGACCGTTGCGTTGAGGCTTTCGACCGCCTCGAGCGCGCTCTCCTCGAGGAGTCGGTTGGCCTCGGCGAGCCGGATCGTCCGCGCGCGGAGCTTCGCGTTCTGCCGGGTGAGCGTTCGCGAGGCGCCGCGGACGAGGAGCGCGAGCGCGGCCCAGAGCGCCACGAATACGCCTGCGACGGCGAGCCAGAGCATCCTGCTGCGCGAACCGATCAGCCGGCCGAGCGCCCGCGGGTCGGCGTAGATCTCGTATGCGCCGATGGCCCGTGTCCCGTTCGTGCTCTGGATCGGCGCGTAGACCTCGAACACATGCCCGAAGCCGAGGTCGTTGCGCTCGAACGCGTCCTCGCCGTCGGCGCCGGTGCCCACGAGCTTCGCGATCGGCTGGTTCTCGCGAATCGTCTCGCCCAGCTCGTCGTCGAGCGGGAACCGGTGGTCGATGAGATGGCGGTCGCGGTTCGCGACCCGGCGGCCGTTGCTCGAACGCGAGACCGGATTGGTCCAGGCGAGGACGCCGTTCGCCTTCCAGACCTTCACCACCAGGATGTCGGGCTGCGTGAGGACGGTCGCACCGAGCTGAGCGTCCTGGCTCCACGGGACCACGACCCTGTTGCCGCGGACGAGCTTGGGACGGACGACGCCGTCGACGTAGCGGACGAGCGCGGTCTGCTCGGCGTTGAGTGCCTCGCTCCTGAGGGAGTGGGAGAGGAACGAGCCGAGCGCAACCCCCGCGCCGGCGCAGATCAGGGCCGACGCAAGGAGGAACACGTGCAGCATCGTGAGCGACCGCTGGAGGTCGCGCCCGCGCCGGAGCCGCCGCATGCCCTCGTCCACCGCCGCAATATCGGCCGCGCCGCACGGTCGATTTAGCCCCGCGTTCCTAGAATCGCCCGATGGACCTGGACCTCGTCTTCCTCGGCACGGCCGCGTCGATGCCCACGGCGCAGCGCGGGCCCACGGCGCTCCTCGTCCGGCGGGGCAGCGAGCGGCTGCTCTTCGACTGCGGGGAGGGGACCCAGCGCCAGTTGCAGCGGTCGGTGGTCGGCCTGCCCGACCTGCAGGAGATCTTCCTCACGCATTTCCATGCCGACCACTTCCTCGGCCTGCCCGGAATGCTGAAGACGTTCGCGCTGCGGGGCCGCGACGAGACGCCGCTCACCGTCTACGGGCCACGCGGCCTGAAGGAGCTGTTCAACCGCCTTCGCCCGTTCCTCGGCCGCCTCCCGTATCCGCTTGCTCCGGTCGAGCTCGAGCCGGGGAGGCGGATCGAGCGCGGCGACTACGCGATCGAGGCGTTCGCAGTCGATCACGGGGTCGAGGCCCTCGGCTACGTGCTCGACGAGCAGGAGCGGCCCGGCCGGTTCGACGTGGCGGTCGCCGACGCCCTCGGTGTTCCCGACGGTCCGGACCGCGGACGGCTGCAGGCGGGGGAGGAGGTCACCGTCCCGTCCGGCCGGACCGTGACCCCGGCCGAGGTGCTCGGCGAGCCGCGGCACGGGCGAAAGCTCGTGCTCACGGGCGACACGGCCCCCTCGCCTCTCGTCGTCCAGGCTGCTCACGGCGCTGACCTCCTCGTCCACGAGGCGAGCTTCCTCACGGAAGAGGCGGAGCGCGCGCGGGAGACGATGCATTCGACCGCCGCCGGCGCGGCCGACGTCGCACGTCTCGCGCAGGTTCGCCTGCTCGCGCTCACCCACGTCTCGCCGCGCTACTTCGGGCAGGAGCTCGCGGACGAGGCACGCGAGATCTTCGAGGACACCGTCGTGCCGCGCGACTTCGACGTGATCGAGATTCCGTTCCCGGAACGCGGCGTGCCACGGCTCGTCAAGAGGGGGGCGCGTCCGCCTCATGGCGCTGACAGCGCCGCGCCGGCGGAAGCGCCTATGATCGAGCCCTGATGAGCGGGATGGTGCAGGTCGCGGTCGCGGGCGACGTCGCCGAGGCGGAGGAGCTGCAGGAGATCCTCCGCAATGCCGGCATCGACGCCGCGCTCCAGCAGGCTCCCCAGGACGACGCGGTGAACGTGCTGGTCCCGGAGGCGGAGCTCGAGACTGCCCAGGACGCGATCGAGGCCCTGACCGAGCCCGACGAGCTCATCTCGGAGCCCTAGGCCGATGCCGACGATGGTCCGGGTCCGTGGCAGGGCGCGCCTCACCGCAGGCGCGGCCACGCGGTCGCCACGCCCTTCGTAGCCGCGCCCTCGCCGAGCAGCTCGTCCGCGACGCCGGCATCGTGCCCGGTCCGCTCGTGCTCGACCTCGGCGCCGGCAGCGGCATCCTCACGCGCGCGCTCGTCGACGCCGGCGCCCACGTTCGCGCCGTCGAGCTCGACCCGGCGGCTCTCCGTCAGCTCCGGACACGCTTCGGTGACGACCCTCGCGTCAAGGTGGTCGAAGGAGACGCCTCGGCGTTGCGGCTGCCGGACGAGCCGTTCGCCGTCGTCGCGAACCTGCCCTTCGCCGCCGGCACCGCCATCCTGCGCCGGCTGCTCGGTGACCCGCGGGTGCCGCTGACGCAGCTCGACGCGATCGTCGAGTGGGGGCTGGCGGCGAAGCGGACGGCGGTCTGGCCGTCGACGCTCCTGAGCTGCACGTGGGGAGCGTGGTACGAGCTGCGCCTCGTCCGGCGCGTGCCCCGCGCCTGTTTCGCGCCGCCGCCGAGCGTGGACGCGGCGGTCCTGCGCGCGACGCGGCGTCCTGAGCCGCTCGTGCCGCCGGCCGAGGCGGCGGCGTACGAAGCGATCCTGCGGCACGCTTTCGATGCTCAGGCGCCGCTCGACCGGATCCTCCCGCGCCGACTCGTGCAACGGACAGCCCGCGAGCAAGGCTTCGACCCGCGCGCGGCGGCGCGCGACCTCGACGCGCCGCAGTGGGCGCGGCTCTACGCCGCGGTCAGATCTGCCACGCCCCGCCCACGAGCACCGGCACCTCGCCGCCGTCGTGGGTCACGCCGCTGACGGTCACCTCGTCGGAGCCGATCATGAAGTCGACGTGGATCTCGCTCTCGTTGATCCGCGGCAAGTCGGCGGGATCGGCGATCGGGCTCGAGTAGGCGTCGCCGAGCGCGATGTGACTCGCCGAGTTCTCGTCGAGGAGCGTGTTGAAGAACGTGCGGCCGAGCCGGCCGATCCGGCTCTCGCCGTCGACGAGCGCGACCTCCCCGAGCCGGGCCGCGCCCTCGTCCGTGGCACAGCGACGCCGCAGGGTCTCGACGTTCGAGTCCGCGTCGATCTCGACGGCGCGCCCCCGGTCGAAACGGACACGCAGGCCGGTGACGAGCGACCCACCGACGTCGAGCGGCTTCGTCGAGGTGACGACGCCCTCCGTCCGGTCAGGGTCGGGTGTGGTGAAGAGCTCCTCCGTCGGGAGGTTCGGCACGTGGTGGATGCCCGTGCGCGTCGTGGCTCCGCCGCCCTCCTTCGCGAAACGCGAGCTGGGAAGGAGTCCCACGGTCAGATCGGTCCCGGGGCCGACGAACCGCAGCGCATCGAGGTCGAGCTCGTCCAGACGGGAGGCGTTCTGCCAGATCTCGTCGATCCGCTGCTTCCAGGCGTCGACCGGGTCGGGCTCGTCCAGCCGGCAGACATGCTCGAGGTCACGCCAGAGCGCGTCGACGGCCTGCGCCGGCCCGAGCTCGGGGAAGACACGGCTCGCCCACGCCTCTGTCGGGAACGGCGAGACGGTCCACGCGACCGACCGGTCGTCGAGCACCTTGAACAGCTCGCGGACGGTGGGCAGCTGGTCGCGGCCCGCCCGCACGGCGTCGAGCCCCTCGAGCAGGCCGGGCGGGACGAACGGCGTGAGGACGATCCGCGCCGCGTCGAGCTCGCCAAGGTCGAGCATGCGACGGCCGAGCCACGGCGGCACCCACTCGAGCGAGTCGTCGGGTGCGGACTCGATCCGGATCCGCTTCACCTGGGGGTCGAAGTAGACGATGTCCACGTACCGCGCCCCGCGCTCGTACGCGCGGCGGGCGAGCTTCCGCACGAGCGGCGCCGCCTCGACCGACGCCTCGACCGCGACCACCTGGTCGGGCTGCACGTTGGCCCCGAAGCCGACGATGAGGTCGGCGTACCGATCGAGCAGCTCCTCGTCCACTCGTGGACTCTAGCGAGCGGGTGCCGCGCACCCGCTCGCTGGGATAAGGAACTCCGCGCGCTCGAGATTGCGATCTCGGGCGCGCTTCGTGCTGAGGGGACACGGGGGTGGGCGCGATTCACGCCGGTTGTTCTGTCGCGGGCGGACGGGCTGCGCGCGTCCGCCCGCTAGTTCGCGGCGGCGTAACGCATCGTTACGCCGCCGCCTGGACGGCGCGAGGGTTCGAACCGCTCGCACCCTGCTCAGACGAAGGGCCGGAGGCTAAGACACGGTGACTTAGCCGCAGGCCGGACTGCGCTCGTGCCGGCCTCTGCCGCGCGCGAGCGCACAAAACCAACCCCCCCGCCGAGAAGCGACCCAAACCAAAACAGCACGAAGCGGGCCCGAGATCGCAATCTCGGGCCCGCGCAGTTCCGTCTATCCGCAGGGACAGGTACTGTCCCTGCGGCCACACCCCTTTAAGCCGGTCCAGCGAGGCCGGAAAGGAGTCGGATGAACGCGCACGCCCCCGTACAGGGGAAGACCCTCCTCGACGCCGACGAGCTGGGGAGGACCCTTTGGAGAATCGCCCACGAGATCATCGAGGGCAACCCCGAAGTCGGCGAGGTCGCGCTCGTCGGGATCCAGACGCGCGGCGTCCCGCTCGCGCGGCGGCTCGCTCGCCTGATCGAGGAGCGCGCCGGAGTCGCGCCCGCGCTCGGTGCCGTCGACATCACGTTTCACCGCGACGACGTGACGGTTCGCGGAGGGGGCGCGCCGCTGGCGCCGCAGCCCGTCGTCCGCGCGACGCAGCTCGACTTCCCGGTCGACGGACGCACCGTCGTTCTCGTCGACGACGTCCTCTACACCGGCCGCACGATCCGCGCCGCGATCGAGGCCCTCTTCGACTACGGCCGGCCGGCGCGCGTCCAGCTCGCGGTCGTCGTCGACCGCGGTCACCGCGAGCTGCCGATCCGCCCGGACTACGTCGGCAAGAACCTGCCCACCGCCCGCGGCGAGCGGATCCAGGTGCAGCTCGTCGAGGTGGACGAGCTCGACGCCGTCCTGCTCGTCCGGAGAATGGCTGGAAGCGCCGACGGCGCCCGGCCGGAAGACACCGCCGTCTTCGACGGTGGGGAGGAGAGCAGATGATCCGTCTCGTCACCGACGACCTGAGGCCGCCGACGCCGCGGAAGCGCCACCTCCTCTCGGTCGCCGACCTGACGCGCGACGACGTGGACCGGCTGCTCGGCACCGCGCGCACGTTCGCCGCCTCCCTCGAGCGGCACGTGAAGAAGCTGCCGACGCTCAAGGGGCACCTCGTCGTCAACCTCTTCTACGAGTCCTCGACGCGCACCTCGTCCTCGTTCGAGCTCGCCGCGAAGCGGCTCTCGGCCGACACGCTCACGGTCAAGTCCGCGGGTTCGTCGGTGGACAAGGGCGAGTCGCTCAAGGACACGGCGCTCACTCTCGGCGCATACGACCCGGACGTGATCGTGATCCGGCACCCGCAGATCGGGTCGCCGCAGCTCGTCGCGCAGGTGACCGACGCGCACGTCGTGAACGCCGGCGACGGGAAGCACCAGCATCCGACGCAGGCGCTGCTCGACCTCTACACGCTCCGCGAGGAGCTCGGGGAGCTCGAAGGCGTGCACGTCGCGATCGTCGGCGACGTCCTGCACTCGCGCGTCGCGCGGTCGCTGCTGCAGGCCTTCGCGCTCGTCGGTGTCCGCGCGACGCTCGTCGGCCCGCCCGCCCTGCTGCCGCGCGAGCTGCCGGCGGAGGCCACCACGGACATCGAGGCGATCCGCGACGCCGACGTCGTCTACGTGCTTCGGATGCAGAACGAGCGCATGGAGCCGGGCGCGAACTTCGTCCCGAGCCTGCGCGAATACACCGCGCGCTGGGGGATCACGCCCGAGCGGCTCCGGCCCGGGCAGAAGGTCATGCACCCGGGGCCGATGAACCGCGGCGTCGAGATCGACCCGCGCGTCGCCGACTCGCCCGACTCCCTGATCACGAGGCAGGTCCGCTCCGGGCTCGTCGTCCGGATGGCCGTCCTCTACGACGTGCTCACCGGCGGCCCGGTCGGCGTGCAGGCGCTCGCTGCGGCGGAGGTGGCGTGATGCTCTGGCAGAAGGATCTCCCCGGCGCGAACGTCGTCATCCGAGGAGCCCGCGTGCTCGATCCCGCGGAGGGAATCGACGCGCGCCTCGAGGTGCGGATCGACGACGGGACGATCGCCGAGGTCGCGGAGCGGGTCGACGCGAACGAGCATCGGGTGGTCGAGGCCGAGGGTCTCGTCCTCGCACCGGCCTTCGTCGACCCGCACGTGCATCTCCGCACGCCGGGTCGCGAGGACGAGGAGACTCTCGCGAGCGGGACGGCCGCTGCCGCCGCCGGCGGCTACTGCGCGATCCTCGCGATGCCGAACACCGATCCGGTCGTCGACTCGGCCGCGACGCTCGGTGCGCTGGTCGATGCCGCGCGCCGCGAGGCCGAGGTGCCGGTCGGGTTCCTCGCCGCGATCACGCGGGGCCAGCGCGGGGAGGAGCTGACCGAGATGGGCGAGCTCGCCGACACCGGCGCGGTCGCCTTCTCCGACGACGGCGTTCCGGTCGCCTCCGCGGGGCTGATGCGACGGGCGCTCCAGTACGCCTCGAGCACCGACCGGGCGCTCGCGCTCCACTGCGAGGAGCCGACGCTCTCCCGTGGCGGTCACGTCCACGAGGGACGAGTCGCGGCCGAGCTCGGGTTCGCCGGCTATCCCTCGGTGGCGGAGTCCGTCGCGGTCGAGCGCGACCTCGCGCTCGCCGGCTACGAGCGCGGGCGCGTCCACGTCCTCCATCTCTCGGCGGCCGCGTCGGTCGAGGCACTACGGCGGGCTCGGGAGGCCGGGGTCGCCGCAAGCGGCGAGGCGACGCCGCACCATCTCGTCCTCACCGACGACGCGGTGCGCTCGCTCGACCCGAACGTGAAGATGAACCCGCCGCTGCGGGCCGAGCAGGACCGGCTCACGCTCCTCGACGCGCTGCGGGACGGGACGATCGAGGCGATCGCGACCGACCACGCGCCGCACGCCGCGCACGAGAAGGACGTGCCGTTCGAGGCGGCGCCGTTCGGGGTCACCGGCCTCGAGACGGCGCTCGCGGCGCTCTACACGCATCTCGTCGGGCCGGGCCTGCTGTCCCTCGAGACGCTGCTCGAGCGGATGT
This sequence comes from Thermoleophilia bacterium, assembly GCA_025936995.1. Taxonomy (GTDB): domain Bacteria; phylum Actinomycetota; class Thermoleophilia; order Gaiellales; family Gaiellaceae; genus Palsa-739. The sequence continues at coordinate 8,960 of JAICSH010000012.1, read as the reverse complement.
CGGCGGGGCCGGCGCGGATCTTCGGGCTCGAGCGGCCGCGCGTCGCCGCCGGGGCCTGCGCGAACCTCGTCCTCCTCGACCTCGAGCGCGAATGGACGGTTGGCGAGCAGCCCTTCCGCTCGCGGTCGGGCAACTCCTGGCTGCTCGGCTCGACGCTCACCGGAGCGGTGCAAATGACGCTCGCGGGCGGAAAGGTGGCGTTCGAATGAGCTATCTCGCGCTCGCCGACGGGACGATCTGGCCAGGCGAGTCGGTCGGCGCGGACGGCCACGCGCTCGGCGAGGCTGTCTTCACGACCGGCATGTCTGGCTACCAGGAGGCCGTCACCGACCCGAGCTTCGAGGACCAGCTCATCTGCTTCACGGCGCCGATGGTCGGCAACTACGGCGTGACGGACGAGCGCAGCGAGTCGGCCCGGACACATGCGCGCGCCGTGCTGATGCGCGAGGCGCGCGGCCCGGAGTGGACCGGCTGGCTGCGCGACCGCGGCGTCGTCGCCCTCACGGGAATCGATACGCGCAGCCTCGTCCTCCACCTGCGCGACGCCGGCTCGGCGCCGGCAGTCGCGGTCGCCTCCGGCCTCGCGACCGAGGAGGCGGTCGAGCTCGCGGCGACGCAGCCGCCGATGCTCGGGCGCGCGCTCGTCGAGGGCGTCTCCACGAGTGAGTCGTACGTCTTCGCCGAGGAGGGACGCGTCCGGGTGGGCGTCGTCGACTACGGCGTGAAGAACTCGGTGCTGCGGCGGCTCGCGAAGGCGGGAGCGGCGGTGACCGTCCATCCGCACGACACGCCCGCGGACGAGCTCGCCGAGTACGACGGCGTCCTCCTCTCGCCGGGGCCGGGCGACCCGGAGCCACTCGAGTCCCAGACGGAGACGGTGCGCGAGCTGCTCGGCCGGACGCACGTCCTCGGCATCTGTCTCGGCCACCAGCTGATCGCGCGCGCGACCGGCCACGAGACGTACAAGCTGCCGTTCGGCCATCGCGGCGCGAACCACCCGGTGCTCGAGCGGGCTGCCGGGAGGGTCCTCGTCACGAGCCAGAACCACGGCTTCGCGGTGCGGCCGAGCGAGGCCGCGGAGGTGTCGCACGTCTCGCTGTACGACGGGACGGTCGAGGGCCTCGACCTCCCCGAGCTGCGCGCTCGCTCGCTCCAGTTCCATCCCGAGGCAGGGCCCGGCCCGCACGACGCGTGGCCGCTGCTCGAAGCGTGGGTGGAGGAGGTCGCCCGTGCCTAGGCGCACCGACCTCGAGAGCATCTGCATCGTCGGCTCTGGGCCGATCGTGATCGGCCAGGCGGCCGAGTTCGACTACGCCGGCTGCCAGGCCCTCAAGGTGCTGCGCGAAGACGGCTTCCGCACGATCGTCGTCAACTCGAACCCGGCGACGATCATGACCGACCCCGGCTTCGCGGACCGCACCTACCTCGAGCCGCTCGACGTCGAGTCCGTCGCCGAGGTGCTCCGCCTCGAGCGGCCGGACGCGCTCCTGCCGACGATGGGCGGCCAGACCGCGCTCAACCTCGCGCGCGAGCTCGCGAACGCGGGTGTCCTCGACGAGCTCGGGATCGAGCTGATCGGCGGGCGTCTCGAGGCGATCGAGCGCGCCGAGGACCGCCTCAAGTTCAAGGAGGCGGTCGAGTCGTGCGGGCTCAAGGTGCCGGCGTCGGCGATCGTCACCTCGCTCGACGAGGTCAAAGGGCTGATGGTCCCCGCGGTCGTCCGGCCCGCCTTCACGCTCGGCGGCCACGGCGGCGGCTTTGCCTCGACGGAGGACGAGCTCTACCGCCAGGTCGAGCGCGGCCTCGCAGAATCCCCGATCGGCCAGGTGCTCGTCGAGGAATCGGTGCGCGGGTGGGACGAGTTCGAGCTCGAGGTCGTACGCGACAGGATCGACAACGTCGTCATCGTCTGCTCGATCGAGAACCTCGACCCGATGGGCGTCCACACCGGAGACTCGGTCACCGTCGCGCCGCAGATGACGCTTCCCGACGAGGCGTACCAGGAGCTGCGCGACGCGGCCGCGGCGGTGATCCGCGCGGTCGGCGTCGACACCGGCGGCTCGAACATCCAGTTCGCCCGCAGCCGCGAGACCGGCGACGTCCGCGTGATCGAGATGAACCCGCGCGTCTCGCGCTCCTCCGCGCTCGCCTCGAAGGCGACCGGCTACCCGATCGCGAAGGTCGCGGCGCGGCTCGCCGTCGGCTACACGCTCGACGAGATCCCGAACGACCTCACCGGGACGACTCCGGCGAGCTTCGAGCCGACCCTCGACTACGTCGTCGTCAAGTTCCCGCGCTTCGCCTTCGAGAAGTTCCCGGGCGCCGACCGGACGCTCGGCACCCAGATGAAGTCGGTCGGGGAGACGATGGGGATCGGCCGCACCTTCGCCGAGGCCTTCCTCAAGGCGTTCCGCTCGCGCGAGCTCGACACCGGCGCGGCGACGCCGTGGCAGACGCTGCTCGACGTGCCGGAGGACGTGCACCCGTTCTTCCGGCGGGAGTTCGCCGAGATCGGCGCCGTGCTCGCCGGCATCGGGGACATCGACGCGCTCCGCGCGGGCGACTGGCTCCGGCTGAAGCGGCTCGGGCTCTCGGACGCCGCGATCGCCGCCGCCGTGGGCACGAGCGAGGCCGCGGTGCGGCAGCGGCGTCGGGACTGCGGCGTGCGTCCCGCGTATCGCCGCGTCGACTCGTGCGCCGGCGAGGTCGAGGCGGCCTCCAACTACTACTACTCCACCTGGGGCGAGGCCGATGAGTCACCGCCGAAGGGCGAGCGTCCGCGCGTCGTCATCCTCGGCTCGGGCCCGAACCGGATCGGGCAGGGCATCGAGTTCGACTACTGCTGCGTCCACGCCGTGACGACCTACCGCGAGCTCGGCTACGACGCGGTCATGGTCAACTGCAACCCGGAGACGGTCTCCACCGACTACGACACCTCCGACCGGCTCTACTTCGAGCCGCTCGACACCGAGTCGGTGCTCGCGATCTGCGAGCGGGAGAAGCCGGACGGCGTCGTGATCCAGTTCGGTGGCCAGACGCCGCTCAAGCTGGCGCGGGCGATCGAGGAGGCGGGCTACCGGATCCTCGGCACGCCGTTCGACGCCGTCGACCTCGCCGAGGACCGGGAGCGCTTCGCCGGTCTCCTCCTCGCGCACGGGCTCCGCTCGCCGGAGTGGGGGATCGCGTCCTCTCCCGACGAGGCGGTCGAGATCGCGGAACGGATCGGCTATCCGGTGCTCGTGCGGCCGTCGTACGTCCTCGGGGGCCGCGCGATGCGCGTCTGCTACACGGCGGACGATGTCCGGGACATGCCTCCGTTCGAGCGGATCCTCGTGGACCGCTTCGTCGAGCATGCGGTCGAGGTGGACGTCGACGCGCTCTGCGACGGCGCGGACACCTACGTCGCCGCCGTCATGCAGCACGTCGAGGAGGCGGGCATCCACTCCGGCGACTCCGCCTGCGTCCTGCCGGCGCCGAGCCTCAGCTTCGCGCAGGGGCAAGAGATTGCGCACATCGTGCGGATCCTCGGGCGAGCCCTCGGCGCGGTGGGGCTCCTCAACGTGCAGCTCGCGGTGACGGGGGACGGCGAGGTGTACGTGATCGAGGCGAATCCGCGCGCGTCGCGGACGGTGCCGTTCGTGAGCAAGGCGACGGGTGTCGAGCTCGTCAAGGCGGCGTGCCGTCTCGCGGTCGGGGCCACGATCCCGGAGCTCGGGCTGCCGCCGGAGCGGCCGCCGCGGCAATGGAGCGTCAAGGCCGCCGTGCTGCCGTTCGCGCGCTTCCCCGGCAGCGACCCCGTCCTCGGTCCCGAGATGCGCTCGACGGGCGAGGTGATGGCGAGCGCCGCCGACCTCTCGACCGCGCTCGACAAGGCGGAACGGGCCGCGGGCCGGAGGCTGCCGCGCTCCGGTTCCGTCTTCATCTCGATCCGCGAGCCGGATCACCAGCAGGCGGTGCCGATCGCGGCGACGCTCGTCGGTCTCGGCTTCGAGCTGTACGCGACGGAGGGAACCGCCGCGACGCTCGCCGCGGCCGGCATCGCGGTCGAGCCGGTGCGGAAGCTGAGCGAGGCGAGGGACGGCGAGCCGACGGTCGTCGACCTCATCCGGCGCGGCCGCTGCGACCTCGTCATCAACACGCCCGAGGGGCGCAACGCGCGCTCGGACGGCTACGCGATCCGCGAGGCCGCGATGGTGCGGCGCGTTCCCTGCATCACGACGCTCTCGGGCGCGGCGGCCGCCGTGCACGCGATCGCGACGGCGCGCGCCGACCAGGCCCTCTCACTGCAGGAGCGGATCGATGCCGAGCTCGGCATCGCCCAGTACGCATAGGGTCACGGGCTCCGAGCCGGTCGGGCCGTACACGCTGCTGCGCCTCGAGCGCGGCGGCCTCGATCCGGGGAATCCGGGGCAGTTCTTCATGCTCGAGGCGCCCGGTCGGTTGCTGCCACGGCCGTTCTCGCTCTGCCTCGCTCCGCCCGGCGAGCTCGCCTTCCTCGTCGACCCGATCGGGCCCGGGACAGAGGCTCTCTGCGGACTCGGCACCGGGGACGAGATCGCCGTGCTCGGCCCACTCGGCTGCGGCTATCGGCTCGACGTCGACCGGCCGCTCCTCGTTGGCGGAGGGATCGGCATCGCGCCGCTGCCGTACCTCGCCGAAAAGCTCGGCGGCTCGCCGCCGGTCGTACTCGGCTTCCGGACGGAAGAGCACGCCGAGGCGGCCGCGCTCCTGCCCGGCGCGGAGGTCGCCGTCGATCCTGTCGTGGTGACCGAACTGATCGGGCCGGGCTTCGACGTGATGGCGTGCGGGCCGGAGCCGATGCTCCACGCAGTGGCCGCGCTGTGCCCGACCGCGCAGCTCGCGTGGGAGGCACCGATGGCGTGCGGCTACGGGGCCTGCTACGGCTGCGTCGTCGAGATCGACGGCGCGCTGAAGCGCCTCTGCCTCGAAGGCCCGGTGCTCGACGCACACCGCCTGAACGGACACGTCCGGTACCTGGTACCGGCCGAGTCTGCGGGGGCCGTGTCCCGATGAGGATCCTCAACGCCAGCGGCTGCCTCGACGCGCTCGCGGCGCCCGACGTCGCGCGGCAGCTCGACGCGTTCGTGACGAAGACGGTCACGCCGCTGCCGCGCGAGGGGAGCGCGCCGCCCCGCATCGCGGAGACCGCGCACGGGATGCTCAACGCCATCGGGCTCGCGAACCCGGGGCGCGAGCGGTTCCTCGCGGAGCACCTGCCGCGGCTGCGCGAGCTCGGGCCGCCGCTCTGGGTCAGCGTCGGCGGCTTCTGCGCGGACGACTACGCGGAGACGTGCTCGAACCTGGAGGACATCGAGGCGATCGAGCTCAACCTCTCGTGCCCGAACGTCGACGAGGCGGCCGACTCCGCCGCGGAAATCGTCGCCGCCTGCCGCCGGGCGACCGGGCTCCCGCTCTACGCCAAGCTCTCCGCCGCGCACCCCGACGTCGCCGAGGTGGCCCGGGCTGTCGCGGCGGCCGGTGCGGACGGGCTCTCCCTCATCAACACGCTGCGCGGAGTCGCCCTCGACCGGAGGCTACGGCCGGCGCTCGCGCGCGGGAGCGGCGGTCTCTCCGGCCCGGCGCTGAAGCCGGTCGCGCTCCATGCCGTCACCGTCTGTGGCGAGGCCACGGGACTGCCGATCGTCGGGATGGGCGGCATCGAGTCCGGTCGCGACGCGCTCGAGTTCGCGGCCTGCGGCGCCTCCGACGTGGCCCTCGGAACCGTGCTCTTCGCCGACCCCGGAGCGCCGGGCCGCGTCCGCACAGAGCTCACGGCGGCGTGCGCGGACGCCGGTGTTGTCAATCCCGAAGACGCGGCGGGCCTGCGAAAAAGCCCGGAAACCCAGCGAAAAGTCCCGGCTTGAAGCTCGCGGGCGCATTGGTAAGATCGGCCGGCCGTGAGTCCGACCAAGACGCAGGCGCATGCTCCGCTTCGTTCCCTCGACCAGCGGATGGACGCCCTCAAGCGAGCGAACGACGTCCGCGTCAGGCGCGCGAAGCTGAAGAAGGACCTGAAGGAAGGCAAGGTCCGGATCGAGCAGATCCTCGGTAACCCGCCCGAGTACGTCTCGACCGCGAAGGTCATCGACATCCTCATGGCGGTGCCGAAGTTCGGGCGCGTGAAGGCCGCGCGATTCCTCAACACCTGCCGCATCAGCCAGTCGAAGACGGTGGGCGGTCTCTCCGACCGGCAGCGGGCCGAGCTGATTGGCCTCTTCAACCGCTAGGAGCGGCAAGCTGCCCGTCGTCGTCATCACGGGCCAGTCCGGCGCCGGCAAGGGAACGCTCATCAGGCGGCTGCTGAGCGAGTTTCCGCAGCTCGAGCTCGCCGTGTCCGCGACGACGCGCCCCCAGCGGCCGGGCGAGGTCGACGGCGTCCACTACTACTTCATCTCGCCGGAGGAGTTCGACCGCCGGCTCGGGGCCGACGAGTTCCTCGAGTACCACGTCTTTCCCTGGGGCCAGCGATCAGGGACGCTCTACTCCGAGATCGAGCGCGTCGCGGCCGCGAGCCGCGTCTGCGTCCTCGAGCTGGAGACGGAGGGAGCGCTCAAGGTCGCCGACCGCGTGCCCGGCGCCGTCACGATCTTCGTCACCGCGCGGGCAGAGGAGCTCGAGCGGCGCCTGCGCGAGCGCGCGACCGAGAGCGCCGGCGAGATCCATGAGCGTCTCGCCGTCGCGCGAGAGCAGCTGCAGGTGGCGGACCGGTTCGACCACGTGATCGAGAACGACGACCTCGAGCGCGCGGTGGAGGAGCTGACGCGCATCGTCCGTCCGCTCCTCGCTCCGGCAGCTACCATGCCGCGGCGATGATCGAACCTCGTGTCGACGACCTGCTGCAGAACGTGGACTCGCGCTACGCCCTCGTGATCGTGGCGGCGAAGCGCGCCCGGCAGATCAACAACTACCACCATCAGCTCGGCGAGGGCACCTTCGGCGACAACCTGCCGCCGCTCGTCGAGAGCCGGTCGAAGAACTACTTGACGATGGCCCTGGAGGAAGTCTCCCAGAGCATGCTCAAGTACGACTACACCGCCTAGCCCCGCGTCAGCCGTTCCGGCGGCGCGTAGGCATCATTTCCGCATGTCACGCGTCCTCCTCGGGGTGACGGGCGGCATCGCCGCCTACAAGGCGTGCGAGCTGTGCCGTCTGCTCGTCAGGGAGGGTCACGACGTCGTGCCCCTCGTCACGCCCGGCGCGGAGCGCTTCGTCGCGGCCGAGACGTTTCGCGCCCTTGCGCGGCGTCCTCCCGGCGACGACGTCTACCTCCATCTCACGCGCGCCGACCTCCTCGTCGTCGCGCCCTGCACGGCGAACACGCTCGCGAAGCTCGCGTACGGGCTCGCCGACAACGTTCTCACCGAGGCCGCCCTCGCGCATCGCGGCCCGGTGCTCGTCGCGCCGGCGATGAACCCGCGGATGTGGTCGCACCCCGCGACGCGGGCGAACGCGGAGACTCTGCGCGCCCGCGGAGTCGTCCTCGTCGGGCCGGACGAGGGCGAGACGGCGGAGGGAGAGCTCGGAGTGGGGCGGATGGCGGAGCCGGACGAGATCCTCCGCGCCGCGCTCGAGCTTCTGCACGGCAGCGGTCCGCTGCGCGGGAAGCGCGTCCTCGTATCGGCCGGCGGGACCCGCGAGCCGCTCGACGCCGTCCGCTACGTGGGGAATCGCTCCTCCGGCTGGATGGGCGTCGCACTCGCCGCCGAGGCGCGCCGGCGCGGCGCCGAGGTCACACTGCTCGCGGCCAACCTCGCGGTGCCCGTTCCTGCCGGAGTCGAGCTCGTGGAGACGCCGACCGCAGCCGATCTCGAGCGCGAGGCGCTCGCCCACGCGGCCGAGGCGGACGTCGTCGTGATGGCGGCCGCCGTCGCGGACTACCGGCCCGCGGAGGCGCTCGCCGTGAAGCGGCCGAAGGACACGGCGGCGTGGGCGCTCGAGCTCGAGCCGACCGCCGACGTGCTCGCGGCGCGCGGCGCCGGCCGGCGCGACGGCCAGCTCCTCGTCGGCTTCGCGGCTGAGACGGGCGAGGCGGGTCTCGAGCGCGCGCGGGAGAAGCTGGCGCGAAAGGGCGCCGACCTCTTCGTCCTCAACGACGTCTCGCGCTCGGACATCGGCTTCGACGCGGCCGAGAACGAGGTGACGCTGCTCACGGGATCCGGTGAGCGGGCGGTTGCGAAGGCACCGAAGGAGGAGATAGCAGGGGCGATCCTCGACGAGGTGGAGCACCTGATCCGGAATGGCTGAGCGCGCAATCGAACCGGCCCCGAGCGGGCAGATCTCGACGATCGTCGAGAACCTCGCCCGGGTCGTGCACGCGCCGGACGAGACGCTGCGCCTCGTCGTCCTCTGCCTCGTTGCCGAGGGCCACGCGATCGTCGAGGACTTCCCCGGAGTCGGGAAGACGATGCTCGCGAAGGCGCTCGCCCGCTCGCTCGACTGCCGCTTCACCCGGCTCCAGTTCACGCCGGACCTCCTGCCGTCGGACGTGACCGGGGTCAACGTCTTCAACCAGCAGCGGAACGAGTTCGAGTTCCGGCCCGGCCCGGTCTTCGCGAACCTCCTGCTCGTTGACGAGGTGAACCGCGCCTCGCCGAAGACCCAGGCCGCGCTGCTCGAGTGCATGGAGGAGCGGCAGGTGTCGGTCGACGGGGTCACGTACCCGCTGGAGCCGCCGTTCATGGTCATGGCCACGCAGAACCCCATCGAGTACGAGGGGACGTACCCGCTGCCCGAGGCGCAGCTCGACCGCTTCACGATGCGCGTCTCGCTCGGCTATCCGCCACTCGCCGAGGAGGCGCGGATGCTCGACGAACAGACGAGCTGGGGTGCTGGAAGCGGCGGCGGGCCAGGCGGCGGCGGCCCGCCGGGAGGACCCAGTGGCCGCGGCCCCCGGGGGGCCGCGCGCGACCCCCGGGCGCCCGGGGGGGGCGCCGCCGGCC
>JAICSH010000033.1 GCA_025936995.1 Thermoleophilia bacterium | reverse complement strand
TGGATGCGGCCGGTGATCGGCTCGAAGTCGTGGATCGAGAACGTCCACGGGTAGAGGTAGCCGTCCCAGCCCACGACGTCGAACGGGTGGTAGTCGACGACGTACGTCTGGTAGCCGTCGCGGACGCGCACCTTGACCGGGTACTCGCCGCGCTCGCGCACCGTCCTCAGCTCGGTCGGCGGATGGATGTCGCGGTGGTAGTACGGCGCGCCCTCGACCAGCTGTCCGTACTGGTTCCGGTAGCGGCGCGGGATCTCGATCAGCCCCGGCGTCTCGAAGACGAGGTACCGCTGTGCGCCGTCCGGTCTGAAGCGGTACGTCGTACCGCGCGGGACGACGACGTAGTCGCCCTCCTTGTACGTGAGATCTCCGAAGATCGTCTCGAGGGTCCCGGAGCCCTCGTGGACGAAGATGACCTCGTCGCCCTCCCCGTTGCGGAAGAAGTAGTCCATCGAGCCGGACGGGCGGCAGAGCGAGATCTCGACGTCGCCGTTCCACATGAGAAGGCGGCGGCCCGTGACCTCGTCACCGGCGGGCTCGGTGTCGAACGTCTTGAAGTGCAGGTGTCCGTGCTGCTCGGGCACCCACTCCTCGCGCTCGATCGGCTCGAAGCCGCCGAGCTCCATCACCCGGCAGGGCGACTGGAGGTGGTAGAGGATCGACTCGTTGCCGGTGAAGCCCTCGAGGCCCATGACCTCCTCGGTCAGGAGCGTCCCGTTGTCCCGGAACTGGACGTGGCGCTTGCGCGGAACGTCGCCGAGGCGCTGGTAGAACGGCATGGCCGAACGTTAGCTCAGTCGCCGCCGCAGCCACTCCGGCAGGAACGGCTCCGCGATGACGTAGTGGCCGGGCTCCACCTGGCGCAGGAGCTCCTGGTCGACGAGCGCCTCGAGCGCCCGCGCGACGGTCGACGGCGCGCCGAGGTCGTGCCGGTTCCGGTACTCGCCGGCCGTCACCGTCGTCGTCGGCTCGACCGCGAGCGCCTGCAGGACGAGCCGCTGCACACGCGACGCGCGCTCCCACACGAGCGCGAAGTGGGCATTCTCGGAGCGGAGCACGCGGCCGAGCGCGCGCCCGAGCGCGTCATCGTTCGCGGCTCGCCCTCGGGGCGTCTCCTCCCAGAGCGCGTAGGCGAGCTCCTGCGTCGCGTACGGGTGGCCGCCGGTCGCGGCCAGGAGCCGCTCGGCGATCCCCGGCGGGAGCCTCCGGTTTGCCGCGTCGAAGCGCTCGGCCAGGAAGGGTGCGAACGCAGCGGCCGCGATCCGGCCGAGCTCCATCTGCTTCGCGCTCCGCCAGAACGGCTCGTTCGCGTCGTTGAACAGCCGTTCCATCATGCTCCGCTTGCTCCCGAGGTAGACGTGCGCGACGTCGGGCTGCGTCTGGAAGATCGAGCGCATGAGCGACGGGAGCCGCGAGTCGATCGCGAGGATCTCCTGGAACTCGTCGAAGACGAGCGCCACGCGCCTCTGCCGTTCCGCCGCGAGCGTCGCGGGAAGCTCGAATAGCGCCTGGAGCGTCGCGTCGACGTCCGCGTGCTCATGGCCAGCGCGGAAGCTGAAGCTCGGCGCGCCCGTCTGCGGATCGATCGTGACGACGGGCGTGATGCGGAGGCCGGACACCACGCGGCTCACCCGCTCGCGGACGCGGAACAGCGGCGTTGCGATGTCGTCGTAGATCGCCTTCGCGAGCGCCGCCGCGAGCTGCTCCTTCGTCGCTGTCAGCATGAGGTCGACCTGCGCGACGAGCACCCGGTTCCGCGAGATCACCTGCTGCGCCGCGCGCCAGACGAGCGAGGACTTGCCGTAGCGGCGGGGAGCGAAGACGACGACGTTCTGTCCGTTGACCATGTCGGACGTCAGCTCTGCGAGCTCCTGCTCCCGGTCCGCGAAGCCCGCGTCGACGGCGAGGTCGCCGAAGTTGAACGGGTTCAACTCGCGGGTCACGAGCCGATTTTAGTTCGCTAACAAGCGATTCGCAACTATGCGAATCGCAGTTATGCGAGCGCGAGGTCGGCAAGCCTGCGGCCGACGGCCGGCGCGAACTTGAAGCCGTGCCCCGAGCAGGCGGATCCGACGACGACGCGGCCGTGCCTTTCGAGGATGAAGCCCTCGTCCGCGGTTGTCGTGTAGAGGCAGGTCTGCGCCTCGACGGGCTCCGGGTCGACGTCGGGGAACCGCTCGCTCACCCACGCCGAGATTCGCTCGACGAGCGCGGAGTCGGGCGTCCCCTCGGTGTCCGGGTCGGCCGGCGAGCCGGCGTGGTGCGCCCCGACCTTCAGCCCGTGGACTGGATCGTGCAGCGAGTACATCCCGTGCCCGCCCGTTTCGGTGTTCAGGTCGACGATCGACGGCAGCGGCGGCCCCACGCGCCTGAAGTATGCGAGCGTCTCGCGTGACACGGTGACCGGGACGTCCGGGACGAGGTCGCGCACCCACGATCCCGCCGTGACCACCACGACATCCGCGTCGAGCTCGTCGGTCGACTCGACGCGCCGGTTCGTCTCGACATCGACGCCGGCCGCCTCGAGGAATGCGTGGCGCGCCCGGTCGGCGAACACGACCCCGGCGTCGGCGATGTACAGGGCCGTCCAGCCGTCGGGCATGGTCGCCCCGAGCTTGCGCACCTCGTCCCTGTCGAGCAGGCGGTACGGGACGCCGCGTTCCTCGAGCGCCTGCGCGGACGTGAGAGCGGGGTCGGGGACGAGCTCGATGAGCCCGTAGAGGCCCAGCAGGCTCGGGTCGAGCTGCTTCCAGCCCTCGTACGCGTCCTGCGCGAGCTCGACCCAGTGTGGCTCGGGATAGGCGAGGCGGAAGATGCGCGTGCGCCCGTGGCTCGAGCCGCGATCGTGGTCGAGTGCGAACTGCTCGTGCACCGTCACGTCGGCGCCCCGCTCGCTCAGCGCCCACGCGGTCGCGCAGCCCATCACCCCCGCTCCGACCACAGCCACCTTCATCGCGCGATCAGGTCTCCGGGTAAAAGCGTCGTGTTCTCGGCTGCGTGCGCGACGAGGCGTTCCCAGTCGGCGCCGGGTGGCACGGCCTCGTCCGGGGTCGTGACGAGAGGCCCGAGGGTCAGCGCGAAGTCACGCTGCTTCGCGCCCGACAGCTGCGGCGCGACCCACTCCACGAGCGGAGTGAAGCCGCCGATGCCGCCGTCGGCGCCGACGATCGCCGCGACACGCTCCACCGCTTCGGCTCCCTCCACGCCCGGATCCTCCCCCACCGCCTTGATCGCCGCCGGATTCGCGAAGACGAAGTCGCCCTCCTCGTCGAAGATCCGCACCGAGGGCGGATGCAGCACCGGCGCGCGAAAGACGACGCCGGCGAGCGGATATTCCGCGTGCTCCCGCGCCTGTCCGCCGCCGGTGAAGAAGGCCTGCAGCGTCTGCGCAGCGAGCTGGATCACCGTCTCGCCGTCGATCCGACCCGGCCAGCCGCGCTCGAGGTCCTGGCCCCGCGGCGAGAACATGCACAGCTTCATTGGGGCTCCGTGTGGACGACGACGTCGGCGATCTCCGGCCGCTCGCGCCGGATGAGCTCCTCGATCCGGCTCGCGTCGGCATGCGCGGCGGCGAGCGTGTCGGCGCCGAGCTGCAGCGTCAGGTACGCGACGAGACCCTCGTCGGTGTCGACGAAGCGCAGCTCCGACGGCTCGACCCCGAGCTCGGCGAGCACGATGCGGCGCACCGTCGCGACGTCTCCGGCGACCTCGGTTCCCGCTGCCTCCTCGCCGAGCGGCTCGAGATGCGTCTGCACCGAGGAGACCTCCGGCACCGCGCGCTCGATCGCGCGCTCGACCTGCTCTGCGATCGCGTGCGCCTCCTCGAGCGAGAGCCCGCCGGGAAGCTTGAGATGGAGCGAGAGCTCCGTGCCGCTGTCCACCGCGAGCACCGAGACGTTGTGCACCTCGCGAACGCGCGGGACGTTGAGCGCGGCGGCGTGCGCGCGCTCGCGAACGTCCGCGTCCGCCGCGCCGAACGGCTCGACGTGGACGACGACGTCCGCCTCGGGGAGGGCCGCCTGCACCGCGCGCTCGATCGAGTCGGCCGCTGCATGGCCCTGGCCGACGCCCGCGCCGTAATCGACTCCGATCACGACATCCGCGAAGACGCGCCCGGCGGCCTGGCGCATGCGCAGACGGCGCAGCTGCACCGGGGGCTGCACGCCGACGATCGCCCGGCGCGCCGCCTCCTCCGCGGCCGCCGGCGCGCGATCCATCAGCACGTCCACGTTCCTGCGCATCAGGCGGGCGGCGACCACGAGGACGAGCACGGCGACCAGCAGCGCCGCGACCGCGTCCGCACGGGGATGACCGGCGCGCACGAGCAGGAGCCCCACGAGCACGGCGAGCGAGCCGCCGAGGTCGCTCCCGAAGTGGAGTGCGTTCGACGCGAGCGCAGGACTCGAGTAGGCGCGGGCCACGCGCCACGAGGCAGTCGTCCGCGCGAGGTCGATGCAGATGACGACGCCGACGACGACGAGCGCGTACCACGTCGCGTGCACCGACGAGCCGCCGTCAGTGAGCCGCACGATCGCGCGCCAGACGATGACGGCGCTCGCCACGACGAGGATCGCTCCCTCGGCGAGCGCGGCGAGATGCTCGGCCTTCCCGTGTCCGTACTGGTGCCCGGGATCGGCGGGCCGCACGGCCACGCCGACGGCGAAGAACGTCAGGAGCGCGGCGATGAGGTCGGTGCCCGAATGCGCGGCTTCGGAGATGAGGCCGAGGCTGTGCGTCGCGAGCCCGGTGCCGAGCTTGAGCGCGATGAGCGCGAGCGCGGCGAACACCGACCAGAGTGCGGCTTTGCGCTGAGCCTCCACGGCCGGAAGCGTACGCAGGCCCTAGGAGGCGATGGGCTCGGGCGGCCAGATGAGCGCGTCCTGGCGGAACGCGAAGTGGCAGCGCGGCGCGCCGTCGAGCGCCAACGGCGCGATCGAGGCGAGCTCGATGTCGGCGCGGGCGGGACTGAGCAGCCAGCGGTCGTGGTGCATCTCGGCCCCCGCGTCCGCGGTGAAGATGCGATAGCGCTCGGTCACGAACCACTCGAGCGAGCCGGGTTCCGCGTGCAGCGTTTCCTCCGTCGCCCGGTAGCGCGCGGAGAAGACGCGGCCCGGCTCCCCGACCCGCACGCACTCCGCCTCCTGCCAGTCGCCTCTCGGCTCGAGCGTCATCCTCGCGTGGAACGCGGGCACGCGGTAGATGCGGCGGACGCCGAGAGCCGCGAGCCTGCTCGAGGCGTCGATACTGAAGAACCAGACGCCGGGGAGGCCGTCGGCGCCGCGGACGTACGTGCGCACGTTGAGCTGGAGGAAGGACGAGATCCCCGGCACCGGCAGCGCGCCGCGGGCCCGTAGCGCGCGGACGCGGAAGAAGTGGATCCCGAGCCAGGCGCTGCCGTCGTGCTCCTCGATCTCGAGCTCGTCGGGCACACGCCTGCGAAGCTCGACCGCGGACACGGGCCAGTGCGCGAAGAAGTTCTGCTCCCACGTCTGGCCCAGCGTCCAGCTGCTGTCGGGCAGGGGAAACGGACGGTGACCGACCCGGCGCAGCGAGCGCGCCTGCCGGCTCGCAGCCCTCGCGGCGTCGAACAGGTCCAGCGAAGCTCCTTAGAGGTTCCCCCGCAGCGCCTGCTCGCGCTCGATCGCCTCGAACAGCGCCTTGAAGTTCCCCTCCCCGAAGGTCGTCGCGCCGTGCCGCTCGATGACCTCGAAGAAGACCGTCGGCCGGTCCTGCGCCGTCTTCGTGAAGATCTGGAGCAGGTAGCCGTCGTCGTCGCGGTCGACGAGGATCTTGTGCTCCTGCAGGATCGGCCACTCCTCGGCGATCTCGCCGACGCGACCCGGTGCCTCGTCGTAGTACGAGTCGGGTGTGTCGAGGAAGCGGAAGCCGCGCTCCTTCATCGCCTCGACGGTGCCGACGATGTCGCTCGAAGCGAGCGCGAGGTGCTGCGCGCCCGCGCCGCCGTAGAACTCGACGTACTCCTCGATCTGGCTCTTGCGCTTGCCCTCCGCGGGCTCGTTGATCGGGAACTTGACCTTGCCCGACCCGTCCGACATGACCTTGGACATGAGCGCCGAGTACTCGGTCTGGATCTGGTCGTCGCCGAAATGGAGGATGTTCGTCATCCCGAAGACGCGCTCGTAGAACTCGACCCAGTGGTTCATCCGGCCGAGCTCGACGTTGCCGACGATGTGGTCGATGTTCAGGAGGCCGACGCCCGGATCGGCGTGACCGTTCTCCGAGATGGACACGTACCCGGGCAGGAAGGGACCGGCGTAGCCGGCGCGGCTGACGAACGTGTGGATCGTGTCGCCGTACGTCGCGATAGCGGCGCGCTCGACCGTCCCGAACTCGTCCTCCTCGCGGTGCGGCTCCGTCACTCCGCGCGCGCCGCGCGACACCGCCTGGCGGTACGCCTCGGTCGCGTCGGGGACGGTGAGCGCGATGTCGCGGACGCCGTCGCCGTGCCGCGCGTGGTGCTTCGTGATCTCGTGCTCCTCGCGCAGCGCGCTCGTGACGACGAACCGCACGTCGCCCTGCTCGAGGACGTAGGACGCGCGATCGCGCACTCCGGTCTCGGGGCCGGCGTACGCCGTGCACGTGAATCCAATCGCGTGCTCGTAGAAATACGCCGCCTGCTTTGCGTTGCCGACCCAGAGCTCGACGTGATCCCAGCCGAGCAGCGGCATGAAATCTTCGGCCATGCGATCGATTATGCCGGTGCCCGCGGCTCGGGGACGGGTGCGGGCCGGCTCCGCCGCACCCTTTCGTACGCGATCCCCGCGATGATGAGCACCCCGCCCCCGATCTCGAGCACGTGGATCGACTCGGAGAGGATCAGGAGCGCGAACAGCACGCCGAAGAACGGCTGCATGTTGTTGAAGATCGACGCGCGCGCGGCGCCCACGCGGTCGACAGCCGTGAACCAGAGGATGTTCGTGAGGAACAGCGGCCCGACGACGGCATACGCGAAGCCGAGCCAGACCCTCCCGGAGAACGTGAAGTCCTGTCGGCTGATCTGCGGGATGCTCACGAGGGCGATCGGCGCCCAGCCGAGCGCGAGCACGACGGCGCTGATCCGGTACGGCGAGTAGCGCCGCATCAGCGGCGCGATCGCGACCGTGTAGGCCGCCCACGTGATGGCGAGGGCGATCGCGAGCAGGTCACCCTTCCAACCCGAGACGAGCCCGCCGCCCGCGCCGGCAGCGATGAGCGCGACGCCGGCGAACGTGAGGCCGGCGCCGATCCAGAACGACCGGTGGAGGCCCACCCGCAGGATCGCGATCGAGATCAGCCCCACGAACATCGGGCACGAGCCGAAGAGCAGCGACACCGTCGAGGCGTGGGCGAACTCGAGGCTGTAGACGAAGCAGAGCTGGTTCACGAAGATCATGGCCGCCGCGACGCCCACGTAGATCCAGTCGGCCCGGGCGATCCGGAACGAGCCCTCGCGCCAGGTGGTGTAGATCCAGAAGAGCGCGATCGCGGCGAAGTACCGAATCGACCCGTAAGCCAGCGGCAGCCAGCCGTGCTCGAGCATGTACTTCGTGACTGTGACGTTGAGCGCCCAGAGCAGGACGGCGCCGAGCAGCATCGTGTCGACGACGGATGGGCGACGCACGCTCGCGAACGTACCTTCGTTAGGCTCCGCTGCGATGCCGGAGCCGACCCTCGCCGACGTCGACGCGCTCGTCGGGCCTGCGACGCCGCACTTCGCCTACCAGCTCCGCGCCCGCGTGCGCGAGCTCGTCGCCGAGCTGCCCGAGGCGCACCCGGTGCGGAAGTACGCGGAGGAGAAGATCGACCTGCTCGACCGACTGGGGCACGCCTCCTCGAAGGCGTCCGACAGCCGGCGCGAGCCGCGCTCCCGGCCCGGCTGGAGCGAGCTCCCGAGCTCGGCGCCCGCCGACGAGCCGCTGCCGAGACTGCGATGAACCTTGCCGACGCCTCGGTGCTCGTCACCGGGGGGACGCGGGGGATCGGCCGTGCGATTGCGCTTCGGCTCGTCGCCGACGGGGCAGCGCGCGCGGTGCTCGGGTACATGCGGAACGACAAGGCGGCCGAGGAGGCTGCGTCACTGATCGAGGAGGCGGGCGCCGAGGCGGTGCTCGTCCGCGGCAACGTCGCCGAGCCGCGCGTCGTCGAGGAGCTCGCGGCGGCCGGGCCGTATCGCGTCGTCGTCCACAACGCCGCGACGGGCGTGGTGCGCGCCGCGCTCGAGACCGAGGACAAGCACTGGGACTGGACGCTCGCGCCGAACGCGCGCGCGCTCCTCTCGCTCGCTCGCGCGACTGTGCCGACGATGGAGGAAGGCGGCTCGATCCTCGCGATCTCGAGCCTCGGCTCGCAGCGCGTCCTCCCGAACTACGTCCTGATCGGGGCGTCCAAGGCCGCGCTCGAGGCCGTCGTCCGCTACCTCGCCTTCGACCTCGCGCCGCGCGGGATCCGCGTGAACTGCGTCTCGGCGGGCGTCGTCGACACCGAGGCGCTCGACTGGTTCCCGAACAAGGAGCAGATGCTGGCCACCGTGAAGCGGACGCCTGCGGGGAGGCTCGTCGAGCCAGAGGACGTGGCGGCCGCCGTCTCGTTCCTCTGCTCGCCCGACGCCGCGATGATCCGCGGCCAGACGCTCGTCGTGGACGGCGGTTACTCGCTCGGGGCGTAGTTCGCGTGGAGCCGACCGACGAGAACATCCGAGCCTGGGACGCCGCGCATCGAGCCCGCGCCGAAGCGGTGGAGCTGCCGCCCTACGTGCAGCGCACGCTCGGCGACCTGACCGGCAAGCGCGTCCTCCATCTCCTGTGCGGCACGGGCGAGTCGACGGCGGCGCTGGCCGCGCTCGGAGCGGTCGCGACGGGCCTGGATCCGCGGGATCCCGCGCTCGAGGCGGCGCGCGAGCGGTGGCCGAAGATCCTCTGGGTCGAGGGCGATCCGCAGTCGCTGCCGCGCCAACTGCGCCGTGGCCGCTTCGACCTCGTCTACTCCGGCGAGGGCGTTCTGGACGGCCTCGACGATCTGGACGGGTGGGCGATCGGGATCGCGTCGTCGTTGCGCGAGCACGGCGAGCTGCTCGTCTTTGACGACCACCCCGTCGCGGACTGCGTCGACGGGCTGCTGCGCTGGCGCAGTGACTACTTCCGCGACCCGGGCGATCCCGACCGGCTGTGGCGGATCGGCCAGGTCGTGAGCGCCCTCGCGCGCGCCGGCCTGCACGTCCAGGCGCTCGAGGAGTATCCGGGCGGCACCTCACGGCGCCGCCACGACCGCCGCATCCCGGCCACGTTCCTCCTCTACGCCCGACGCACCAGCTAGCCGTGTCCAAAACCGCCACGTCCGGAACCAGGTTCCGGACATGTCCCGATGAGACGTGTGCCGAACGGCGATCTCGGCTTGGTTGAGCGGTAGGCGTGTCCGCTGCGGACACGTCCGGTACCTGGTACCGGACGTGTCTCGTCAGGACAGGCGGTCGAGTGCCTCGTCGAGCTCGCCGTCGGTAATGGTGAGCGGCGGCGTCGCCTGGATCAGCGAGCCGTCGACGCCCGCAGGGACAACGAGGACGCCGCGCGCGAGCGCGTCCTCTGCGTCGCCTTCGCGCGCTCGGAGGAGACCGCGGCCGCGCCAGCCCGCACGCTCGAAGCGCTCGCCTGCGGCGCGCACGCGCTCGAGCAGTTGCGGCACCTCC
Organism: Thermoleophilia bacterium; assembly: GCA_025936995.1. Lineage (GTDB taxonomy): Bacteria > Actinomycetota > Thermoleophilia > Gaiellales > Gaiellaceae > Palsa-739. Next base: position 11,035 of record JAICSH010000033.1, on the reverse strand, counting down.
TCGAGCACCACGAGAGCCGCGGCGCAGGCGAGCGGGTTGCCGACGTGCGTGTGCGTGTACACGTCCTCCGGCCCGAGTTGCCAGACCTCCTCCAGACCGTCGCGGTAGAAGAGCGCCGCGGACAACGGCAGGCCGCCGCCGAGCGCCTTCCCGACGCAGAGCACATCCGCGACCTCCTCCCCCGGCCACATCTCACCGACGCGTCCCAGGCCGCCGTAGATCGAGTCCACGAGGAGGAGCGCCCCGGCCTCGTCGCAGCGGCGGCGCAGCGTCTCGAGGAATCCGTCGGGCGGCACCACCGATCCCGCCCTCCCCTGAACCGGCTCGACGATCACACAGGCGGCGTCCTCCGGCAACGGCCCGGGATCCTCGCCGTACGGCCGCCGGTGCACGGTCCCCGGCAACCACGCCGCGAACGGCTCGCGGAACTGCTCGAAGCCCGTTGCGGCGAGCGCGAGCAGCCCTGTCCCGTGATAGGCGCCTTCGAAGGCGACGATCCCCGGCCGCCCGGTCGCGAGCAGGGCCGTGCGGAGCGCGATCTCGACCGCGTCCTCGCCCGTCACACCGAGCTTCGCCGGCCTCGGCAGAGCCTCGCGCAGCCGGACGGTCACCTCCGCGTCGGCGAGATCCCCGAGCGCATGGACGACCTCCTGTGCGCGCCAGGCTTCGAGGATCCGCGGATTGCGGTGACCGAGCGCCGCCACGCCGAAGCCTCCAGTGAGGTCGAGCAGCTCGCGCCCGTCGGCGAGCGTGACGCGACAGCCCTCCGCGCGTGCCCAGATCACCGGCTGAGCCGCAGCACGCGTCCCGCCGTCGCGCGCGCGATCGTCCCCGCCATCGCCGGGTTCTCCTGCAGCCGCCGCAGCGAATAGCTGTACCAGTGCTCGCCGAAGGGAACGTAGACGCGCAGCCGGTGCCCCGCCGCGACGAGCTCGTCGCGGCGCTCCTCGCGCACGCCGAGCAGCATCTGAAGCTCGTACTCGAGCGACCGCAGCCCGTGTTGCGCAATCCGCGCGAGCGACTCCCCGATCAGCCATTCGTCGTGGGTGGCGACGCCGACGTAGCAACCGGCGTCGAGGAGCGCGTCGAGGCTGCGAAGGAAGTTCGCCCGCACCGCCTCGTGGTCGGTGAAGGCGACGGTGCTCGGCTCGAGATAGATGCCCTTGCAGAGGCGGACGCTCGGGCGCAGGTCGGCGAGCGAGCGAACGTCGTCGAGCGTGCGCCGCAGCCGAGCCTGGAGGACGACGCCGAGATTGTCGTGGCCGTCCTCGCGCAACTCGCGGTAGAGCCGGAGCGTGTCGTCCGTCGTCGACGAGTCCTCCATGTCGATCCGGACGAAATTCCCGTAGCTCCTCGCCGCTTCGAGGACGGCGAGAAGGTTGTCGCGACAGATCTCGTACGAGAGGTCGAGCCCGAGGCCGGTGAGCTTCACACTGACGTTCGAGTCGAGTGCCGCCGTGTCGATCGCGGCGAAGACGTCGCGATACGTCTGAGTGATCCCCCAGGCCTCCTCTTCCCGCGCGATCTCCTCGCCGAGCACGTCGACGGTGGCCATCGCCCCGCCCGCATTGAGCCCGCGGACGCAGTCGACGGCCTCGGCCAGCGTCGCGCCGGCGATGTACCTCGACGAGAAGAGCTGCACCACGGGCTTCGGCACCGCCGGCAGGAGGCGGACGAGAGCGGAGTCGATCAGCGACACGGGCGCGGCGATTCTATGCGCCGCCCGGGCTACCCCTCGCGCATGAATCCCTGGCGGGCGGCGCTGACGAGCGCCACCGCCTCGGGAAAGAGGACGCGCATCGCGTCGCGCAGAGCGATCGCCTGCTCGTCGACGCCGCCCTGCGGCTGCAACTGCTTGAGCGCCGCCGCGGTCAGCTCGACCGCGGTGTTGAGCGTGAGCGTCGCGAACTGCTCGCGCTGCGCCTCCTGCACGCTTTCGGCCTGCGCCTCCGCGAACTCACGCAGCCCGCGCATAATCTCGTCGGGTTCGCCGCCGAAGGGGAATCCGAAGCCGCCGCCTTCCATCCGGCAAGCGTAGCCGCGCGCCTCTAGGTCAGCGGCAGCTTGTGGTTGCGCTCCACGTCGTCGGCGAGCTCCTCGACCGCGCCGAGCGCAGCCTGCATCGCGGCCGTGAACGGGGAGGCGCCGCTTTCGCCCAGCGCCTGCTCGAGCCGCCGCGACGCGGAGCCGATCGCGTCGAGATACGCGCTCGTCGCAACGCGCGGTTCCGGCAGCAGCGTCTCGGCCAGAGACGCCGCGGCAGCCTCAGCCTCCTCGATCCCCTCGGGATTGTCCGTCTCCCTGACTTCCGCCAGCCGCGCCTGGAGCTCCGGGAGGTGGCCCCCGCCCGCGGACTCCTCGCCCACCTCGCAGAGCGCTGCGAGGGACGCAGCCTCCCGGACGAGCCGGCGCTCGGTGACCGGCTGCGCGTCGTCCCCCAGGGCCAACCACGCCCGGCCGTTCGGTGACTCGAACGCGCAGACGTAGACCCGGCGGCCGAGCGTCTCCGCGACGAGCACTCCGGCGAGCTGCTCACCCGGCGCCGAGAAGCCGGCGGCTGCGGCTGCGATCCGCTCCACGTCCTCCGCGACCGTCATGCAGGGACAATAGGGCGGTGGAAGCCTCCTCCCGTACCCGCCATGCCCGCGAGCTGTTCGCTCCGCTCGGCCCGACCTACGACCGATACGCGAGCCTCCTCTCCTTCGGCCAGGACCCGCGCTGGCGCTCGTTTCTCGTCTCCCGGATCGCGCCGGACGCCTCCCGCGTGGTCGACGTCGCCTCGGGAACGGCCGCGGTGGCGATCGAGCTCGCACGAGCGGACCCGGCCCGCTCGGTCGTAGGTATCGACCAGAGCCCCGAGATGCTCGCCGCCGGACGGGAGCGGGTCGACCGCGCCGGCCTCGACGATCGAATCGAGCTGCGGGAGTCGCGGGCCGAGACGTTGCCGTTCGAGGACGGCGAGTTCGACGCCCTCACGTTCACGTACCTCCTTCGCTACGTCGACGACGTGCCGGCGACCCTCCGCGAGCTGGCTCGCGTCGTCCGGCCCGGGGGGACCGTCGCGATGCTCGAGTTCGGACTTCCGCGGGGTGTGTGGCGCCCGCTCTGGGAGCTGTACGTCCGCGTGGGATTGCCCGGCGCCGGGGCGGTCGTCTCCCCCGGATGGCGCGACGTCGGACGCTTTCTCGGCCCGAGCATCCGGAGCTTCTGGCGCGAGTGGCCCGAGCCACGGCTCCTCGACGCGTGGCGGGAGGCGGGCGTCACGGACGCGCGCGCTCGGCGGCTCAGCGTCGGCGGCGGGATCGTCGTGTGGGGAAGGCGCGCGTGACGGCCGCCCGCCCGCGGCCGGCGTTCTACGCGCTGCGCCCCGGGGGCCGGCGCGACTACGTCACGCTGCTTCATCCGCCCTACACGCTCTGGCATCTCTCCTACGTCGCGGTCGGGGCGGCGCTCGCGCCGCACATGGACTGGCCGCTGCTCGGCTGGACGACGCTCGCGTTCGCACTCGCGATGGGCGTCGGGGCGCACTCCCTCGACGAGTTCCGGGGGAGGCCGCTCCAGACGCGGATCTCGCCGACGATGCTCTGGACGCTCGCCGTCGTGTCGATCTCGGGCGCGTCCGCGATCGGCATCGCGGTCGCGGTGTCGCGCACCCTGTGGCTGCTCGTCTTCGTCGCGGTCGGGGCGTTCCTCGTCGTCGCGTACAACCTCGAGCTGTTCGAGGGCACGTTCCACGGCGGACTCTGGTTCCCGGCCGCCTGGGGAGCCTTCCCGTTGCTCACGGCGTACTTCGCCTCCGCGCGGACCCTGCACGGAGCTGCATTCGCCGGGGCGGCCTACGCCTTCGCGTCGAGCTGGGCGCAGCGGCGGCTCTCGACTCCCGTCCGGCTCGTCCGCCGCCGCGTCGTCAGCGTCGAGGGACAGGTGCGGCTCGACGACGGGACGAAGCTCCCGCTCGACGCGGACACCCTCGCGTCCGTCCCCGAAGCGGCGCTCAAGGCTCTCGTGCTCGCGACCGTGCTGATCGCGGCTGCGCTGCTCCTTCTGCGCGCGGGCTAGCGCCTACACTCACGCCGTGGCGTTGACGACCGTCGCCGATCTCGTCTTCGCCGGGGGCGTCGTACTCGCTGTGCTCGCGCTCGCCGGCGCCGCGCTCCACCGCGCGTCGACCGCGTTGCTCACGTCTGCCACCGCCATCGAGGCGTGCGCGGCCGCCGCAGTCTGGGTCGCGTTCGCGCTGCGCCACGACCGCCCACTCGCCGTCGCCGCGGGCGGCCTCACGGTTTGCGCGTCGTCCGCCGGGGCAGCGCTTCTCCTCCGCCGGGCTCTGCGGCGGGTCGGCGCGCTCGATGCCCGCCTTGCCGAGGCCCAGACCGATCTCCTTGTCGTGGTCGAGCGGGAGAAGACCGGTCTCCGGAAGGAGCTCGAGCTCACGTTCGCCCGCGCTCGCGCCGACTCGCGCTCGCTCCTCGAGGAGCAGGAGCGACAGATCGCCGAGGAGCGGCGGACGCTGATCGCGGAGCGCGAGCACGGCGCGACCGCGGCGCTCGGCGACAAGCTGACCCAGGTCCAGGCGCAGGTCGAGCAGCGTCTCGCCGAGTGGGCCGGTGACCTCGACCGTGCAGCCGAGGCGACGAGGTCGCGGATCGGCGAACTCGAGCAGCGGCAGCAGCAGCTGCTGCGCGAGATCGAGCTGCGACTGACGGCCGACGCCGAGCGGCTCTCCGCCGAGAGCGAGGAGCAGCGCGCCGGGGTCACGCGCCTGCGCACCGAGCTGAACCGCACGGTCGACGAGGCGTTGTCGGGCCTGCGCAGCGAGCTCGAAGCGCACGCGGCCGAGCGCCGCCGGTCGCTCCACGAGCTCGAGGAGCGGATGTCGCGCCGCGAGCGCGAGCTCGCCGAGCAGTCCCAGCGCGAAGAGGCGGATGCCGCGCAGCGGGTGCGCGCCGGGTTCGAGGACGTCTCGCGCCGCCAGATCGAGCAGCTCGAGCGCGCGGTCGATCGCGCGGTTGCGTCGCACGCGGACGAGGCTGCGCAGCGGTTCGCTCAACTGGTGAAGACGTCGCGCGAAGACGCAGCGAAGCGCCTCGCCCGTGAGCTCGACCGCGCCGTCAGCACGTTCGCGCGGGAGGCGGAGACGGTGCTCGCCGAGCGACTCGCCCACGTCGGGGATGCGGGCGCCCAGAGGCTCGAGCACCGGGTCTCGAACGTTGCCGGGGAGCTCGACCGCAGGCACGACGAGCTCGTCACCTCGCACGAGCTTCGGCTGGGGGAGCTCGAGGCGGAGATGCGCCGGCGGATCGACGACCTTCGGGCTGATCTCGACGCGGAGCGAGGCGTGCTGGAAGCCCGCCTGCAGGAGCTCATGCGCCGCCTGGGCTCCGCTACAGCAGTCCGCGGTTCCTAGAGATTCCCTAGCAAAACCCTTACGAGTACAGGTCTAACAAAGGCGGGGAGGGTTCGTCGGTAGCAGCACGAACGTGGTGTGGCCATGAGCGAGACGACGACCCCGATCCTCGAACCTCTCTTCGACGAGCGCTCGAAGGTGGAGAGCTGGCGGCTCCACATCCTGATCGAGGCCGGCTATCCGCTGCCCCTCGCCGAGCGGCTCGCCGTGAGCGAAGCGGACCTCCACATCGCGTGCGAAATGCTCCACCGCGGCTGCAAGCCCGAGACGGCGGCCGAGATCCTCCTCTAGGACGGCCCGCGGCGCGGGGGCGCGAGTACGCTGCGCCGATGGCCAAGGTCGAGGCGCTGCCGTACGACGACCGCACGGTCTACTCGGTCGCCGCGTTCAACCGCGGTGTGGGACAGTGGCTCGGACGCCTTCCCACGGTCTGGGTCGAGGGCGAGGTGACCGAGCTTCGCCGGCACGAGCGCTGGGCAACGGTGTTCTTCACGCTCAAGGATCCGGCGGACGGCTCGTGCGTCGGCGTAACGATGGCGCGGGGCAAGTTCGACGCACTCCGGCTCGACCTGACCGACGGCGAGCGCGTGCACGTCTTCGGCCGCCCGGAGCTCTTCGAGCAGCGCGGCGAGTTCAAGCTCCGCGCGCTCTCGATCGAGCGTTTCGGACTCGGCGCGCACCTCGCCAACCTCGAGCGGCTGAAGACGAGCCTCGCGGCGGAGGGTCTCTTCGCCGACGCCCGCAAGCGGCCGCTCCCGTTCCTGCCCCGGCGCATCGGCGTCGTGACCGGCAACGACGCAGCCGCGAAGCGCGACGTCGTGACGACGATCCGCTCCCGCTTTCCACCGGCATCCGTGCTCGTGGCGGAGACCTACGTCCAGGGTCCGCGAGCGGCCGGGGAGATCGTCGCCGCGATCGGCGCTCTCTGCGAGCAGCCGGACGTCGACGTGATCGTCCTCACCCGCGGAGGCGGGAGCTTCGAAGATCTCCTGCCGTTCAGCGACGAGCGGGTCGTCCGTGCCGTGGCAGGCTGCCGCGTGCCGGTCGTCTCGGCCGTCGGGCACGAGCAGGACACGCCGCTCTGCGACCTCGCCGCGGACGTCCGTGCTTCGACGCCCACGGCCGCCGGGAAGCTCGTCGTGCCGGAGCTCTCTGAGTTGTGCAGCAGGCTCGACCGCGCCCGCGACGCCCTCGCACGCAACGCGCGGCGTTCGCTCGAGCGGGACCGGCAGCGCCTCGCGCGATCGGCGGAGCGGCTGCGAAGCGGGCCGCGCATTGCCGTCCAGCGAGAGGGAATGCGTCTCGCGCGGACGCGCGAGCGTCTACGGCTGGCGCCCGTGCTCGCGGTCGAGCGCAAGCGGGCGGCGCTCGAGAACAGGGCCGCGAAGCTCGGTGCGTTGTCTCCGTTGCAAACACTGAGACGAGGGTACGCCATCGTCCGGACGGAGTCCGGCTCCGTCGTGGGCGTGACCGAACACGTCACGATCGGAGACCACGTGGACGTCACGCTCGCCGAAGGGGGATTCGGCGCGCGCGTGGAAGAGGTGACCCCGTGACCGGGCCGGCGGAGCCGTCGTTCGAGCAGGCTCAGGCAGAGCTCGAGCAGATCGTGGAGCGGCTGGAGCGCGGGCAGGCGCCGCTCGACGACGCGCTCAAGCTGTGGGAGCGCGGCGAGGAGCTCTACGCGTTCTGCCGGGCGAAGCTCGACGCGGCGGAGGGGCGGGTAGAGGAGCTCGCGCGCCGGGCCGAGCAGTCGCGACCGCCTGCGGCGGCCGACGAGGCACGCCAGGCCGACGGCTAGCTGGCGGCCGCGCGCTGCTCGGCCGGGTGACCGGCGTCGTCCCCGCCCTCCCGCTCCGGAAGCTCGGCCTGGTTCGCCGACGGCATGACGCGCAGCATCGCGAAGGAGAGACCCTCGCGCGCGAGGAAGAGGAGCCCGACTCCGATCCCGACGGACGCCTCGATCGCCTGGAGCCCGAACCCGTAGGCGACGCCGACGCTGTACGAGACGCCGTAGCCCACGAGCGCCGACGCGATCGCCACCTGGACGAGGCCGACGTTGCCGGGCCAGAACGGCAGGATGGTCACGACGTTCATCACGAGCAGGACGACCCCCGCCGCCGGCAGCGGCGAGTGGATGTCGAAGGCGCGCATCGCCGTGTAAACCGCCAACAGCTGGCATGTCCAGCCGCAGATCTGGAAGAAGATGGCACCCGCGGCTCCGGCAGGCGCGCGCATCACTCCGAGCCCGGAACGCCCCATCGCGAGCAGCCGGCGGACTGGGCCGAGCCCATCGAGCGAGATGCGGGTGTGACGCCGCGCGGTGGCGAACGCGAAGACGAACAACGCCACGCCGACCGCGATCACCGCCAGGAGGCTCGCCCGCGCCGAGGTCGGGATGCCTGCGGTCAGGACGACGTAGAGGATGAGCAGCAGCACCGGGACGATGTCGAAGACCCGGTGCGCGAACACCGTCCCCACGAGGGTCGCCCAGGCCCCCTTCCGCGCCGGGAGCTTCCGCGTCAGCACCGCGACGCGCGCGAGCTCGCCGATCCGTCCCGGCAGCACCGCATTTGCGAACAGCCCCACCGAGAAGGCGGAGAACACGAGAGGCGCGCGCGGGTGCGGTGGCTCCATCGCGGAGTGGATGACGGTCGTCCACGCCAGGGCCCGGACGATGACCGAGAGGAGGTTCAGCGCGATCGCCACGACGACCCACTCCCAGCGCACCGCTCTGAACGCGGCGCCGATCGCGACGATGCTGCCGTGCCTCCACCAGACCAGAGCTGCCAGCCCCGCGAGGACGAGCAGCCCGGACAACACCCGGACCGCGCGGCTCCGCGGCAGCCGCAGCAGGTTGTTGGACTCGCGTTCGGACTCGTTCCCGGGTTGCACCGCGCCATTATCGTCGGCGATCCGGTGCGTCTTCGTTCCCCGTACGACCGCGAGATCGTCCGGCTCGCCCTGCCCGCGCTCGGCGCGCTCGCGGCCGAGCCGTTGTACGTCCTCGCCGACACCGCGATCGTCGGCCACCTCGGCCGGCCGCAGATCGCGGCGCTCGGACTTGCCGGGACCGTGCTCGCAGGCGCGTTCACCATCTTTAACTTCCTGACGTACGGGACGACGGCGGTCGTCGCCCGGGCGTCGGGCGCCGGACGAGAGAAGGAAGCCGCGAGGCTCGCCGCCCAGGCGCTCTGGGCTTCGCTCGGGATCGGTGTCGTGCTGCTCGCCGGCTGCGAGATCGTCGCAGCACCGCTTCTCGCGGGTCTCGGCGGCCACGGCCGTTCGGGCCACTTCGCCCTCCTCTATTTCCGGATCGCGGCAGCGGGCCTGCCGGCGGCGCTCGTCGCGCTCGCGGGCCAGGGCTACCTCCGCGGGGTCTCGAACCTGCGGAGGCCGCTCGAGATCGTCGTCGCGGCGAACGTCCTGAACATCGTTCTGGAGCTCGTCTTCGTCTACGTCTTCCACTGGGGCATCGCCGGTTCGGCAGCGGGAACGGCCGTCGCCCAGGCGGGGATGGGCGCGGCCTTCGTCGTCGAGCTGCTCCGCCCTCACGCCGCCACGCGACGGCCGAGCCTCCGGGACATGGAGCCGATGTTCCGGATCGGGAGGCAGATCTTCGTGCGAACGGCGGCGCTGTACGCGTCGTTCCTCGCCGCCGCGTCCGTGCTCGCGAGGATGGGCGACGCGCAGATCGGGGCCCATCAGATCGCGTACGAGTTCTTTCTCTTCCTCGCGCTCGTCCTCGACGCTATCGCGATCGCCGGCCAGGTCATCGTCGGCCGGAAGCTCGGAGCCGGCGACGCCGACGGCGCCCATGCGGCGGCCCTGCGCATGATCGAGTGGTCGGTCGTGATCGGCCTCGTCTTCGCCGTCGTCCTCGCACCGCTCTCCCATGCGCTGCCGCGAGCGTTCACCGGCGATCCCCGTGTCCTCCACCAGGCCGCGCTCCTCTGGCCGTTCCTCGCGGCGATGCAACCGCTCGGCGGCGCGGTCTTCGCACTCGACGGGATCCTGATCGGGGCCGGCGACACGCGCTACCTCATGTGGTCGATGCTCGCGGCAAGCGCGCTATTCGTCACGCTCGCCGCGCTCGCGCTCTCCTTCGACTGGGGCGTGATCGGCGTCTGGGCGGCGCTCGACGTCCTGATCGCAGTGCGGCTCGCGCTCCTCGGACCCCGGTTCGCACGCCGTCGCTGGGCGGTCGTCGGCTGGCACTAGACTGAGCCGATGGAGGGACTCGCCGAGCTACACACCCACCTCGGCGGCTCGGTCTCCTCCGACATCCTCTGGTCGCTGGCGCACTCGCAGGGCATCGCGCTGCCGGCGAAGGACTTCTGGGACTTCGACCGGCTCGTGACCGTGTCCGACCCGCGCGGCGTGCCCGATCTCGATGCGCTCGACGCGATCTACCACTGGACGGAGCTGATTCAGTCGAGCCCAGCCGCGGTGGAGGTCTCGGTGCACGGCGCGATCGGTGGCGCGTACCGGTCGCAGGGGATCACGACGCTGGAGCTCCGCTTCAACCCGATGAAGCGAAATCGCGGCGGCGAGCGCGACCTCGACCACATCATCCTCGCCGCGATCCGCGGGCTCGACGTCGCGAGCCTCGAGTACCCGCAGGTGCGCGCGGGACTGATCCTCATGATGGACCGGACGTTCACGCCGCGCCAGAACGAGATCATCGTGGAGAAGGCCATTCGCTGGGCGCCGCGCGGGGTCGTGGGAATCGACATCGCGGGGCCGCGTCCGGGCCACGAGCGGTACGACTACGCCCAGGTGCAGCCGATGGTCGAGGAGGCGCGCGCCGCCGGACTCGGCGTGACGATCCACGTCGGCGAGGAGGGCGCGGAGATGGGCCGCGCCGAGATCGGCGACGTGCTCGAGCTCCTGCGCCCCGACCGGATCGGGCACGGGATCCTCGCGGCCGGCGACGCCGAGCTGATGAGGGAGCTGCGCGACCGGGAGGTCGTCCTCGAGATCTGCCCTACCTCGAACCTCCTCACGAAGTCGCTGCCCGACGAGGACGCGATTCGCGATGTCTTCCGCACGTTCGTCGAGCACGGGGTCCAGTTCACGATTGCGACGGACGGCCCGGAGATGATGCGGACCCACCTGCGCGACGAGTTCGACCTCCTGCTGCGGATCGGCGCGCTGACGCAGGACGAGCTCACCGAGGCGAACGCACGCGGGCACGAGGCGAGCTTCGTCGGCGGAGCGCACGCCGCCCGCCCGAATACCCCGGTCGGCCGATAGCTGCCGGGCCGGGGCGGCCGTAGCGTCCCCGGCCATGAGAAACGGTGACGAGGCAAAAGTCGACCTGACCGAGCGCCAGCTCGAGATCGTCTGCCTGATCGCACGAGGGTGTTCGAACGACGAGGTCGGAGAGCGTCTCGGCATCTCGCCGAGAACGGCGAAGGCGCATTGCGACGTCCTGCGCCAGAAGCTCGGCGTGCCGAGGCGGCGGCAGATCCCAGCCTCGTTCAAGGCGCTCACGGGCGAGGATCCACTCGCGCGGGAGCTCGCGCCGGCGCTCGCCGGCGCGGGGGGCTGACGGCGACCCGCGCTCGGGCCCTACCCCGAGCGCGGGACCCCCTTGCAGCAGTCGTGACAAGCCGCTGAGAGAGG
>JAICSH010000015.1 GCA_025936995.1 Thermoleophilia bacterium | reverse complement strand
CGGCGTCCGCGCGGCGATCTACGACGGAGACACCCCGACCGAGCGGCGGCGCCAGATCCGCGGCTGGGCGAACCTCGTGCTCACGAACCCGGACATGCTCCACATCGGCGTCCTGCCGCGCCACGATCTCTGGGGCGACTTCCTCCACAATCTCCGCTTCGTGGTCGTCGACGAGGCGCACGTCTACCGCGGCGTCTTCGGCTCGCACGTCGCGAACGTCCTCCGGCGACTGCGCCGGCTCGCGCGGATCTACGGCGCCGAGCCGCAGTTCCTGCTCGCCTCGGCGACGATCGCGAACGCCGGCCAGCTCGCACGCGCGCTCACCGGGGAGGAGGCGGCCGTCGTCGAGGACGATGCGGCTCCGCGCGCGGAGCGCACCGTCGCGCTCTGGAACCCGCCGCTGCTCGACGCGGAGCTCGGGCTGCGGGCGAGCGCGCTCGGCGAGGCATCGCGGCTGCTCGCCGGGCTCGTCGGCCGCGGCCTCCGGACGATCTGCTTCGCCAAGAGCCGCAAGTCGGCCGAGCTCATCCACCGTTTCGCGAGCGACCGGCTCGACGCCGCGACGGCTGCCCGGCTCGCGCCCTACCGCGCCGGCTACACGCCGCAGCAGCGCCGCGAGATCGAGCGGCGACTCGTCGAGGGCGAGCTCCTCGGCGTCACGTCCACCGACGCGCTCGAGCTCGGGATCGACATCGGCGACCTCGACTGCGCGATCTCGGTCGGCTTCCCGGGAACGGTGGCGAGCCTGCGCCAGCAGTGGGGCCGGGCCGGTCGCCGTGGCCACGGTCTCGCCGTACTCATCGCCTCCGAGGACGCGCTCGACCAGTACTTCATGCGCGAGCCGCCGGCGCTGCTCGAGCGGCAGGTGGAGGCGGCAATCCTCGACCACGCCAACCCGCGCGTGCTGGACGGGCACGTCGCCGCGGCCGCTTTCGAGGCTCCGGTGGACGAGGGAGACGCCGCGACGCTCGGTCCGGAGGCGCTCGAGCGGGCGCCGCTCGTGCCCGAGTTGCGTCACACCCCGCGCGGCTGGGTCTGGGCGGGCAAGGACGCGCCGGCCGGCCGCGTCCCGCTCCGCTCGACCTCGCCGGATGCCTTCCTCGTCGTCGACGCCTCGAGCGGCGACGTCCTCGGCCTGGCCGAGCGGGAACGCGCGTACTCCACCGTCCACGAGGGCGCTGTCTATCTCCACCTCGGCCGCCAGTACCTCGTGCGCGAGCTCGACCTCCAGGCACGGCGCGCGCTCGTCGAGCCCTTCGACGGGGACTGGTACACGCAGGCGAAGAAGGAGACGCAGACCTCGATCGAGGAGCCGCTGCGTGTCGAGCGGCGGCTCGGGCTCGAGCTCTCCTTCGGCCGCGTGTCGGTGACCGAGCAGGTCGTCGCGTACCAGAAGAAGGCGGCTGCCGATGGATCGACTCTCGACACCGTCCCGCTCGATCTCCCGCCGACGACGTTCGACACCGAGGCCGTCTGGTTCGTGCCGCGCCCACACCAGCTCGAGGGCCTCGAGGCGATGCCGCTCCTGCTCTCGTCCCTCCACGCGGCGGAGCACTCGCTGATCGCGCTCCTGCCTCTCTGGGCGATGTGCGACCGCTGGGACATCGGCGGCCTCTCGACGAACCTCCACACCGACACCGGCGCGCCGACCGTGTTCGTCTACGACGGCCACGCCGGCGGCGTCGGCATCGCGGCCCGCGGGTTCGACCAGTTCGAGGGCTGGGTGGCCGACACGGTCGAGCTCCTCGCGGGCTGCCCGTGCGAGCGCGGCTGCCCTTCCTGCGTCCAGAGCCCGAAGTGCGGCAACCTCAACGAGTTCCTCGACAAGGCCGGCGCACTCACCCTGTTGACGAGGATGTCGAATTCGGGCTAGTCCGTTCGTCGTACCGTTGTCAACGATGCCCGAAGGAGGGACCCGTGCAGTATCTGCTCCTGATCAACGACGACGAGGCTCACTGGGGCGACATGCCCGAGGACGAGCGCAACGCGATGTACGGCGAGTACATGCAGTACACCGAGGATCTGCAGAGCCGCGGCATCCTCGTCGGCGCCAACCAGCTCCAGCCCTCGGGCACGGCGACCGTCGTCCACGTCGACGACGGCAAGACGCTGACCACCGACGGTCCGTTCGCCGAGACGAAGGAAGTGCTGGGCGGCTACTACCTGATCGACGTCGACACGCTCGACGAGGCGATCGAGTGGGCCGCGAAGATCCCGTCCGCCCGCTACGGGCACATCGAGGTGCGCCCCGTCGTGATGAGCGAGGCGGAGGTCGCGTCGTAGAGGAGATCGCCCGCGCCTACCGCGACGAGCGTGCCCGCTCGATCGCGATCCTCGGCCGCGTCCTCGGTGACCTCGATCTCGCCGAGGACGCGGTGCAGGACGCGTTCCTCCGGGCGGCCGAACGATGGCCGCGCGACGGTACGCCCGCCAATCCCGGTGCCTGGATCGTGTCCACCGCGCGGAACCGCGCGATCGACCGGATCCGCCGGGAGCAGACACTCGTCCGCAAGACAGAGCTGCTCGCGCGCGCGGAGACGCTACCGGTGGACGAGGAGGCCGTGATCCCCGACGAGCGCCTCGAGCTGATCTTCGCCTGCTGCCACCCCGCGCTCGCGCCGGAGGCTCAGGTCGCGCTGACGCTGAGCCTCGTCGGCGGCCTCGAGACTGCCGAGATCGCGCGCGCCTTCCTCGTTCCCGAGACGACCCTGGCCCAGCGGCTCGTGCGCGCGAAGCGGAAGATCCGCGACGCCGGGATCCCGCTGCGCGTGCCCGCGGAGCATCTCCTCCCCGAGCGGGTGAGGCTCGTGCTCGCGACGATCTACCTCGTGTTCAACGCCGGCTACGGGCCGCCGGTGCGCCGCGAGCTGTGCGGCGAGGCAATCCGGCTCGCGGCCGTCCTCGCAACGCTGATGCCGGACGAGGCCGAGGCGCACGGCCTCCATGCCCTACTCCTCCTGCAGGACGCCCGCCGCGATGCGCGCGTCTCGCCCGCCGGCGAGCTCGTGCTGCTCGCGGACCAGGATCGGAGCGTCTGGGACACCGGCGAGATCGAGCAGGGCCGGCGGGCACTCGACCGCGCGCTTCCACTCCGCAGTCCCGGGCCGTACCAGGTGCAGGCGACGATCGCGTCGCTGCACTACGAGGATCCGGTGGACTGGGAAGAGATCGCCGTCCTCTACGGCCGGCTCTCCGAGCTGACCCCGTCGCCCGTAGTGGAGCTCAACCGCGCGGTTGCCGTCGCGATGGCCTCCGGCCCCGAACCGGGGCTCGCGATCGTCGACGGGCTCACGGGACTCGAGCGCTACCACCTCTGGCACTCGACCCGCGGGGAGCTCCTGCAGCAGCTCGGCCGCAATGCGGAGGCGGCCGCCGCCTACTCCCGTGCGCTCGAGCTCGCTCCGAGCGAGACCGAGCGCACGTTCCTCGAAGGGCGACTCGCCGCCTCCGTCTCCTAGTACGCCGTCGCCAGCACCTGCTTGCGCCGCAGCCTCAGCAGAGAGACCGCCTGCGATGTCGGCCGGAACGGGTCGTAGACCGTCGCCCCGTCCTCGACGGAGACGGCCGCGACCGGCACTCCGTCGAGGTCGGCCACGATCCAGTCGCCGTCGTGCAGCGGCCGCTCGCTCAGCGCCGCGAGACGCTCCAGCTCCTCGTTCGAGGCGCTCACCCTCAGCTGGATCGACGTTCGAACCGGCTGCGGAGCATGGGACGAAACGGCGCGTGCCCGGCGGTACCTCGCTGCGTCGCGCCGGAAATCGGCGATCCGGGCGTTGGCGACCTGGCGAATGAGCTCGGGGTGCATCACAACTCCTCCTCTCGATCTGCTAACCTAACCACCGTTCGGAGATTACCAGTTATGTAACCTCCAACGCAAGTACAATGGTTACGGATTTCCGCCCCCAGCTCGATCTCGTCCGCGACTACGTCAACACGCTCGACTTCGAGACCGGCATCGACGCGATCTCGTCGCCGGACGAGCTGGCGACGTGGTTTTCGGAGCAGGGCCTCGTCGAGGATCTCGTCGATCCGACCGCCGACGAGCACGCGGACGCCCTCGCAGTACGTGAGGCGATCCGGGCGCTCCTGCTCGCGAACAACGGCGTCGAGGCGGATGCCGACGCAGCATCGAAGACGCTCGAGGACGCCGGCCGCAAGGCGGGTCTCGGCGTCCGATTCGAGAGCGGCCGCCCGGTGCTCGCTCCCGAAGACGACGGTGCGCGCGGCGCGATCGGCCGCATCGTCGCCACCGTCGCGGAGCTCGCCCCGACCGACGAGTGGAAGCGGCTGAAGGGCTGCCGGGACGAGGACTGCCGCGTCGCCTTCTACGACAAGTCGCGCAACCGCTCGCGCGTCTGGTGCTCGATGGAGGTCTGCGGGAACCGCGAGAAGGCGCGCAGCTTCCGCGCGCGCCACGCCACCCGCGCGACCGGCTAGGCGGAGCGGGCCAGGTCGTCCGGCCCTGCCGCGGGCAGCGGGATCTTGCTTCCTCCTCCGGGCGGGGAGGCCGCGGGCGGCGGCGTGCTCCTGAGCACACGGTGGACGATGAACGCGAACGCCGTCGCGCCACACGTCGCCGGGACGAAGAAGACGAGGTTGAGCAGCAGCACGTGCGTCATGTCATCGTTCTATGCCGTAAGGCTGCCAGAGCAAACTCGACCGCTTCCTCCGGAGTCCGTGCCCGCTGCGTCCCCTCGACCTGCCAGCCCGGCTCGAGCATGACGACCGGCCGCCCGAGCGTGAGCGCAAAGCCGATCTCGGCGAGCGTCCCGTAGCGGCCTCCGATCGCGATCACCGCGTCTCCCGAGGCGACCACGGCGAGATTGCGGGCGTGGCCGATGCCCGTGACCACGACGTGGTCGAGCCAGGGATTCGCGCCCGCCCGGGTCTCGCCCGGCAGAACGCCGACCGTCGTGCCGCCCGCGCTCTTCGCGCCGCGGGACGCCGCGGCCATCACCTCGCCCAGACCTCCTGTGACCACCGTCGCACCGCGCTCGGCGAGGAGCCGCCCGACCGATTCGGCGTTCGACTCGTGCTCGCTTCCACTCCCGACGACGGAGACCTGGATCGCCACGACGCGCCGGATGCTAAGACACCCTCGTGGGGACGAGAGAGGCACGCGGCGGCGTGCTCGTGCTCGGCGGCGGATTCGCCGGCGGGTACGTCGCGCGCGAGCTCGGTACCCGCGGCGCGACCATCGTGAGCGAGGAGAACTTCATGCTCTACACGCCCTTGCTGCCCGAGGCCGCTTCCGGGACGCTCGAGCCGCGCCACGCCGTCGTGCCCTTGCGAGCCATGTGCCCGCGTGCGGAGCTGATTCTCGGCAGCGCGACCTCGCTCGACCTCGAGGCACAGACGGTCTCGGTCGAGACCGACGAGGGGACGCAGACCGTCGAGTGGCGGGAGCTCGTCGTGGCGCTGGGCGCCGTGCCGCGCACGATCCCGATCCCCGGTCTGTCCGAGCATGGGCTCTCGTTCAAGTCGCTCGCCGACGCGATCAACCTGCGGAATCGCGTCCTCCACCAGCTCGAGGCGGCGGACGCGGCTCTCGACGAGGAGGAGCGCGCGCGGCGGTTGACCTTCGTGTTCGTCGGTGCGGGCTACGCCGGAGTCGAGGCGCTCGCGGAGCTGTCGGATCTCGCGGAGGACGCGCTCCGGTACTACCCGCGCCTGCGCCCGACGCCGCGCCGCTGGGTGCTCGTCGACGCGGCGCCGCGGATCCTGCCCGAGATCCCGCCTCCCCTCGGCGACTACGCAGCCGCCGAGCTGCGCAAGCGCGGCGTGGAGATCCACGTCGACTCGACGCTCGAGTCGGTCTCGGTCGACGAAGTGGTGCTCGGAGACGGGACACGGATCCCCACGAACACGCTCGTGTGGACGGCCGGCGTCGCGCCGAACCCGTTGCTGCGCGAGTGGTCGTTGCCGCTCGACGAGAGGGGGCGTGTCGAGGTCGACGAGCTCCTGCGCGTGCGGGGGCACGAGCACGTCTGGGCGCTCGGCGACTGCGCCCGCGTCCCGAACGCGCGGAGCGACCATCCCGACCCGCCGACGTGCCAGCACGCGCTTCGCCAGGCGCGGAGGCTCGCGCGCAACCTGACCGGCCCGGCCGAGCCGTACGGCTACCGGATGCTCGGCCAGGTCGCGACGCTGGGCCGGCACAAGGGGATCGCACAGGTGCTCGGCCTGCGCCTCCGCGGCTTCCCCGGCTGGTGGGTGACGCGGACGTACCACCTGTACCAGCTGCCGCTCGCCCAACGGAAGCTCCGCGTCGTCGTCGACTGGACGGTGTCCCTCTTCTTCCGCCGCGACATCGCCGAGCTCGGCCGGCTCGGACATCCGGAGAAGCTCGGTTGACCGACCTCTCGCCGCTCTTCGACGTCCGGCTGCGGACACCGCGACTCGAGCTGCGGCTACCCACCCGGGACGACCTCGAAGCCCTGCGCGAGGTGGCGCTCGAGGGGATCCACGCCGAGTCGTTCATGCCGTTCACGGTGCCGTGGACGGACGACCCGGACCAGGCGGACTTCATCGACTACCACGAGATGCGAAGGCGAGAGTGGAGCCAGGAGGCCTGGCACCTCGAGCTCGGCGTCTGGGTGGAGGGAGAGCCTGCCGGCGTCCAGGCGACCGAGAGCACCGGCTTCAGGGAGACACTGGCCGTGGGCACCGGCTCATGGCTCGGCCGGCGGTTCCAGGGGCGCGGGGTCGGCACCGAGATGCGGACCGCGGTGCTCGAGCTCGCGTTTCGCGGGCTGGGCGCGGAGGTCGCGCGGTCGGGTGCGATCGACGGGAACGCGGCGTCGCTGCGCGTGTCGCAGAAGCTCGGCTACCGCGTGATCGGGCGGGGAACGGTCGCGCCGCGCGGCGTCGAGGTCGGCCACACGGACGTCGAGCTACGACGAGAGGACTGGAGGCCGCCGTTCCCCGTCGAGCTCGAGGGAGTCGCGCCGTGCCTGCCGCTCTTCGGCCTTCCAGCCGAGTGAGAGTCCCAGGAGCTTCAGCCGCGACCTGAAGGGCCCGCCGGCCGTCGCAGCCTCGCGCAGCTGACGCCGTAGCTCCTGGTTTTGCAGCGCGACCGAGACACGCTCGGCGTGGTCGATCGCTCAGGTACGGGACGTGACGGTGGAGGCGAACACGCTCCAAGCGTACGGCTGCGAGCAGCGCTACGCCACCACCGGCGAGTCGACGACCTCCGCCTCGTCGCCGCGGACGAGCACCGCGGTGCCGTCCCTGAGCCGGACGTCGGGATGGGCAGCCACGATGTCGTCGTGCAGCACGCGCGCCTCGGGGTCGTTGTCGTGAGGCAGCACCGTGAGGGGCGTGATCCCGAGCCCTGCGCTCGACTCGAGCTCCGGCACCTCGCGCCGGTTGTCGAGGTTCGCGGCCGGCGCGAGGTCGGGCCCGGCGACCATGGCCCCGGCGCTGGTACCCACGTACAGGAGCTCGCCGCGCTCCACGAGCGGGACCGCGTGCTCCGCGAATCCGCTGCGGCGCGCATGCCAGAGGAGCAGGTACGAGTTGCCTCCGCTGAGGAAGACGCCGTCGACCCCGCCTAGCGCCGCGGCCACGTCGCTTGCGTCCGTCCGCGCGAGGTCGAGCGTCGAGACCTCGCAGCCGAGCGCCTCGAGCTGCCGCCGGTCGGCCCGCACCCACTCCTTCGCCTCCGCGTCGGGCCCGGCCGCGGTCGGCACGAACGCGAGGCGCAGGCCGGCGGCGTCGCCGTCGACCACCTGCGGGAGCGCACCGACGCCGTACGAGGCGAGTAGGAGCCGCTTCACTCGACGAGCTCGAGCCGCGGGTTGTCGCGCAAGCGCCGGCCGAACTTCCCGGACGGCCGCCCGTCGGTCAGGACGACGTCGGCGGTGAAGTCGTTCGCGCCGCGGATGAGCGAGGAGCCGACGCCGTACGCGTCCACGGGGACGCCGCGCTCCTCGAACTCACGGATCTTGTCGACCGAAAACCCGCCCGAGACGACGATCCGCACGTGGCCGAAGCCGGCCGCATCGAGCGCGTCCCGCGTCTTGCGGACGAGGCGCTCGTTCACGCCGGTCGGCTTGAAGTCCCCGAGGTCCTCCCACAGCGAGCGGTCGACGAGCGTCTCGGAGGTGTCGAGCCGCACGCCCCAGAGCCGCTCGCCGAGAGCCTCCGCCACTTCCAGCGCCGTCCTCACCGAGTCGTTCTCGAAGTCGACGAGGACCGTCACGGACATGTCCGGCGCCGCCCATTTCGCGAACTTGCGCGCCGCAAGGACGGTGTCCCCGCCGTAGGCCGCGATGAGTGAATGCGGAACCGTCCCGATCCCGCGTCCTCCCCACCACGACGCCTGCTCGTCGCTCGTGACGCCGATCTCGAAGCCGGTGATCCGTCCGGCGACGTAGGCGGCATAGCCGTCGCCCGCCTGGACGCGGTGGTGGTCGAAGCGCGCCGGCATGAAGATGATCTGCTTGCCGTTCGCCGCCTCGAGGACGCGCACCACGTTCGTCGTGATGAGCGTCCGCCGCGCGAGCGTCCCGAGGAAGGCCGTCTCGAGATGCGCGAACGTCGTGTAGTCGCCCTCGATCGTCAGCACCGTCTCCCATGGCGCAAGCCGGTCGCCGTCGTACAGAGCCCTGATCGTCAGCCCGTCGGGTTCCTCGGAGCAGAGGCGGAGGATCGCGATCGCCTCGTCCATCCCGCCGAGCCAGGCGTCGTTCTTCTGGAAGACCTGGATGACGACCCTTGGATGACGTCCGTCGGCGAGGAGCGTCGCGCGAGCATGGTTGAAGTACGCGTCGGTGTACCAGCCCGTGCGCATCTTCTCGACGGGGAGGTCGAAGACCTCCGGGGAGAGCCTCTGCCTATGCGGCGGAGGCATGCTCGAGCTCGAGGCACGCCGCCAGCGCGGCCTCGGCGACCTCGAGCTGCTCGGCGCTCGGCTCGGCAGTCGAGAACCGGTGCTGCAGCTCGTGCCCCGGCTTCGCGAGCGCCTGCGCGAGAGGATGCGACGGGTTCCGCGTCATCCAGCCGAAGAGCTCCGTGGCCGCCGCGATCGCGCCGATCTGCGCGGCCGCCTGCGCGTGGCGCCGCAGCCGCTCGGGGGCTCGCGTCGCCAGCGTGTTCCCGATCGCGGACGTGGCGACGAGCGGGCCGACGAGGTGCCCGCCGCACCGCTCGTGCTCCCGCGTCGCGCGCTTCCCGTGCTCGTAGCTCCCGATCGAGATGTGCTCCGCGCCGTGATAGGCCGCGAGCTCACCCGAGCGGAGCGCGAGTACCGCGGGCGCGACAGAGGCGATCGCGGACAGCAGCTCGCGCGCGATCGGCCGCAACCCCGACTCGCGGAGGACGCGGACGAACGCGGCGGCACCGAGCATCGACGCCAGCGTGCGCGGGTTCTCCATCGGCAGGCGCGCGGCAGGGAGCTTCGCCTTCACCTGCGGCAGCAGGGCGAGCGCCTCGAGGAGGCGGGCCGGGCCGCGCAGAAGCGGATTCTCGATGCGCGAGGCCTGAAAGCGCTTCCGGGCCGAGGCGACCTCGATCCGCCCGTCCTCCAGCCTGACCGCGCACGCCCACGAATGCGGTCCGTGCACGAGCACACCGTTCGGGAGGGCCATGCCGCCTAGCCGGATCTTCTCCTTGGCCATCGCGCCGAAGGGTAGTCGGCGCTACCCGAGGAGCGCGCGCGCCGCGTGGCGCAGCCAGCCGACCGCGAGCTCGAGATCGGAGACGGGGATGCGCTCGTCGGCGGAGTGGACGAGCGACGTCGCCACCTCCGGTGGCAGCTCGCCGGTCATCGGGAAGAAGCCGTACGCGACGGTGTCGAACGCCTCGCGGAGCCAGTGGCTGTCGGTGAAGCCGACGCACGCGAGCGGGGCCGCCCTCGCCCCCGGCTCTACCTCGGCGACCCACTCCGCGAGCGCCTGCCACAGCGGCGTGTCGAGCGGAGAGCGCGTGCCGCCCTGCGGGGGCTCGATCCACTCGAGCTCGTACTCGACGTCCGAGCCGAGCACCGCGCGGATCAGCGGCTCCACGAGCTCCGGGTGCTGTCCGGGCAGGAGCCGGCAATCGACCTCGACGTCGCAGACCGCAGGGATGACGTTCCGCTTCTGCGAGGCCGAGATCATCGTCGGCGAGAAGGTCGGCACGAGCAGCGCCTCGACGACGTCGGCCGCGGCGGCCGAGACGGCTCGCGTCCGCTCGACCGCCTCGTGCGCAGGCGGCACGTCGCCGAGCACGACGGAGAGGAAGCCCTCCGCCTCCGGGACGAGCTGCGGCTCCGGGCGGAATGCAGCGAGCCGCCCGATCAGCCGCGCCGCCTTGACGAGCGCGTTGTCGGCTATCCCGGGCATCGACGCGTGGCCCGAGCGGCCCCGGACGCGCAGCCGGAACGGCGCGGTCATCTTCTCCGCCACGGTGGCCTCGTAGATCGGCCGTCCGTCGTCGAGCTCGACCCGGTCGCCTCCGCCCTCGTTGATCGCGAAATCGCACCGCACCGCGTCGGGATGTGCCTCGCAGAGCCACTGGAGGCCGAAGCCGTCGCCGACCTCCTCGTCGGCGGTCGCCGCGAAGATGAGGTCGCCGCCCGGTGCGAACCCCTCGCGCGCGAGCGAGGCGATCGCGACCGCGTTCGCCGCAACCTGTCCTTTCATGTCGAGGGCGCCGCGCCCCCACACCTGCCCGTCCCGCAGCTCGCCCGAGAACGGCGGCACCGACCACTCGGCCGGATCCGCGAGAACGACGTCCGTGTGCGAGAGAAGGAGCAGAGTCGGACCGCTTCCGCCGGGAAGCCGGGCGACGAGGTTCGCGCGCTCCGGCACCTTCGCGATCAGCTCGCAGGCGACACCGTTGGCCTCGAGGTAGTCGCGCAGCAGCTCGGCCGCGGCGGTCTCGTTGCCGGGCGGATTCGTCGTGTCGACCCGAATGAGGCGCTGGAGGAGGTCGGCGGCCTCGTCCCTGAGCGTGGTCGCGGTCATCGCCGCGCGCCCAGAACGACGATGTACTGGCGCTCGAGGACACCTGACGCGAGGAAGTCGCGGTAGACGTGCTCGGCGTGCGTGCGCGTAGCCTCGTCGGCGGCCGCGAGCCAGGCCCGCAGAGGCGGCATCGAGGTGGAGACGACTTCCCAGAGCTCGTCGCCCGAAGCCGCCTCCATGCGCCAGCCGCCCCGTTGCAGGTCGAGATCGAAGACGTCGCCGAGCAGGGCACGGACGTGCTCCTCCTTCGCCCACTCGCGCGCGCCGGAGTCCCCCGGGAACGTCCGTCCCGCCTTCGCATGGACGGCCGACCAGTCGTCGTCCTCCCAGGCCGTGAGCACGAGCCGGCCGCCGGGACGGCAGACGCGCGCGAGCTCACCGGCCGTCCGCTCGTGATCGGCGGCGAAGATCGCGCCGAAGGCGGATGCGACGGCGTCGAACTCGGCTTCCCGGTACGGAAGCTCCTGGCAGTCGCCCTCGTCGAGCCGGACGCGGAGACCCTCGGCGTCCGCGGCCCGCCGCGCCTTGGCGAGCTGGTCGGCCGAGATGTCGATGCCGACGACGTCCCCGCCGGCGCGGGCGGCCCGCAACGCCACGCCGCCGGTCCCGCAGGCGACGTCGAGCACGCGCGTCCCCGGCTCGATCCCGAGCAATTCGACGACCCGATCGTGAATCGAAGCGAAGGTCTCCGCGATCCGTTCGTAGCTCGCACCGCTCCAGGCGTCGGCGACCGACCCGCTCACGCGGCGGAGCATACTGCGGTCGTGGGAGACCTCTTCTCGGACGCCGCGGACGCGCGGGCGGGCGCCGTCGCGCCGCTCGCGCAGCGGCTGCGGCCGACGGCCCTCGGCGAGTTCGTCGGCCAGGAGCACGTGCTCGGCGAGGGCTCCGCGCTGCGGCTCGCGATCGAGGAGGACCGCGTCCGCTCCTCGATCCTGTACGGGCCTCCCGGTAGCGGGAAGACGACGCTCGCGCGGATCGTCGCCGCCTCGACCGGCGCGGCGTTCGAGGAGCTCTCGGCGGTCTCGGCGACGGTGAAGGACGTGCGCGAGGTGCTCGCGTGCGCGAAGGAGCGGCTCGGCACCACGGGCCGCCGCACGATCCTGTTCCTCGACGAGATCCACCGCTTCAACAAGGCGCAGCAGGACGCGCTGCTGCCCGGCGTCGAGTCCGGCCTCGTGACGCTGATCGGCGCGACGACCGAGAGCCCGTACTACGAGGTCAACTCGGCCCTGATCTCGCGCACGCAGGTGTACGAGCTCGAGCCGCTCAGCGAGGAGAACCTCGCCGAGATCGTGCGCCGGGGCGCGAAGGAGCTCGGTGCCGAGCTGGAGGACGAGCTCGTCGCCCTCGTGACACGCCGGTCCGGCGGCGATGCGCGCTCGGCACTCAACATCCTCGAGCTCGCCGCGGAGACGGCGAAGGCGGAGGGCTCCCCCGTGACCGAGACGCAGGTCGAGGACGCTGCACGCAAGCCGCCGCTCGTCTACGACAAGGCCGGCAACGCGCACTACGACTACACGTCCGCCTTCATCAAGTCGATGCGCGGCGGCGACGCCGACGCGTCGGTCTACTACCTCGCGGCGATGCTCGAGGGCGGCGAGGATGCGCGGTTCGTCGCGCGGCGGATGATCGTCCTCGCCTCCGAGGACATCGGCAACGCGGACCCGCGCGCGCTTCTCGTCGCGGTCGCGGCGGCGCAGGCCGTCGAGCACGTCGGCCTGCCTGAGGCGCGGCTCAATCTCGCACAGGCGGCGATCTACCTCGCCCGGGCGCCGAAGTCGAACGCGAGCTACGTCGCGCTGAACCGGGCGTCCGCGGACGTCCGCGACCGCGGAGCCGCGCGTCCACCGAAGGCGCTTCGCGACGGCTCCTGGTACGGCCGCCGGCTGGGCCACGGCGAGGGCTACGTCTATCCGCACGACGACCCCGAGGGGTTCGAGACGAGCTACCTCCCCGAGGAGCTCGAGGGCCGCCGCTACTACGAGCCGTCCGGTAGCGGCGAAGAGAGCGCCGACGAGAACGCCTCGTAGGCCTCGCTCCCGAAGACCGCGAAGATCACCAGCTCGAGCGAGCTCGGCTCGTAGATCCGTGCCTCCTCGACCATGATCGCCGCGCAGTCCGCGAGCCGGAAGCCGCCGACTCCCGTGCCGAACGCAGGCAGCGCGAGCGAGCGGCACGCGAGCTCGTCGGCGAGCTCGAGACAGGCGCGCGTCGTGCGGCGGACGAGGTCGCCGTCCGTCCGCAGGTCCTGGCCCATCACCGCGCCGTGGATCACCCAGCGAGCCCGAAGCCGTCCGGCCGTCGTCGCGACAGCCGTGCCGATCGGGATCCCGCCGATCGCCATCGCCTCCTGCTCGATCTCGTCACCGCCCGCCCGCTTGAGGGCTCCCGCGACGCCTGCGCCCATCCAGAGGCGGTCGTTCGCGGCATTCGCGATCGCGTCGGCCTCGATCGCCGCGATGTCTCCCTCGCGGACCTCCAACCGGAGCATCAGAGGATGCGTGCGCCGAGCGCGGAGGCGACGAGCTCCACCGCGAGCTGTCCCGTCGCGTTCTCGCGGTCGAGGATGGGATTGACCTCGACGACGTCCATCGAGTCGATCAGCCCGGACTCCGCCACCGTCTCCATCGCGAGATGCGCCTCGCGGTAGGAAAGGCCCCCCCGGACCGGAGTGCCGACACCGGGCGCGTAATCGGGGTCGACGACGTCCATGTCGAGCGAGACATGGAGGAACGCGCCGCCGGCCGCGTGCGCGAGCGCTTCCCGGACGCAGGGCTCGACGCCGATCCGGTCGACCTCGCTCATCGTGAACACCTTGGCGTCGAGCTCGCGCAGAAGCTCGCGCTCTCCGTCGTCGAGCGAGCGGACGCCCACGAGCGCGACCTTCCCCGGCTCGACCGCGGGCAGCGGCCACCCGTCCCGCTTGAAGGCGTCGCCGGCGAGCCCGAGCGCCGCGGCGAGCACCATCCCGTGCACGTTCCCGCTGGGAGACGACTCCGGCGTGTTGAGATCCCCGTGCGCGTCGATCCAGACCACCCCGCCACGCCCTCGCGCCTGCGCCATGCCGACGAGGGATCCGAGCGCCACCGAGTGGTCACCGCCGAGCACGAGCGGCAGCGCTCCTCGCCCGGCGGCCTCCGCGACGAACCCGGCCAGCCGGTCGCAGAGATCGAGGATCTGGTCGAGGTAGCGGGCGTGCTCGTCGCCCACCGCCGTCGTCTCCACGACGGGCGAGATGACGTTGCCTATGTCGGAGACCTGCACGCCGAGCTTCTCCGTCAGGTGCTGCTCGAGGCCCGCATAGCGGATCGCCGACGGGCCCATGTCGACGCCGCGCCTGCCGGCGCCGAGGTCGAGAGTCGCGCCGATCACGGCGATCTCGCGGGCGGCATCGTCGACGCTCACTGCGCGGAGGCTAACGCGCCCGCGCGGAGAGGCCTGGCTACACTGACCGCCGCCCAGCCGCGGCGAGGTAGCTCAGCTGGTAGAGCACTCGGCTGAAAACCGGGGTGTCGCCGGTTCGAGTCCGGCCCTCGCCATTCCTCACTCGCTCGATTCGGCGCCACCGGACGTGCGATTTCCTCGCAACGTGCGGGCTTCTGCCCGGAGGGGTCTTTGCTCCGTCGGGCGCGAGCTTTAGCTTCTTCTGCCTCGGGTCGTTCTAGTCCAGGGGAGGACAACAGCATGAGCACCATCGCAGCATCGTTCCGGGCCGACGGACTCCTGGAGCGCTATTTCGGCTTCGCCGCGCGCGGCACGACGCTCGCGCGGGACACGATGGCCGGCGCCACGACGTTCGTCGTGATGTCGTACATCATCTTCGTCAACCCGATCATCCTGACCGGGGCACACCCCAAGTTCGGGCCGTCGCTCGCCTTCTCCGCCGTCCTCACCAGCACCTGCCTCGTTGCGGGCGTGATGTCGATCCTCATGGGGCTGACGACGAACTACGCCTATGCGATCGCGCCGGGCATGGGCCTCAACGCGGTCGTCGCCTACGGCCTGGTCGCGAGCGGCAAGGCGAGCTTCCCCGAGGCGATGGGGCTCGTCGTGCTAGAGGGCGTGGCCATGGTCCTGCTCGCCGTGAGCGGCCTGCGCGAGCTGATCTTCAGGGCGATCCCGCTCGAGCTGAAGAAGGCCATCGCGATCGGCATCGGCCTCTTCATCGCGTTCATCGGCCTCTACAACTCGGGGATCATCGCGTCGATGCCGCCGAGCGCCGGCCAGCCGGTGACGCTCGGGAGCTTCACGACGTGGCCGATCTTCGTCGCGCTCTTCGGCATCGTCTTCACGTTCGCGTTGCGCGCGGTCCGCTTCCGCGGCGACCTCATCGTCGGGATCATCGGCACGACGGCCGTCGCGACGGTCATCAACGCGCTCGTGAGCCACCACCGCGCGTTCGGGACGGCGACGGCGACGTGGCCGGGCTGGCATCACCTCTACGCGTCCCCGAACTTCAGCCTCGTCGGGAACATCAGCCTGCACTCGTTCTCGACGACGCAGCTCGGCGTGATCGCCTCGCTCGTCTGGGTTTTCTCGCTCTTCCTGAGCGACTTCTTCGACTTCTCCGGGACGGCGATCGGGGTCGGCAAGCAGGCGGGCTACGTCGACGCGAGCGGCAACATCCCGAAGTTCAAGAAGGCGCTCGTCATCGACGGCCTCGCCGCAGCGGCCGGCGGCGCCGCCTCGTCGTCCTCCGCGACGACGTTCATCGAGTCGGGCTCCGGTGTCGCGGCCGGCGGCCGCACGGGCTGGGTCGCGATCGTGGCCGGGCTCCTCTTCTTCCCGTTCATGTTCATCTCGCCGCTGATCGGGATGGTCCCCGCCCAGGCGACCGCCGCAGCGCTCGTCGTGGTCGGCTGGCTGATGATCTCGACGCTAACCGAGATGGAGGGCGAGGCCGAGGGCACGGGCGTGGCCAAGCTCGCCGGCATCGACTTCCACGATCTCGCGATCGGCCTCTCGGCGGCGCTCGCGATCATGGTCATGCCGTTCACATACTCGATCACGAACGGCATCGGCTTCGGCTTCATCACGTACACCGTGATCTGCGCCGCGCGGCGCGAGTGGAAGCGAATCCACCCGTTCATGTGGGTCGTGAGCGGCGCGTTCGTCCTCTACTTCCTCGTGCCGCTGCTCCAGCAGCATGTCAGCTGGTTCGGGGGCCACATCTAGCGCCACCGACAGCGAGGCCCCCGTGGACGCTTGCGCGTACTCGGGGGCCTCAGGTCGTTCGGACCGGTGCAACCGTGTCGCGGACGACCGTTGGCCGGACCCTAACCCCTCTTCGCGCGGAGCGCAGTCGCCGGCTCCGCCGAAAACTCCGCAAATTCCGCAAACCCCCGGCGGCCGAGCTCCTCGCGGAGCACGACAGGAGCGACGTAGATCGGCGTCTCGGCTCCCCTCGACGACGACAGGACCAGCGTGCCTCCCGGCGCGACGACCCGGGCCAGCTCGTCGAAGAACGGGATCATGTTCGAGAGGACCACGAGCGCGAAACGGCCGCCCGGGTAGGGGAGCGCCGAGGCGTCGCCGACCTCGAAGCGGACTCGGCTCGCGAGCTCCTGCGGCAGCTTCCGGCGAGCCTCCCCGATCATGCCCGGGCTGATGTCGACGCCGAGGACGTCGGTCTCCGGATAGCGCTCGGCGAGCGCGATCGCGACGACGCCCGTCCCGGTGCCGAGGTCGAGGATGCGCTCCGGCGGCTGGACGCCCTCGAGCGCGAGGTCGAGCGCGAAGAGGTGATGCGGGCCGATCCGCGTCTCCCACGTCGGGGCGAGCCCGTCGAACATCCTCCGCAGCGGCCGGCGGAAGAGCCGCCAGAGCAGCGGCCGCCGAACGACTGCGTCGGTGACCATGCGCGCGAACCGCTGGCCGTCGATCACCGGGCCACGAGATCGAGGACGATCTCGCCTCCCTCCTCGACTCGCAGGAGCTGGGCAGCGCTCCCGCGCGACACCGCGAGGGCGAGGCTGCCGTAGCTGTCCTCGTAGAGGATCAGCGAGCCGCGCTGGGCGTCAGCGAACGTCCGCGCCGAGACCGCGTAGAACCGCTCGCCGCGGCAGGTGAGCTCCACGCGCGTTCCGGCGGCGAGCTCCGCGTGCGCGAGGTGCTCCCGCCGGAGGTTGAGCGCGACGTTTCCGAACCGGTCGACGACGAGCGCGACCGCGCGAATCCGGTTCTGTCCCACCTCGGGCTGGGGAATCTCGACATGCACGAGCGCCTCCGGGTCGAGCGGCGGGCCGAGCTCCTCGAGCGGCACGCCTGCGGCGAGGTGGGCCGCCGCCGGGGAGAAGAGATCGCGGCCGTGGAAGGTGCGCGACACCGGCTGCAGCGAGTAGTCGGCGTTGGCCAGTTCGTACGCCTCGGCGACCCCGCCGAACCGCTCCGCCGCCGCGAGGAGGAGGCCGTTGTCGGGGCCGACGTGCAGCCGCCCCTCGCCGTCGCGCAGCGCGAGAGCCCGGCGGCCGCCGCCGACGCCGGGATCGACGACGGCGAGATGGACGCCTGCCGGCATGTAGGGCAGCGTGTTCGCGAGAACGAGCGCGCCCTGCAGCACGTGCCCGGGCCGGACCCCGTGCGTGATGTCGATGACGCGGGCATCCGGGGCGATCGTCGCAATGACCCCGTGGCATGTGCCCACGAAGTCGTCCTGCAGGCCGAAGTCGGTCAGGAAGGTGATGACCACGAGCGAGAACGTAATGCCTGGACGAGGCCGTCGAGGTCGTGAGTGACCGCGACGGCGACGACCTCCAGCCCCGCGGACCGCGCCTCGGCAGCGGTCTGGGGGCCAATCGCGACGACGGGCATGCGCGCTCCCGTCGCAGCGAGGGCGCGCCCGGCGGAGCCGGACATGAGGAGCGCGACGTCTGCCTCCGGCACGTCGGGCCGCAGCTCGACCGTCCGGTAGAGCGGCATGAAGTCGGCGTCGAGCACGTCCTGCCGCGCGTTCTCGGCGGCCGCGAGCAGGAGCTTCCCCGGCGGCAGCTCCTCCCGCAGGCCTTCCTGCGAGTGGGTCGCGGCAACGAGATCGACGCGAAGCCCGTGTGAACGCAGGGCGTCGGCGGTCGCGGGTCCGATCGCCGCGATCCGGTTCGCGGTGACGCCGCGCCGTGCGAGCTCGTGCGCGCCGTTGCGGCTCGTGACGACGAGCCAGTCGTACGGGCGGGCGTCGACCGGGTCGTCGCCCAGAGGCTCGACGCGGATCAGCTCGCAGAGGACCGCGTCGTGCCCGAGCGACGCGACGCGGGCCACGAGCTCCTCACGAGTGACGAGTACTCGCATCCAGCAGCTCCGCCCCGAGCGCTTCGGGGTCGTCGCCCGTGTGCCGCTCGATCCACGATCCGTCCTCGGCCGCGACCAGGCCGGTCAGCGTCGAGCCGTCGTGGTGCGCGGCGACGGGAGCCAGGCAACCGCCGCCCACGGCGGCGACGACCGCCCGCTCCGCCTCGACGCGCTCCCGCGTGTCCGGGTCGTCCGCAGCCACGACCAGGTGCTCCTCTCCCGCCCGCACCTGGAGCGCGAGCGCGCCTTGACCGGCCTCGGGGAGCATCTCCTCCGGCTCGAAACGGTGTCCGATCTCGCGTGCGAGCCCGAGCCGGTCGAGACCGCACGCTGCGAGCACGATCGCGTCGAGCCCTCGTTCCCGGCGCTTCCGCAGGCGCGTGTCGATGTTCCCTCGCAACGGCTCGATCGAGAGCGTCGGATCGACGGCCAGGAGCTGCGCCTTCCGTCGCACCGAGGCCGTCCCGATCCGCATTCCCGGCTGCAGCTCCTCGGCGCCGCAGAGCGCGTCGCGCGCATCCTCGCGCCGGAGGTAGGCGCCGACCACCAGCCCGGCCGGGTCGGACGCGGTCAGGTCCTTCGCGGAGTGGACGGCGACGTCGATACGCCGCTCGAGCAACGCCTCCTCGAGCTCCTTCACGAAGACGCCGCGAGAGCCGATCTCGCCGAACGGACGCGAACGGTCGCGGTCGCCGGCCGTCGTGATGGGGACCAGCGCAAGCTCGATGCCGGGCGCCCGCAGCGACGCGAGGGCGCGCTCGGCCTGAGTGAGCGCGAGCCTACTGGCGCGACTGCCGACGCGGACGAGCACAGGGCAAGGGGCGCCGCACGAGCGGTGCGCATCCCACGCCACGCGGCCTGACTCGGATGAATGCCGTCGGCACCTGGAGAGGCAGCGGACGGCCGGTGAGCTGCCCGAGCCTCAGCGCTCGTCCTCGCCGAGACCGAAGAGGTGCCGCACCGTCTCAGCATAGAGGACCCCGTCGGCTGCCGCGGCCGCCTCCTTCATCCGCACGGTCGGCAGATGGAGGAGCTTGTTCACGATCTGGGCCGTGACGGCCTCGACCGCCCGCCGCTGGCTCTCGTCGAGCCGCCCCAGGAGCGACTCGGCCTTCTGCAGCTCGGCCTCGCGGATCTCCTCGGCCCGCGCACGAAGCGACGCAATTGCCGGCACGACGTCGAGCGACGCGTGCCACTCGTGGAACTTCTCCACCTCCCCGGCGACCATCGCCTCGGCCCGTTCGGCCTCGCGCCGCCGCACGGAGAGGGTCTCCACGACGATCTGCTCGAGGTCATCGATGTCGTAGAGGTAGCAGCCGTCGAGCTCCCCGATCGCGGGCTCGAGATCGCGCGGAACGGCGAGATCGACGAGCACGAGACGGCGTCCCTTCCGGAGCCGAAGCGCGTCGGCGACCGTCGCAGCATCGAGCACGAGCCCGGGCGCATTCGTCGACGCGATGACGACGTCGACCTCCGCCAGCTGCTCGCGGATCCGGTCGCGGTCGGTCTTGCTGTCGGCCGCAAGCGTGATCTCCGCGCCCCGGCTGCCGAGGTTGCGCGCCGCCTGGTCGCTCACCTTGCCGGCGCCGAGAAGGAGGATCGAGCGCCCCTCGAGGCTCCCGAACACCTGCTCGGCCAGAGCCGCGGCGGCCGCGGACACCGAAGCCGGGCTCTGCCCGATCGCCGTCTGCGCGCGCGCCTTCCGTCCAGCGTGAAGCGCCTGCCGGAAGAGCCTGTCGAGCAGCGCTCCCGTCGTCCCGAGCTCGTGCGCGAGGCGCACCTGGCCGAGGATCTCGCCCTCGCCCGGCACGAGGGAATCGAGTCCCGCCGCCACGCGAAAGAGGTGATGGGCAGCCGCCCGGTCCTGCAACCGGTAGAGCGCGGGCTCGACGTCCGGCTCGAGCGACGCAAGCGCTGCGACCGCGTCGCGCTCGGCCTGCTCCGCGTCGTCTGCCGCGACGTAGAGCTCGGTCCGGTTGCAGGTCGAGAGGCACGCCGCCTCGCGTCCGCCTTCGGCCAGCCGCGCCGCGAGGGCCTGCGCCTCGTCGCGCCCGAGCGCGACCCGCTCGCGCAGCTCCACCGGAGCGTGGTGGTGCGAGGTGCCGATCAGGACGAGGCGCATCATGCGAAGTGGGCGGCCGGAAGCGCCAGCCGGACGACGCCAACGAGAATGAAGCCGGCCAGGGCGAGATAGGCGGCGCGCCGTCCCGTCCAGCCGCCGAGCAGCCGCAGTCCGAGATACGCGCACCAGACGATCCAGGTGGCGGCGGTGACCGCGATGAGCGCGTCGAGCCTGTCACCGCGGGCGACGAGCCGCACGAGGCCGACGGCGGCGCCGAGGGTGAGCAGCGGCACCGACCACGCGACCGTCCGCAACGCGAGCGAGTCGAGCGTCGCGAGCGCGGGCATCTGCCGGCGGAGGATCGCCGCCGGCCGCGACCTCAGCCGCCGCTCCTGCCAGATGTAGAGCCCCGAGATGGCCGCGGCGAGCGTGAAGCCCGCGAATGCGGCGAGGACGAGCCCGACGTGGACGACGAGGAAGAGGTTCGAGTAGTGGCTCGCAGCCCCTATTCCGGTCCCTCCGCCGGCGCGGGCCACGACGAGCAGCGCCACCGCGAGCGGCATGACGACGAGGCCGAGCAGCCGGTACGGCCTGCGGCAACCCCAGATGAGATACGCGGAAACGACGAGCCAGACGAAGAGATCGAGCGACGAGGCCCACGTCCCCCACGGGAAGCCGTCGTCGCGAGCCGCCTGGACGCCGAGCAGCGCGGTCTGCAGGAGCCAACCGAGACGGACGCCCCACGTCGCGGCGCGCCCGGCCAGGCCCGGACGCCTCACTTCGCCGAAGTATCCGATCGCCGCTTCCCCGTAGAGGAACAGCGCCGGCCAGAAGAGCAGCTCAGCCAACTCGCGCCGGCTCCCGCGGAGCCTCTTCCGCGTCGTCCGCAGGCGCGCGCCCCGCGAGCTCGTCGACCTCGCGCTCGAGCCGCTGGAGCTTGAGCGCCATGATCAGGACGTAGACGAGGACGACGGCGAAGACGACGCAGTACGCCGCGGTGACGTATTTCTCCGAAGTGGTCAGACGAGCACCTCCCTCAGCCGGC
This sequence comes from Thermoleophilia bacterium, assembly GCA_025936995.1. Taxonomy (GTDB): domain Bacteria; phylum Actinomycetota; class Thermoleophilia; order Gaiellales; family Gaiellaceae; genus Palsa-739. Next base: position 25,483 of record JAICSH010000015.1, on the reverse strand, counting down.
GCAGCCGCCCGTCGAGCCGCTTGGCGCCGAGCTCGAGCCGGTAGAGCGTGTACGCGAGGACGAGCATCGCGACCTGCGCGAGGCAATAGGTGACGAGGATCCAGCCGCCGAAGTTGGGGCCGTGGGGCGTGAACACCACGGGATGGAGGAGGGTCTTCGCGAGCCGGATCGCGGCGAAGCTCACGGGGATGAGGACGACGCCGAAGAGCGCATACACCGCGCTCAGGTTCGCGCGCTGCGGCCCGGGATCGACCGAGAAGCGGAGCATGAAGTACGCGCAGTAGAAGAGGTAGAGGACGAGGAACAGGACGAGCTCGTCCTCGCTCCAGATCCACCACCGGCCCCACGAGATCTTCGCCCAGATGGACCCGGTGAGCAGGACGAGCGTCCCGAAGATCAGCCCCTGGTGCACGCAGACGTAGCTCCGGAGATCGGCGCGCGGATCCCGCTTCCAGAGGTGCCGGAACGCGTTCCACGCGCCGCCGGCGAAGCACGCGTAGGCCGTGAAGGCGAGCGAGACGTGGAAGTAGAAGATCCGTTGCGAGAAGCCCTGGTCCGCGTCGTTCGGCGCGACGAAGAAGACGAAGGCGATCGCCGTCGTGACGAGCACGAGCGACGTCGCGGCGAGCGCGGGCAGGGGGATGCGACGCGTGCGACCCACGGCACGGATTGTCGCAGCAGCCGGCCTACTCGGCGACGACATACTCGAACGACGCCCAGCAGACGACGGCGAACAGGAGGTCGTAGAGGACGAGGAACCCGAGGTAGCGGCCCGGCGAGTCCGCAGCACCGGAGCCGACACCGCCGATGACGATCGGGATCGCCAGCGGCAGGAAGAGCAGGGGCAGGATGAGCTCGCGGGCTCGCGTCGTCACCGCCATCGCGCCGAGGAACGTCCCGACCGCGCAGATCCCGACGTCCGCGAGGGCCACGCCGAGCACGGCTGCCCCGCTCAGCGGCCGGAAGAAGAGCGCGTAGACCGGCAGCGCGACGACCTCCGCCGCGACGAGGAAGGCGAGCGTCGCGATCGACTTGCCGAGCCAGATCGCGCTCCGGTCGCACGGGGCAAGCACGAGCCCGTCGAGCACGCGCTGCTCCCGCTCCGGCACGAACGCACGCCCGAGCCCGAGCAGCGCGGTGAACAGGATCGCCACCCACAGGAGCCCACTCGCCGCGAGCCTCGAAGGATGCGCGGGTAGCGAGAAGTGGAAGACGACGAAGGTCGAGACGACGAAGAGGAGCATCGCCGGCAGCGTGTCCCGCGCCCGCAGCTCGAGCAGGAGGTCCTTGCGCGCGAGCGCGCCGACGTCTCTCGCGTAGGTCACGCCGCCAGCTCGAGCCGGGCTGTCGCGAGCGACGCCACACGGCCCGGGTCGTGGGTCGAGACCATGAGCGTCCGCTCGCCGCGCAGCTCCGCGAGCTGGGCGTCGAGCAGGGCGGCCCCGGACTCGTCGAGCGCGGTGAACGGCTCGTCGAGCACGAGCAGCGCGGGATCGTGGAGGAGGGTGCGGCAGAGCGCGAGCCGCTGCGTCATCCCGCGCGAGTAGTCCGCGACGCGATCGCGGCGGACGTCCCACAGCCCGTAGCGCTCGAGCAGCATGCCGATCCGCTCGCGCCGCTCCGGCACGCGGTAGAGCCGTCCGTAGAGCTCGAGGTTCTCGAGCGCGCTGAGCTCCCGGTAGACGAGCGGCTCGTGCGCGAGGTAGCCCACCTGCGCGCGCTCCGCGTCCCGCTCGATCCTCCCCTCGGTCGGCTGCGCGAGGCCGGCGCAGATCCTCAGCAGCGTCGTCTTCCCGGAGCCGTTGGCCCCGGTGATGACGAGGAAGCCGCCGCGCGAGAGCTCGAGATCGATCCCGCGAAGGACGCGCTTCTCCCCGTAACGCTTGCCGAGGCGTCGCGCAACGAGCACGCAGCCAGCATAGGCCGCGAACGCCGCTAGAGAGCCGCGTCGACGATCACGAACGCGGCGAAGACGACGCTGATGACGCCGTTCATCGTGAAGAACGCCGTGTCGAGCCGCCGCAGTTCGCCGGGACGGACGAGGGAATGCTCGTACGCCAGCAGCACCGCGACCGCAGCGACGCCGAGCCAGTAGAGCGCCCCGACCGGGAGCCCGAGGCCGGCCGCGACGAGGCACGCGACGGTCGCGGCGTGAGCGAGCCGGGCTCCTGCGAACGCACCGGCCACGCCGAAGCGCGTAACGACCGAGTGGAGTCCCTCCCGCCGGTCGATCTCCTCGTCGAAGAGCCCGTAGAACAGGTCGAAGCCGCCCACCCAGAGCGCGACGGCGGCGCCGAGCATCCACGCCTGCCACGGCAACCGCCCCGTGATCGCCACCCATGCTCCGACGGGCGCGAGCCCGTCGACCGCGCCGAGCCAGAGGTGGCAGAGCCAGGTGAAGCGCTTGAGATACGGATAGACGACGAAGCCGGCGACGGGGATCGGCCAGAGCCAGCGGACGAGCGGGTCCAGCTCCCAGACGGCGGCGAGGAAGAGCGCGAGCGAGGCGACGCAGAAGACGACGACCTGGGGCACCGAGAGCTGGCCGCTGGGAAGCTCCCGCCCCGCCGTCCGCGGATTCCGGGCATCGATCCCGGCGTCGATCAACCGGTTGAGCGCCATCGCGAGCGAGCGCGCCCCGACCATCGCAAGCGTGATCCAGAGCAGGTCGTGTCCGCTCGGAGTTCCAGCCACCGCGAGGAAGGCTCCGACATACGCGAACGGCAGCGCGAAGACGGTGTGCTCGACCTTGACGAGCCGCGCGAAGCGGGTCGGGAGCGGTGCCGGGGCGGTGCCGACAGTCACGTCTGCTCGTGCGCGGTGGGGGCGTCGGCCAGGAGCTCGAGCGCGTGCGCCAAGGCGGGGCGCAGGACGGAGAAGCCGTCTCGGCATCCTCCCGTCGAGCCCGGCAGGTTGACGACGAGTGTGGCGCCGACGACGCCGGCCGCACCGCGCGAGAGCAGGCCGTGCGGCGTCTTCGCGATCGAGTCCGCGCGCAGCGCCTGCGCGATTCCGGGCGCGTCCCGCTCGAGCACGTCCCGCGTCGCCTCGGGCGTCACGTCCCGCGGCGCGAGCCCGGTCCCACCGGTCGTGAGGACGAGCCGCGCCGAAGCGGCGAGCTCACGCACCGCCGCGGCGATCTCGTCGCGCTCGTCGGGGACGACCCGGCGCTCGACGTCGTAGCCCTCGCCCCGCAGCAGCTCGTGGAGCACGTCGCCGCTCCGGTCCTCGCGCGTCCCCGCCACGACTCCGTCCGACACAGTGAGGACCGCGGCCTTCAGGCGAGGCGCTCCTTCGTCTTCTCGACGAGGACGACGTCAGTGATCCGCATCGCCTTGTCGACCGCCTTCGCCATGTCGTAGACGGTGAGGGCCGCGACCGACGCGGCGGTCAGCGCTTCCATCTCGACGCCGGTCTGCGCGGTCGTCTCCGCCGCGGCGACGATCTCGACCGACTCCTCGCGCACCTCGAGCGACACCTCGACGTGGGTGAGCGGCAATGGGTGGCACAGGGGGATGAGCTCGCTCGTCCGCTTCGCGGCCATGATCCCGGCGAGCTGGGCCGTCGCGAGCGCGTCGCCCTTCGGCAGCTCCCGCAGCGTCCGAGCCGTCTCCGCGGCCATTCGCACCTCCGCGCGCGCGACCGCCCGCCGGCGCATCGGCTCCTTGCCGCCGACGTCGACCATCCGGACGTCGCCCGACTCGTCGACGTGGGACAGATCGCTCATCCGGCGGATCGTACGGCGTCGAGGTCGGCCAGCTGCGCGTCGATCCACTCACGGATGCTGTGCGCGCGGACGTGCTCGCGAATCGCGGCCGCCCGACGGCGCCGCTCGCCGGGTTCGAGCGTGAGCGCGGCATGGAGCGCGTCGGCCTGGCCCGAGACGTCGAGGGGATTGACGGTCAGCGCCCAATCGCCGAGCTCCGCGTGCGCGCCTGCGTTCTCCGAGAGGACGAGCACGCCGTCCCGCTCGTTGACGAGGAACGCCTCCTTCGCCACGAGGTTCAGCCCGTCGAAGACCGGATTCGCCAGCAGCACGTCGAACTGCTTGTAGCCGGCGACTGAGCGGAGGAAGTCGTCGGCGATGTCGAGCTCCACCGGCTGCCAGTCGTCCTTTCCGAAGCGCTCGTTCACCTCTCGCACGACCGCTTCGATCTCGGCGACGTAGTCGGCATACAGGGGAATGTCCTGCCGTGAGGGCGCAAGCAGAGCGACCATCCCGACCCGCCCGTGCAGCTCCCGGTGACGCTCGAGCAGCAACGCGAACGCGCGAAAGCCGCGGACGACGTTCTTCGAGGGATCCGTCCGGTCGACGCGCAGGACGAGCTGTTCCGGCCGCCTGGCCGCGAGGGCGGCCTCACGCTCGAGCACGGCGGGATCCTCGCGCAGCCGATCGAACTCCGCGGGCTCGACGCCGATCGGCCGTGCGACGACGCGTGTCTTGTGGCCGCGGTGCTCGACGGTCCCGGCATCTCTGTCCACCCGCGCTCCGAGGAGGTGCCCCGCGGCGAGGAGGAACGCCTGCCGCCAGCGGTCGGTGTGGAACCCGACGACGTCGTTCGCGAGCAGCCCTTCGTGAATGGCGACGCGGAGCCCTTCCGGAAGGGCGTGCCAGTAGTCGGGCTCAGGCCACGGGATGTGTACGAAGTGCGAGGTGACGACGTCCGGCCGCGCGGCCCGCACGAGCTGAGGCGCGAGGTAGAGGTGGTAGTCGTGGAAGAGCACCGCCGCCTCGGGCTCGCGGTCGAGCTCCTCGAGGGCGGCGGAGGCCAGCGCCTCGTTCACCGGGACGTACCCGTCGCTCCAGGCCTCGTGCAGCTCCGGCCCGAAGTCGGGAGCCGCGCCCAACCCCCAGAGATAGTGCTGCAGGAACCAGAGGGTCGGATTCGCGAACACGCTGTAGAAGCGCTCATACGTCCCCGGGTCGTGCGCGACGAGCCGGAGCCGGTACGCGGCCCCATTCGCCGTCTCCTCGACGAACGACCCGTCACGCTCCGCGGCGACGGCCCTGTCCTCGTCCGTCATCGCGCTGGCGACCCATGTCACGTCGTGGTGCGCCAGGAGGCCGCCGAGCGCCGTGACGACGCCACCGCCTCCCCGCCGTGCCACACGCTCGCCTCCCTCGCGGGCGTAGGAGATCGGCGCACGGTTGAAGACGACGAGGAGCTTGCGTCGATTAGTTGTCGTGTCTGACAACGATCAGGCAGGCGGCTGCAGCCGCTTCACGAACCGAAGCCGTGAGCCGCGTGCGCCCAGCTGTGACTGCAGCTCGAACTCATCCGCGATCGTGCGGATGATCGCGATCCCGAGTCCCCCCTCGGTCAGCTCCTCTCCCTCGAGCAGCGGCGGCCGCTCGGGATCGAAGCCTTTCCCGTCGTCGACGACCTCGACGGCGAGCGCGTCGGGGCGGAGCTCGTAGGCGATCGAGACGTAGCCGCCTCCGTCCGCGTACGCGTGCCTGACCGAGTTGGAGACCGCCTCGGTGAGGGCGAGCTTGAGGTCGGCGAGGAGCTCGTCGGGAAGCCTGATGATGTCGGCCAGGCCGGCGAGCGCGAGCCGCGCGAGCGCGACGTACTCGGCCCGTGCAGGCACGCGAAGGCGCACTGTCCGCATGCCCTCGAGCTCTTCCTGTGCCGCTTCGGCCAGCGTCGCCTCGCCCATTCCACCTCGATATTCCCGTAGATTCCGGGTGCTAAACCCGCCGATTTCTACCACTAGCGGACAAACACGTCCGTCGGCGGCAGCCGTTCGGTGCTTCCTCACCGCGCCATTCCCTTCCGGGCGAGACAAGTAACCCGCGCGTTTCCACGGGAAAACTGGGCGCCGAGCACCGCCCTAGACTGAATGCTCGTGACGGCCGCCTCGCCCGCACCCGAGCGCCGACGTTCGCGGCCGGGCTCACTCGACCGTCCCGTCAACGCGCGGCTCTATCGCGGCACCTGGCTTCTGGTGGGATTGCCGCTCCTGCTCCTCGCCTTCAGCGTCGCCCGGCCCGCGGCGCTGCAGGCCCCGAGCCTGCCGCCGGCGTTCGACGCCTCGGCGGCCGCCTCGCTCGCCGGCGATCTCGCGTCCCGCTATCCCGACCGCCGGCCGGGCACGCCGGGGGCGGTCGGAGCCGCCGCGTGGTTCCGGCGCGCGCTTCAGCCGTACGGCTTCGCCGTCCGGAGCGAACGCTTCAACGCGCGGGTTCACGGGCACACGACGACGCTCGTGAACCTCGTCGCGGCGAAGACGGGGATCTCCCCGCATGAGGCGATCGTGGTCATGGCGCACCGCGACGACACGGGCATCGGAACGGGTCTGAACGACAACGCGTCGGGGACTGCCGCGCTCGTCGAGCTCGCGCGCTCCTATGCGCCGACCGCCGCGGCGCAGCGCATCACGCTCCCGTACTCGCTCATCTTCCTCTCGACCGACGGAGCGGCCGTGGGGGCGCGCGGGGCCGCCCACTTCGCCGCGGAGGAGCGCGGCCGCGAAACGGTCCTGGCGGTGATCAACCTCGACGCCGTCGGCGGCTCCGGACATCCGCGCCTCGTCTTCGGGGCCAACAGCGCTCGCTCGCCCGCTCCCGGGCTCGTGGAGACACTTCGTGCCGCGCTCGCACAGGAGGGAGGCGGCGACCCCTCGCGCCCGAGCGGACTGCAGCAGCTCCTCAATCTCGCGTTCCCGTTCAATCCCTACGAGCAGGCGCCGTTCGTGAGCCGCGGGATCCCCGCGGTGACCGTGACGACGGCGGGCGCGCGGCCGCCGACGGCCCGGAGGGGCGCCGAGCGCCTCGATGTCCGCCATCTCGGCCTCGTCGGTCTCGCGGCGCAGGACGCGGTCGACGCGATGGAGCGGGGCGTCTCGCTCGCGCAGGGGCCGACGAGCTACGTCTTCCTCGGGCAGCGTCTACTGCGCGGCTGGGCGATCGAGATCGTGCTCGTCGCGATGCTCCTGCCGTTTCTCGCCGCAGCGGTCGATCTCTTCGCCCGCTGCCGCCGCCGCCGGATCGAGATCGCGCCGGCGTTGCGCAGCTACCGGAGCCGGCTCGGCTTCTGGGCCTGGGTCGGTGGGCTCTTTCTCGTCTTCGCAGCACTCGGCTTCTGGGGGAGCAGCAACGGCCATCCGCCGCCTCTGGACAGGGTGACCTGGCCGGGAGGCGCTCTCATCGTGCTCGTGCTGCTCGCCGCGGCGGGTTGGGGCGTCGCGCGCAGCAGCCTGCTCCCGCGACGCTCGATCCGCCCGGAGGAGCGCCTTGCCGGCCACAGCGGCGCCCTGCTCGCCCTCGGCGTCGTCGGACTGCTCGTCGCGGCGACGAATCCGTTCGCGCTCGTCTTCGTCCTCCCGTCGCTACACGCGTGGCTCTGGCTTCCGCAGGTGCAAACGCGCCATGCGGCGCTGCGCTCGAGCGTCTTCCTCGCCGGCCTCGCCGGTCCCGCCTACCTCGTGTGGTCGTTCGCGACGCATTACGGACTGGGCTGGGATGCGCCGTGGTATGTCGCCAAGCTCTTCGCCGTGGGGTACGCGCCGCTGCCGCTACTCGTCGTGGGGCTCGGCTGGCTCGCCGCCGCGGGGCAGCTCGCCTCCCTCGCTGCCGGGCGCTACGTGCCGTACCCGGCGCCGCACGAGCGGCCGCGCCTCGGTCCTCTGCGTGAGCTCGTCCGCGCCGTCGTCCTCGCTCAGCGGCGGCGCGCGGCGATGGCCGAGGAACGCCGGGCCGTGAACGAGTAGCTCAGTCGAACCGGAGCCAGCGGACGGTTGCGCCGGCGGCGAGCTCGCCGTTTCCACGTGAAACGTGCACGAGCGCGTCCGCGGAGCCGGAGCGCACGATCATGTGCGACTCCTGGCCCACGACGGGCTCGAGCGCGACCTCGTCCCCGTCGACACGCGAGCGCGCCCGCACGAACTCGTCGCGTTCGGGGTTCCGCCGCAAGCCTGCGGTGAGACGCCCGGTGTCGAAGCGCGGCAGAGGCTCCGCAACGCCCTGCAGCGCGCGCAGCGCGGGCTTGACGAACAACTCGCACCCGACGAGCGCCGAGACGGGATTGCCCGGCAATCCGAACACGAGCGTGCCGTTGTGGACGCCGAAGGCGAGCGGCTTGCCCGGTTTGATCGCGACCCCCCAGAAGACCTCCTTCACGCCGAGCTCACTCTCGACCGCGCGGACGAGGTCGTGCTCGCCGACCGACACACCGCCGGATGTCACGAGGACGTCCGCCTCGAGCCCACGCTCGAGCGCCTTCCTCAGCACCGCCTCGTCGTCGGCGACGGCAGGTTCCGTCGAGACGTCTGCGCCGGCCGTTGCCATGGCCGAGGCGAGCATGAAGCCGTTCGCCTCGTAGATCTGGCCCTGCTGCAGCGATTGTCCCGGCGGGACGAGCTCGCTCCCAGTCGCGAGGATCGCCACGCTTGGGCGCCGGCGGCAGGACACGACGTCCACTCCCGCGGCCGCCGCGGCGGCGATGCGCGCCGGGGTGATTCGAGCCCCTGCCGGCACCACGGCGTCCCCGGCGCGGACATCTCCACCGCGGGGGCGAACGTGCGCGCCCTGCTCGACCGCGTCCGTCACCTCGACTCTGTAGTCAGTCTTGACAACACGCTCGATCGGGACGACGGCGTCGGCGCCTTCCGGCACGACGGCTCCCGTCGAGATCGCCACGGCGTCGCCGGGCTCGAGACGGCCCTCGTACGGAAGCCCGGCCGCCGACTCGCCGGCGATCCGCAGCGTCCCGGGGAGGTCTGCCGAACGCACCGCGAAGCCGTCCATCGCCGAGCTCGCGAACGGAGGCAGGTCCACGCCGGCCGGGACCTCTTCCGCCGTGACGCGCCCGGCGGCCTCTGCGATCGGCACGGGCTCGGCCGGAAGCGGGCGCACATGCGCCAGGACCCGCTCCTGCGCCTCCTCGAACGTGAGTAGCGAAGCCACCTCGGAGGCATACCGTAGTCGTGAGGCAGGGCGACGAGGTAGCCGGCCGGTATCGGCTCGACGACCTCCGGGGCCGAGGCCCGATGTCGGAGGTCTGGCGGGCGCACGACAGAACGCTCGACCGCACGGTCGCGCTGAAGATCCTTGCGCCGACGGCCGATCTCGCCCGGTTCCGGCGGGAGGCGCAGGCCTCGGCGGCGCTCGCGCATGAGAACGTCATGCGCGTCTACGACTACGGCGAGGACGCCGCGGGCCCGTACATGGCGCTTGAATGGCTCTCCGGCGGGACGCTCGAGGACCGCCTCGCGGGAGGCGCGATCCCGGACGACGAGACCCACCGGCTCGCCGAGGGGATCGCGGCCGGGCTGACGCACCTGCACGCCCGCGGCCTTGTCCACCGCGATCTCAAGCCCGCGAACGTCCTGTTCGACGAGGAGGGACGCCCGAAGCTCGGAGACTTCGGGCTCGCCCGCGCCGCTGCGGGCTCCGGGACGCTGACCGAGGCGGGGACGGTGCTCGGCACGGCTGCATACATCTCGCCCGAGCAGGCGGCGGGGGAGCCCGCCGGGCCGGCGAGCGACGTCTACTCCTTCGGCGTCATCCTCTTCCGGATGCTGACGGGCGCACTGCCGTTCGTCGGCGACGACGCGTTCGCGCTTGCCGAGATGCACAGGCATACGCCGCCGCCGGCCGTGGAGAGCCTCCGAGGGGACGCGCCGCCGGAGCTCGCAGCGCTCACGGCGGCGGCGCTGCAGAAGGATCCCGCGCAGCGGCCCGCCGACGGCGAGGCGCTCCTCGCCGCTCTGGGCGCCGCATCCGCTTCGCATCCCGTCGCGCCGGAGACGGACGAGACCCGGGTTCTCGCGCCGCCGGCGCCGCCGGCGCCCGCGGGGCGGCAGCGGCGCGGCACCGCCCTGGCCGCAGCGGCGCTCCTCTTGCTGGCGGCTGCGGGAGGCGTTCTCGCCTGGGCCGTCACCCGCCCGGGCGCGAGTGCGCCCGCGGGAATCCTCTCGACCAGCTCGGGCGCGAACACGCATCGATCGGGCTCCGTCGGCACGACGCAGGTGGCCCTTCCGACGACGCAGCATGGGCGACACGGCCCGCCGCACGGCAAGAAGCGAAAGCACAAGAAGCACGAGGGCACCACGACCGCCGCCGCGACCACTGTGCCGTCGAATCCGACCATCCCGACGACGATCCCGGGCACGTCGACGGCAACCACCGAGACGACGCCCACAACCACGACCACGACCACGCCCACCACCACGGCGGGGGTGACGACGACAGCGGCGACGACGAGCGCCGGCGGGACGACAACGACCGCTACGGGGACGACGTGACCGGCCCGGTCGCGACGACCGGCGCCTGATAGGCGTGCGCTCCGCTCCAGGGCGCGAACTCCGCGGGCGAGAGCGGATCGGGGAACGCCTCGCCCGACGAGCCCTCGAGCGCCGACCCCATGAACAGGCGCCACGCCGTAGCGGGCAGCGTCGGGCCCGAGACGGCAGCTCCGTGAACGTCGAGCATCGGCACCTCGCCCCGCGGATAGCCGATCCACACCGTCGCCTCGAGGCCCGGCGTGTAGCCGCAGAACCACGCGTCCGCGTAGTCGTCCGTCGTCCCGGTCTTGCCGGCGTCGTCCCGCCCGGGGACATGAGCGCCGACGCCCGTACCGTGGAGCATGTTCTCCTCGAGCACGTGCGTAACCGTGGCCGCGACCCAATCCGGGATCGCACGTTGCCGCTGCGGGCTACCCCACGCGGCGTCGCTCTTGCCGCCGGGAAAGACGACTCTCCGGATCGCAAGCGGCCGCGAGTACATGCCGCCGGCCGCGAGCGTGGCGTAGACGGAGGCCATGTCGAGAGGCGTCACCGCGCTCGTGCCGAGGGCGAGAGACGGGGTCGCCTGCAGGCTCGTCCGCACGCCGAGCTTCTGCGCGGTCGCCGCGATCGTGTCCGCACCGACGTCGAGCGCAAGACGGGCGTACACCGTGTTGTCGGAATGGAGGGTTGCCGCGGCGACCGACTCCGGCCCGGCATACGCGCCGTCGTACGTGCGCACGCGCCAGTCGAGCGACGCGTCGTAGAAGGGGGCGGAGAGGTACTGCGTCGCCCATGGGTTCATCCCGTCCGCGACCGCGGCGGCGAGGACGATCGGCTTGAACGTCGACCCCGCCTGACGCTCGGCGTTCGTGACGAGGTTGAACTCGTTTCCGGGAGTGCTCGGCGTGACGGCGGCCATCGCGCGGATCGCGCCGCTTGCAGGATCGACGGAGACGATCGCGCCGGCCGGATCGCCGCGCGAGTCGAGCACCTGCGAGAGCGCGCGCACCGCGGCGCGCTGCAACCGCGGTCGGATCGTCGTGTAGATCCTCAGCCCGCCGGCGCGCACGGTGGCCGCGCCGTACTCCTGCTGCAGGAGATCCTCGGCGAAGCCGTCGAAATACGGCTCGCCGCTCGCGTATGCCGGGCTCGGACGCAGGTGGAGGCTGCTGTCGCCGGCGGCGGCTACATATTCGGCGGCCGAGAGGTCACCGCTGCGCCGCAGGGCATGGAGGACCCCGTCACGCCGCACGAGCGCGGCCGACGGATTGTGGAGCGGGTCGAAGTAGGACGGCGCCTGCGGCAGACCGGCCAGAAGCGCCGCCTGCTCCAGCGTCAGGCGGCTCGCCGGGATCGAGAAGTACGTCTCCGCCGCCGCCTGGATCCCGTAGGCGTGGTTGCCGTAGTAGACGTCGTTGAGGTACGCGGTGAGGATCTTCTCCCTCGGCCACGCGCGCGCGAGCTTGATCGCGAGGCACGCTTCGACGACCTTCCGCCTGATCGTCCGGTCGCGCGTGAGGTAGAGGTTGCGGACGAGCTCCTGCGTGATCGTCGATCCGCCCTGGACGATCCGGCCGGCGCTCATGTCGGCGACGAAGGCCCGGAGGATCCCCTCCGGATCGACGCCGCCGTGCTCGTAGAACCGCCTGTCCTCGATCGCCACCGTGGCCTTCGTCATCCACGGGCTGATTGCGTCGCGGGCGACGGCGGTCCTGTTCTCGACCGCCGGCAGCACGCCGATCAGCGCGCCGTTCTCGCCGTAGACGAGTGAGCTGTCGGTCTGGCCGACCGGCCGCAGCGAGCTCAGGTCGCAGCTCGAGCCGAAGTAGACGGCTCCGCCCGCAGCCGTCAGCGCGAGCAGCGCGAGCGGGGTGGTAACCACCAGCACGAGGAGGAGCCGACGCCGTCGCTTGGGCGTGGGCTTCGGCTTCGGCTTCGGCTTGCATCTGCCTTTCGCCTTGGCGGTCACGTCCAGACGCCGAGCGCGCGAAGCCGCCGGTGAGCGCGGAGGCGGAGCTCGTGCTCCAGGTGCTCCGCCGCCAGATCGTCGGTCGCGGCCGCGCGCACGGTGACCATGGCCGATCCGTCGAGCGAGGTGACGTACACGTCGGCGTCGCGCTCGGCCGAGACGTCCTCGCGCAGCGCGTCGATGGCGCCGTCGAGGTCCGCGGTCAGCGGGACGGGCACCGACACCTCGGCGAACGTCTCACGACTGCGGATCGACGCGTTGACGATCACCTCCGAAGCGAGCTTCTCGTTCGGCACGACGATCCGCCGCCGATCGTAGGCGCGGATGAACGTGTAAGTGAGGCCGATCTCCTCGACGACCCCGGACGAGCCGGCGTACTCGACGCGATCGCCGATGCGCACCGGCTGCGCGAGCGCGATCAGGATCCCCGCGACGAAGTTGCCGAGCGTGCGCTGCGCTGCGAAGCCGAGGACGACGCCGAGCAACGCCGACGAGGCGAGCAGCCCGCCCGCGACGGCGCGCACCTCGGGGATCGCGAGCAGCGCCGAGAAGAGGCCGACCATGAGGATGACCGCGGTCACCGTGCGGCGGAAGATGCGGTAGCGGGTCACGGCCTCCGGGGGCAGCGGCCTTCTCCGGAGCGACCAGTCGATCAGCCGCGCGAAGAGCGAGACGGCGACGAAGATCGCTGCCGCGACGACGATGTGCTTCCAGAACGGACTCATCCCCCGCACGGAGTTCGCGGCGGAGGGGCGAAGTCCTCAGTCGAAGGGGAGCGGTTGGCGGCCGGCGAAGCCGTCGTCGACTCGGTGCCACCAGGCGATCTCGTCCTCGCCGAGCTGCCAGCACAGGAGCACCGTCTCTCCCGCATGAAGCGCGGGAAAGTCGATCAGGCCGGTGTCGAGATCCTTGACCTGGGCGCCGTGGCTCGTGATCTCGTCGACGAGGTGGGCGAGCCGGCGGGCGATGCCGTCGACCTCGGCGGTCGCCGCCGCGAGCTCGGCCGGGGGTATGCCGCCGCCGTTGCCACGGATCTTCTGCTCGAGCTCCTCCTGCCGCTCGAGCGCGGCCGCATGCTCACGCCGGCGGGCAACGAGTTCTTCGACGAGCGGCCGCACGTGCTCGAGCTCGGCGTTCGCCTCCTCGGGGGTGAAGTGCCGCATGGGCCGAAGCCTATGCTGGGCCGTCGTGGAGGCAGAAGCCCAGTCGCGTCCGCGTCCGAGCCACACACGCCTGGCCTTCTGGCTCCTCTTCGTCGCGCTGATCGCGGCGGCCAACTACGCGGCGCGCTTCTCGGGCGGTGGCAACGGGAGCGGCAGCCGCGGCGTCTCGCATCAGGAGGTCTACTCGTATGCGACGTTCGCCGGCGGGACGATCATCTACGGCGTCTGGCTCGGGATCGTCCTTCTGATCGCCATCGATCGCTTCGACCTTCTCGCGCTCCGCCCGCCCCGCGGCTGGATGAGAGCGCTCTGGCTCGGCCTCGCCGTCGTCGTCGCGATCTACCTCTGGGAAGGCGTCGTCTCGTACCTGCCCTTGCCGGAAAGCCCCGGGAAGGAGCAGGGCCTCACGGACGTCCACTGGGAGCCGGCGCACGCCGGCGCATTCGCCGCCAACTTCGTCCTCTTCGCCGTGATCGCGCCGTTCGTCGAGGAGCTGACCTTCCGCGGCGCGGGCCAGTCGCTGCTGCGCTTCCTCGGTCGGACACCGGCGATCGTCCTGGTCGGCGTCGCCTTCGGGGTGGCCCACGGTCTCGTCGATGCGCTGCTCGTCCTCGTCCCGTTCGGCATCGCGCTCGCCTGGCTTCGCGACCGCACGGACAGCGTCGTGCCCGGAATGGTCGTCCACGGGCTCTTCAACGGCGCGGCACTCGCCTACATCGTCGCCGCGCGCTAGCTCGGCTATTCCTCCTCGTCGCCGTTCTCGACGACGAACTGGTCGGGCGTCACGTCCTCGAGGAAGCTGCGGAACTTGAGCACCTCCGCCTCGAGCTGCTCCTCGTCGACTTCCTCACCCTCGAACTCGATCGCGGATTCCGCGATGACGTCGTCCGCGGCGAAGATCGGCGCCTCCGCCCGGATGGCGAGCGCGATGGCGTCGGACGGGCGAGAGTCGACCTCGATCTCCTGGCCGTCCTGCACCACCGTGATCTGGGCGTAGAAGGTGTTCTCCCGCAGCTCGGTGACCGTGATGCGGCTGATCGACGCGCCGAGCTGCTCGAGCGTGTCGCTGAAGAGGTCGTGCGTCATCGGCCGGACGGACGTCTGGCTCTGGAGCTTCATGAGGATGGCCGCCGCCTCGGGGTGGCCGATCCAGATCGGCAGGAACTTGTTGCCGTCAGCGGTCTTCAACAGGACGATCGGCTGCTTGCCGACCAGATCGAAGCTGACTCCGTAGATGAGCATCTCCTGCATCGGCCCGACCTCGTCTCGAATATAGCTCAGGCCGGGCGCTCGAAAACCCGGCGTATCCCCGGTCGCGTGGGTGTCGTTTGACCCACGTGCACCCGCTCTGGCTGAACGACATCGAGTCGCTCGAAGCGATCTCCCAGAACGAGGAGACCCGCCGGATCTTCCTCCGCATGGCTTCTCTCTCGCAGACGGGGCGCACGTCGAGCTTCGTCGTCGAGGTGGCTCTCGACCGAGATCTCGACGCCGTGACCAAGGGCCGGCTCGTCGAGCTCGCGCAGGACGAGTCGTTCCTGCTCGCCGTCGAGGAGTACCTCGTCCGCACGCACCGGCTCCACTGAGCCCGGGCTACAATCGGCCTCCGCGCGGGCGATTAGCTCAGCTGGTTAGAGCGCCGCTCTGATAAGGCGGAGGTCCCTGGTTCGAATCCAGGATCGCCCATCTAGCCGCGTCCGGCCGCGTTCTCGAGCGCCTCGGCCAGCTCCGCGAGGTCGTGCTCGTCGGAGAAGGCCAGTTCGACCCGTCCGGGAAGAACCCGTGCGTCGCGGCCGGTGAGCTGCTCGACGGCATTCCGGATCCGATCGGCGAGCACCGGATCGACCGGCGCCGAGCGCGTGCGCGGCCGTTGCCGGGCGCCGGCCCACTTCGCCCGCTGCTCCGCCGCTCGGACGGACAGGCCGCGCCTCACGATCTCGCGCGCCAGCCGGCGACGGCCCTCCTGGTCGGGCACGGCGAGGACGGCGCGGGCGTGTCCTTCGGTCAGCTGGCCTCGCTCGACCATCCCGAGCACGTCGTCCGGCAGCTCGAGCAGCCGGATCCGGTTCGAGACGGACGGCTTCGAGCGGCCGACGCGCTCGGCGACTTCTCCTAGCGAGAGCGAGAACTCGTCGATCAGGACGGCGTACGCACGGGCCTCCTCGATCGGGGTCAGCTGCTCGCGCGCGACGTTCTCGACCAGCCCGAGCAGCAGGGTCTCCCGGTCGTCCGCGGTGCGCACGACCGCCGGCACCGTCTCGCGGCCGGCCTCGCGCGCCGCCCGCCAGCGGCGCTCGCCGGCGACGATCTCGTATCCGCCGACACCGCGCGGACGCACGAGCAGCGGCTGGATCACGCCCTGCCTCCGGACCGACTCCGCCAGTCCCGAGGCGGCTTCGGGCTCGAAGCGGCGGCGCGGCTGGCGCGGATTCGGATGGATCACGTCGACCGGAATCTCGAGCAACTCGGAGGGAACCGGCTGGCCGCCGATCAGGACTTCGAGGCCGCGACCGAGGCCGCGGCGGGGGGACGACTCAGGCGCGCTCGACAAGCTCCATCGCCACCTTCCAGTAGGCGTCGGCTCCCGCGGAGCGACGGTCGTAGGCAATCGCGGGCAGGCCGTGGCTCGGCGCCTCGGCCAGCCGCACCGAGCGGGGAACGGACGTGCGGAAGACGAGCTGCCCGAAGTGGCGCCGGACCTCCTCCTCGACCTGCTGCGCGAGGCGTGTCCGGCTGTCCACCATCGTGAGGAGGACGCCGCCGATCCCGAGCCGCGGGTTGAGCCGGCGCCGGATGAGCTCGACCGAGTGGAGCAGCTGGGTCAGGCCCTCGAGGGCGTAGTACTCGGCCTGCACCGGCACGAGCACGCGGTCGGCTGCGGCGAGCCCGTTCACCGTGAGCGGGCCGAGGGACGGCGGGCAGTCGAGGAAGACGAAGTCGTACCGGTCGCTGCTCGAGGCAAGAGCCTGCGCGAGATAGCGCTCGCCGTCACCGCGCTGCGCGAGCTCGACGACGGCGCCGGCGAGATCCGGCTTCGCGGGCACGAGATCGAGGTTCGCGAACGCGGTGGGATGGACGAGCTCCGCGAGCGGCGCTCCGTCGAGAAGGTCGTAGCTCGACGTGCCGTTCGCACGCATGCCGAGACCCGACGTCGCGTTCGCCTGCGGGTCGAGGTCGATCACGAGCGCGCGCTGGCCCGCCTCGGCGAGGCAGGCTGCGAGGTTGACGGCCGTCGTCGTCTTGCCGACGCCGCCCTTCTGGTTCGCGAGGGCGTAGATGCGGCTCATTGCCGCACCCATTGTCGCTAGGCCAGCGGACGCTTCTTCGCCACGCCGACGCGGCGCGGGAACCCGGGCGGGGTCGGTGCGACCTTGGACAGCACTGCCAGGCCGTCGTGGAGCTCGGGCGCACCGCCGCCGAGCTGCTCGGAGACATGGGCGAGTCTCGCGATGTCCGCGCTCTCGCCGAGCCAGAGGATCGCCGCCCCACCGACACGGACGAGAGGCAGGCACCACTCGGCGGCCACGGGAGGCTGCGCGAGCGCCTTCGCCGTCGCCACGTTCCACTGCTCCGGCGGCTGCTCCTCCGCCCTGCCCCGGACGACCTCAGCGTTCGGCGGCGCCCACCGGCGCAGGAAGTCGCATTTCCGGAGCTCGGCGTCGAGCAGCGTCACCTCGCGTCCGGGCAGCGCCGCGGCCAGCGGAATGCCCGGCGAGCCTCCGCCCGAGCCGACGTCGATCAGGGGGCCGCCGTAGCACTCGACGAGCGGCAGCGCCCGCAGCGCATCGTCGAGCAGCATGGCTCGCGCCCGTTCCTGATCTCGGAGCGCCGTCAGGCCCGGTGTGGCGAGAACGGCGGCGAGCCAGTCACTCAGGAACGACGACGACGTAGCGGTTCGGCTCCATACCCTCGGATGTCGTTCCCACGCCGGCGACGTCCTTGAGGCGCAGGTGGACGACCTTCCGCTCGACGGCCGTCATCGGCTCGAGCTCCTCGGCCTGGCCGGATTCCCGCACGCTGTCGGCCACGCGCAGAGCGAGCGTCTCGAGGGTCGCCTTCCGCCGCGCGCGGTACCCCGCGGCGTCGACGGTGACCTCCTTCCGCTCCTCGCCGTACGCACGCCAGCCGATCGCGTTGAGGAGGTACTGGATCGAGTCGATCGTCTGCCCGTGACGGCCGATCAGGAGGCCGACGTCGGGCCCCGAGCACGTCACGACGACGGCGTCCTGCTCCTCGCGGGCATCGACCTCCGCGTCGACCCCGAGCGCCGACACGATGCGCGCGACCAGGCTCCGCGCCTCCGCGAGTTGGCCGGTTTCGTCGGCCCCTGCGAGCGCGGCGGCCTCTGCTGCGGCGGCCTCTGCTGCGGCGGCCGGAAGGTGGGCGATCACCCGTGCGGGCTCGTACCCGACGCCAAGGATTCCCCGCTCGCCTTCGGCGATGACCTCGAACTGCACGGCGCCCTTGTCGAGCCCGGGATGCCGGCGCTCTAGCTCACGCAACGCGGCCCATTTCGCCTCGCCGACGGTCTCGCCGGTGGCTTCGGCGGTGAGATCCGCGACCTCGTTCATCGCCGGCTGGTGCGCTTCTTCTTGCGCCGCACCTGGCGCGGTGGCTGCGCCGCCGACCCGCCCGGCTTCGGCGAAGGGGGTTCGCTGCGCGCGCCGTTACCGCTCGAGCCGTCGTCCTTCGGCGGAGTGCGCGAGCTGCGTTTCTCCGCCGCGGGCGCCGGGGTTCGCGAGACGAGTCGCCGCGTGATCAGCCCCTGCCCGACCGTCCAGAGGTTCGTCGTCACCCAGTAGAGGACGAGGCCTGCGGGGACGCGCGCAATGATGAAGACGAAGACGACCGGCATGAACATGAAGAGCACGCGCTGCGTCTTGTCGACCGTCGTCATCATGAAGAACGACGACGCCATCTGGCTCACGACGTAGACGAACAGGAGCACGTAGCCGCCCCAGTGCGTAGTCGTGTGTGCCGAGATGGACGGGATGAAGTGGAGGAACGAGAGGTCGTCCCCCTTCGCGAACTTGAAGTTTCGCAGCGAGTAGTAGAGCGCGATGAAGACCGGCAGCTGCAGGAGCATCGGCAGGCACGACGCAGCCGGGTTGATGCTGTTCTCCCGGTAGAACTTCATCAGCTCCTCGTTCTGCTTCTGCCGGTCGTGCTTGTACTTCTTCTGGATCTCCTTCATCTGCGGCGCGTGCTTCTGCAGCGACTGCATCGAGTGGATCTGCCGGATCGTCAGCGGGACGAGGATCATCCGGACGACGATCGTGGTGGCCACGATCGACCACGCCCACGTCAGCCCGAGGTTCGTGTGGAAGAAGTTGAGAACGTGACGCATCACGGTCTCGAGCTGGCTGATGATCGGGATGGTGAGGAGGATCATCGGACCGGGTCGAAGCCTCCGCGACTCCACGGGTTGCACCGGAGCAGGCGCCACGCGGCGAGCGCGCTCCCGCGGACGAAGCCGTGGCGGCGGAGCGACTGGATCGCGTACTCCGAGCACGACGGGTGGTATTTGCAGGTCGTGGGGAAGAGCGCGCCGAGGGTGACCCGGTAGAGCCAGACGAGTCCAATGCCGGCGAGGCCGGGCAGGCGGAGCACCACGCTCACGCGGCGACCGCTCCGGTCTGCTCGAGCAGCTCGTCGACGCGCTCGCCGAGCCAGGCGAAGCCGTTCGTCTCCGCAGACTCCACGAGACCCGGACGGACGATCAGTACGTAGTCGCGCCCGGCCGGAACGCGGTCGAGGCGCTCGTTCCACACCTCGCGGAGACGGCGCTTGATCCGGTTCCGCTCGACCGCTCCGCCGGCTGCCCGCGGCACTGCGAACCCGATCCGCGGTTCCGCCGGCTCGTCCTGGGGCAGCCAGTAGAGAACCAGGAAACGGGATGAGACCGACCGGCCGCGGCGATGCACCGCGTCGAAGTCCCGGGAGCGGGACAGGCGGTTGGCGCGCTTCACGGATGCAGCTTAGAGGCTGAGCCCCGCCCGGCCGCCTAGGCGGAGAGGCGCGCCCGGCCCTTACCGCGCCGCCGCTTCAGAATCGCGCGACCGGCCTTCGTCGCCATGCGCGCGCGGAAGCCGTGCTTGCGCTTGCGGCGGCGGACGTTGGGCTGGTAGGTGCGCTTCACGGGTGGCGAAAAGGCTCGTCTTTGCCAGAAAAATCCCCGCGGGTGGCGGGGTGCGGCGGCCAGTATAGACGAGCGTCGTCCACCATCTTGTCCACAGCCACGGAGGGCGGAGGAATGCGGCTGGGGGGAGTTACCCCCACGCGTGTCCACAGCTGTGGAGGGATCTGGGCCACGTGGAAACTACCTGCAAATCAGGCGATTTTGTCCCCGGCGAAGGCACTGTTATGCTGGCCGCCGGGCCGGAGACGGGAGGATCAGGGCGCCGGTGGAGCACCAACTCGAGCTGTCTGCAGATGACCTCTGGGAGGAGATCTCCGGGCGGCTCAAGGAGGCGCTCAACGACGGGACCTACGGTAAGTGGTTCGGCGACATCCGCGGCCTCGAGCTCGAAGGCGAGGCGCTCGTCCTCACCGTCCCGAGCGAGTTCACGCGCGACTGGATCGAGGGGAACTTCCTCGGGCTGATCGGCGCTGCCGTACGCGACATCGTGGGCAGGGAGCGCGTGATCGAGCTTCGTGTCGCCGGCCGTGACGAGCCGGCGCCGGAGGGTCGCTCGGGGTCGGACGCCGTCGTTCCCATGGTCCCGGGCCTGCGTGTCCGGCCGGAAAGCGGCGGTTTCAACGCGAAGTACACGTTCGACTCGTTCGTGATCGGCTCGTCGAACCGCTTCGCCCACGCCGCGGCGCTGGCGGTCGCCGAAGCCCCCGCGCAGGCGTACAACCCGCTCTTCATCTACGGCAGCACCGGACTCGGGAAGACCCACCTCCTCCAGGCCGTGGCGCAGTACGTCGCCGAACACTCGTCGAAGCTCTCGGTGCGCTACGTCACGAGCGAGGCGTTCGTGAACGACTTCATCAACTCGCTCCGCGACAAGCGGATCGAAGGCTTCAAGCAGCGCTACCGCGCCTACGACGTCCTCCTCATCGACGACGTCCAGTTCTTCGAGGGCAAGGAGCGGTTCCAGGAGGAGTTCTTCCACACGTTCAACTCGCTGTACGAGGCCGGCTCGCAGATCGTGCTGTCCTCCGACCGGCCGCCGCGCGACATCGCAACTCTCGAGGAGCGGCTGCGGAGCCGGTTCGAATGGGGTCTCATAACGGACATCCAGCCACCCGATCTCGAGACGCGCATCGCGATCCTTCGCAAGAAGGTGAAGGTCGACGGGATCCACGTCCACGACGAGCAGGTGCTGACCTTCACCGCCAGCCGCGTCTCGTCGAACATCCGCGAGCTCGAGGGGGCGCTCACCCGGGTCGTCGCCTTCTCGTCTCTCACCGGCCGGCCGATGACGGTCGAGCTCGCCCAGGACGTCCTGCGCGACGTCTTCCCGCAGGGAGAGGCCGCCGAGGTCTCGATCAAGCGGATCCAGGACCTCGTCGCCGAGCGGTTCCAGCTCTCGCTCGACGAGCTCTGCGGCGACAAGCGATCGCAGAACATCGTCTACCCGCGGCAGGTCGCGATGTACCTGTCCCGCGAGCTCACCGACTCTTCGCTGCCCAAGATCGGAAAGGAGTTCGGCGGCCGCGACCACACCACCGTCATCCACGCGACGTCCAAGATCGCGCGCCTCATCCGTGAGGACAGGTCTGTGTACAACCTTGTGCAGGAGCTGACGGCACGTGTGAAGCAGGTGCGCTGACCGGTGCCGGCCTGTGGGACCTCTCCGATCGTCCACAATGACCCTCCACACGCCGAGGCCAGGAGGCAAGCGGCAGCGGGCATGTCTTCCCCGTCGTCCACACTCCCTACTACTTCTACGAGAATCCCAAGATGATCGAGAGTGACATCGCAATAGGCACCGGTCTGAGGATCACCTGCACGAAGGACGAGCTCGTACAGGGCCTCGCCCTCGTCGGTCGCGCCGTCTCGAGCCGCACGGCGATCCAGATCCTGTCCGGGATCCTGCTGGAGGCTGCCGGCGACGAGCTCCGGCTCGCCGCCACGGACATGGAGCTCTCGCTGCGCGCAGCCGTGCCGGCGCGGGTGGAGGGCGACGGCGCAGTCGTGCTTCCCGGCAGGACGCTCGTCGACATCGCGCGGCTGCTCCCCGGCGACGATGTCACGCTCGAGCACCGCGCGTCGGAGTCGGTCGTCCACGTCGCGTCGGGCAGCGCGAGCTACACGCTGCACACGTACAACGCCGAGGACTTCCCGCGGCTGCCGGAGGTCGCGGAGACGCAGACGTTCTCCGTCGATCGCGAGGCGCTGCTTGAGACGATCGCCCGCGTCGCGCGCGCGGCCTCGCGCGACGAGGCGCGCCCTGTCCTCACCGGCGTCCTCGTCCAGTTCGCAGGCGACAAGCTCGTGATGGCCGCGACGGACTCGTACCGGCTCGCCGTAAAGGAGACTGCGCTCGAGTCGCCGGCGCCGGACCTCGAGGCGATCGTCCCGAGCCGCGCGCTCCAGGAGCTCGCGCGCGTCGCGGGTGACTCCGACGAGATCGCGGTCGGCGTGCAGGAGAACCAGGTCATCTTCTCGGCGGACGGGGTGTGGTTGACGACGCGGCGCATCGACGGCCAGTTCCCGAACTACCGGCAGCTTCTGCCGGAGACGTTCGAGCACGAGCTGACCGTCGCGCGCGCCGAGCTCCTCGACGTCGTGCGCCGCGCCGCCGTGATGATCCAGCGCGCGACGCCGCTGCAGCTGCGCTTCGCCGACGGCGAGGTCACGGTGGTGGCGCGGACGCACGAGGTGGGTGAGTCGCAGGAGTCGATGCCGATCGCGTACAGCGGGGAGCCGCTCGAGATCGGCTTCAACGCGGAGTTCCTGCGCGAGGGCCTCGAGTCGGTCGAGGGCGACGACGTTCGGCTGAAGCTCATCAGCTCGCTCCGCCCGTGCATCCTCACCGACGAGGGCGAAGACTTCACGTACCTCGTGATGCCGATCCGCCTGCCGGGCTGACCGGCGCTGGTCGTCGAGACGGTCTCACTTCGCAACTTCCGCTCCTACGAGCGACTCGAGCTCGCCTTGCGGAGCGGTCTCGTGCTCCTCGTCGGGCCGAACGGCGTCGGCAAGACGAATCTCCTCGAGGGCGTCCACGTCGCGACCCAGGGCTTCTCTCCCCGGACGAGGACCGACTCGCAGGTCGTCCGGTTCGGTGCCGACGGAGCGCGAGCGGCGGTCGCCGGCGGCCGCGGCGACGTGCGCATGGAGCTCGAGGTGACGGTGCAGCGGGGAGAGGGGAAGCGCGCGCGGCTCAACGGTGCTCCTCTGCGGGCGGCGGAGCAGCTGCGGACGGTGGTCTCGACGCTCGTCTTCACGCCGGACCGGCTCGGCGTCGTCAAAGGCCCGCCGGCCTCGCGTCGCGCGTACTTCGACCGCGTTCTCGGTCGCCTCGCACCGGCGCGCGCCACGCTGCCGGCGGAGTACGGCGCGGCGGTGGCACAACGGAACGCGGCTCTCCGGCGGGCTGCGGGGGGCTTCTCCGGCCGCGACGCGATCGAGCCATGGAGTGAGCGCGTCGCGCTGCTCGGCGCGGAGCTCGTCGCGGCGCGGCTCGACGCGCTCGACCAGCTCGGCCCGTCCTTCGGCGCTCGCGCCGCGGAGCTGGGACTCGACCACGCGTCTCTCCGCTACGAGGGTGAGCCGCCTACGCAGGAGGCGCTCGCGGCGGTACTGGACCGCGACCTCGAGCGCGGGATCACCTCGCTCGGCCCGCATCTCGACGACGTCGTGCTCGCCGCCGGGGACCGGGATCTCCGCAACTACGGCTCCCAGGGCGAACAGCGCCTCGCTCTGCTTGCGCTCCTCCTGGCCGAGGCCGAGACGATCGTCGACCGGACGGGGGTGCCGCCACTTCTCCTGCTCGACGACGTCCTTTCCGAGCTCGATCCGGAGCGGCGCCGGATTCTCGCGGCGCGTGTGCGCAGCGCCGGCCAGGCGCTCGTCACGGCCACCGACGCCGCGATGCTGCCGGCCACGCCCGACCAGCTGCTCGAGGTGACGTCCGGCACGGTCCTGGAGGCGGCGGCGTAGTGGAGCCGGTCGGCGACCAGATTCGTGCCGAGCTGCGCCGGGTCGGGGCGGACGGCGGAGCGGGGGACGCTGCCACGGACTGGCCCGCCGCCGTCGGCGACGAGATCGCGCGGAACGCCTGGCCGGCGCGGACGCAGCCCGACGGAACGCTCGTCGTGCACGTCCGCGACGCGATCTGGGGCTTCGAGCTGACCCAGCGGGCGGCCGAGATCTCGGGTCGCCTGCCGGGCCGTCCACGGCTCCGCTTCGTCCCGGGGCCGCTGCCGGACACCTCCGCCGATCCGCCTCCGCCGCCTCCGCCCGAGGCCACTCCGGAGCAGGCGCGCGAGGCGGCTTCGCTCGCCTCCGGGATCTCGGATCCAGACCTGCGCGAATCTGTTGCCAAAACGATAAAAGCGGCGTTAGTTCGTGCGCCCGACGGCCGCTCCGTCTGATACACTTCGCACTGCCCGCAAATGCTGAATTTGCAGGGCTTTTTTCATGACTGAAACGGACTACACCGCAAGGGACATCACCGTCCTCGAAGGACTCGAGCCGGTCCGGTTGCGGCCGGGTATGTACATCGGCTCGACCGGCCTCCGCGGCCTCCACCATCTCATCTACGAGGTGGTCGACAACTCGGTCGACGAGTCGCTCGCAGGCCGCAACGACCGGATCGAGGTCACGCTCCATCCGGACAACTCGGTCACCGTCCAGGACTGGGGCTCTGGCATTCCGGTCGACGTGATGGCGGAGCAGGGACTGCCCGCGTTGACCGTCGTCCTCACGAAGCTCCACGCGGGCGGGAAGTTCGGCGGCGAGGGCTACAAGGTCTCGGGCGGGCTGCACGGCGTCGGTGTCTCGGTCGTGAATGCGCTCTCCGAGCGGCTCGTCGCCGAGGTGCACCGCGACGGCAAGGTCCACCGGCAGGAGTTCGAGCGCGGGGAGCCCACCGGCGACATGGAGACCGTCGGAGAGATGGCGAAGGGGGATCCGACGGGAACGACGATCACGTTCCTGCCCGACTCCGAGGTCTTCGAGGAGCTCGACATCGAGGCGGCAACCGTGACCCAGCGGCTGCGCGAGACGGCGTTCCTCACCAGGGGCCTGTACATCAAGCTCGTCGACGAGCGCGCGGAAGGGAAGACCGTCGAATTCCACTACGAGAACGGCATCCGCGACTTCGTCGCGTATATCAACGAGGCGAAGGACCCGATCCACAAGCGGCTCGTCTACTTCGAGGGAGAGACCGAGCAGGGCGCCGTCGAGGTGGCGATGCAGTGGAACTCCTCCTATCAGGAGTCCGTCTTCACCTTCGCGAACAACATCAACACGGTCGAGGGCGGATCGCACCTGTCCGGCTTCCGCAGCGCGTTGACGCGGACGCTGAACGCGAAGGCGCAAGAGCTCAAGCTCCTCAAGAAGGAGGAGAGCCTCGACGGCGAGGATGTCCGCGAGGGCCTCGCCGCGGTCGTATCCGTCAAGCTGCGCAACCCGCAGTTCGAGGGGCAGACGAAGACGAAGCTCGGCAACCCGGGCATCGAAGGCCTCGTCCAGACGACGGTTAACGCCAACCTCAGCCAGTTCCTCGAAGAGAACCCGCAGGACGCGAAGCAGATCTGCAACAAGGCGATCGCAGCCATGCGCGCGCGGCTCGCAGCGCGGAAGGCGCGCGAGCTGACGCGGAAGTCTGCGCTCAACGGCTCTTCACTGCCGGGCAAGCTCGCCGACTGCTCGATCCGCGATCCCTCCCTCGCCGAGCTCTTCATCGTCGAGGGCGACTCGGCCGGCGGCTCGGCGAAGACCGGCCGCGACCGCACCTACCAGGCGATCCTGCCGCTGCGCGGGAAGATCATCAACAGCGAGAAGAACCGGATCAACAAGGTCCTGTCGAACACCGAGATCCAGTCGATGGTGACCGCGATCGGCACCGGGATCGGCGACGAGTTCGACATCGCCGGGCTCCGCTACCACCGGGTAATCGTCATGACCGACGCCGACGTCGACGGCTCGCACATCCGCACGCTG